>NZ_JBXANU010000007.1:0-233342 GCF_058802085.1 Pseudomonas sp. GW822-FHT02G04
CCCATGTGAGAGTAGGTCATCGTCAAGATTAAATTCCGAAACCCCTATCTGCGTATGCAGGTAGGGGTTTTGTTTTGCCCGCAGGAAAGTTCGTACAGCAACATCGGAACGCTCCCGGCTGTCACGGTCTGCCGACAGTGCTAAGGTTCGGCCCTAGCTTTTGTATTTTCCCAAGGAAGCCTTTATGCCGGACGCTACGTCCCTTAGTGCTGGTTTTATGGTGGTTCACGGCAACCGCCTGGACGAGCTGCGCAGCCTGGTGGTCAGTTGGATGCGGCGCTACCCGCTGGCTCCCTTGGAAAATGAAATCGCCCTGGTGCAGAGCAACGGCATCGCCCAATGGCTGAAGCTGGCACTGGCCGAAGACCCTGAAGATGACGACATGGGCGGCTGCGGAATCGCTGCCGCCATCGATGTGCAGTTGCCAGGCAGCTTCATGTGGCAGCTCTATCGCATGGTGTTGGGACGTGACGAAATCCCGGCCAAGTCCCTGCTCGATAAAGCCCCACTGACCTGGCGCCTGATGCGCCTGCTACCACAGTTGATCAACCAGCCGCACTTCGAACCCCTGCAGCGCTTCCTTACGAATGACACCGACTTACGCAAACGCTATCAATTGGCAGAGCGACTGGCGGATCTATTCGACCAATATCAGGTTTACAGGGCGGACTGGCTCGAAGACTGGGCAGAAGGCCGTCACCAATTACGAAATGGCAGAGGCGAAGCCAAAGCCCTGGCCCCGGCCAACTGCTGGCAAGCAGAGCTGTGGCGTGCGCTGTTGCTGGATGTCGGTGAACAAGGCATGGCGCAAAGCCGCGCGGGTGTCCACCAACGCTTTATCGAGCGTATCAATGGTCTCGACAGAGCGCCCGGTGGATTGCCTTCCAGGGTGATTGTTTTCGGGATTTCTTCACTGCCAGCTCAAGCCTTGGAAGCACTTGCCGGGCTGGCTCGATTCAGTCAGGTCTTGCTGTGCGTACACAACCCATGTCGTCATCATTGGGCAGACATCGTCGCCGATAAAGACCTGTTGCGGCATCAATACAAGCGCCAGGCTCGCAAGCACGGCATGCCGGTTGTGCTTGATCCGCAAACGCTCCATCAGCATGCCCACCCGCTACTGGCGGCGTGGGGCAAGCAGGGGCGGGACTACATCAATCTGCTCGACAGTTACGACGATCCCAACAGCTATCGCTCGGCATTTCGCGATGGGCGCATCGACCTTTTCAGCGATAACCAGCCTCAGAGCATGCTCAATCAGTTGCAGGACGACATCCTGGAATTGCGCCCCCTGAACGAAACTCGCGAGAGTTGGCCTGCAGTCGATCTGACAAAGGATGAATCGATCCGTTTTCACATCGCCCATAGTGCTCAACGCGAAGTGGAGATTCTCCACGATCAGCTGCTCGCACGATTCAGTGCTGATCCAGACTTAAGGCCTCGCGACGTGATCGTGATGGTTCCAGACATCGACAGTTACGCCCCCCACATCCGCGCTGTCTTTGGTCAGCTTGATCGCCACGACCCACGCTTCATTCCCTTCACGCTCGCGGATCAAGGCCAGCGCGGCAGGGACCCGCTACTGATCGCTGTCGAGCATCTGCTCAAACTGCCTGACAGTCGCTTCCCTGTCAGCGAAATTCTCGATCTGCTGGACGTTCCGGCATTACGCGCTCGGTTCGGCGTAGAGGAACGTGACCTGCCGACCTTGCACCGCTGGATCGAAGGCGCAGGTATCCGTTGGGGGATGAATGCCGAGCAGCGTGCGGGTCTGGGCCTGCCGGAAGAACTGGAGCAAAACAGTTGGCGTTTCGGCTTGCGACGGATGTTGCTTGGTTATGCCGTGGGCAGCGCCAGTGCCTGCGAGGGTATTGAACCCTACGACGAGATCGGTGGCCTGGATGCTGCGCTCATAGGTCCTTTGGTCGCACTGCTGGATGCACTGGAGATTGCCCACCAGGAGCTCACCCAACCTGCGTCGCCCAAACTCTGGGGCATCCGCTTGCAAGCACTGGTGCAGTTGTTCTTCCAGGCCAGTAACGAACATGACGACTATTTATTGGCCCAACTCGAAGAGTTGCGCGAGACCTGGCTTGAGACCTGCGAGTCGGTAGGTTTGCAGGACGAGTTACCACTGACCGTAGTCCGTGAAGCCTGGCTGGCTGGCCTCGACCAAGGTCGCTTGTCTCAGCGCTTTCTCGCCGGTGCCGTCAACTTCTGTACCCTGATGCCCATGCGAGCGATCCCGTTCAAACTGGTCTGCCTGCTGGGCATGAATGACGGCGATTACCCTCGCGCGCAGCCGCCACTGGACTTCGACCTGATGGGCAGCGACTACCGGCCCGGCGATCGTTCCCGGCGTGAAGATGATCGCTATCTGTTGCTGGAAGCCTTGTTGTCGGCGCGGGACCAACTCTATATCAGCTGGGTCGGCCGCAGTATTCGGGACAACAGTGAGCGTCCTGCCTCGGTATTGATAGGACAGCTGCGTGACCATCTCGCCAGCGGTTGGCGATTGCACAATGACGATGATGATCTGCTTGAGTCCATGACTCAGGAACATCCCCTGCAACCCTTCAGTGCGCGCTACTTCCATGCAGGCGATGATTTGTTCAGCTACGCCAGCGAGTGGCAGGTACTTCATCAGTCCAGCGGTATGACGCCTGCCATCGAGGTTCTTGAACCCTACATTCAAGACGAGCCGCTGAGTCTGGGTCAATTGCAGGATTTTCTGCGCAATCCGGTACGGCATTTCTTCAGTCAGCGACTTAAGGTGTTCTTCGAGGCTGCCGAAGCGCCTTTGGCGGATGAAGAGCCATTTGTGCTCGATGCGTTGCAACGCTATAGCCTCAGCCACAGCTTGCTCGAAGCAGCACTGGGGCAACTGGACCAAACCGATCTGGTACTGGAGGCGCAGGCGAAACGCCTGCAAAACAGCGGGCTCTTGCCCATGGCCGGTTTTGGCGAATGTCTGCAGCGAGAGTTGATCGAGCCGCTGCCGGATCTGTTGCAGCGCTATCAGCAGCTCCTGGCGTTATGGCCGACCCCGCTCACCAGCGCGTTGCCGGTGAGTCTGGAACTGCATGGGCTGCGCCTGGAGGGCTGGCTCAGTGGCCTGCATCAACGGGCGGACGGTGGTTTGCTGTCGGTCACCACGATTCCCAACAGCATCGGCTCGCCCAAGACCCGCAAATGGCATCGTCTGACGCGACCATGGATCAATCACCTGGTTGCCTGTGCCAGCGGAATGCCGATGACCACCGCGTTGGTGGCCAGTGACGACAGCCTGCTACTGGCTCCGTTGGCGAAGGATGCAGCACTTGATGTCCTGGGTAATCTGTTGCTGGCCTGGCAAACGGGCATGCGCCAGCCGTTGCCGATTGCCGTAAAAACAGCCTTCGCCTGGCTGGCTCAAAGCGATCCGGTCAAAGCCGACGCCGCTGCCCGCAAGGCCTATGAAGGCGATGGCCAGACCACTGATGGCGAGCGCCGCGAAAGCCCGGCACTCGCTCGGCAATACGCCGACTACGATGTCCTGATTGCCGACGAGACCTTCCCCGATTGGTGCGACGCTTTGTATCGGCCGCTGCTTGAGGCTCCCTGGCGTTCATTGACGAGCGAGGAGGCGCGCCCATGACCACGAAAACACCGCTGGCCCTGGCATTCCCCCTGCGTGGCAGCCAACTGATCGAAGCCAGCGCGGGGACCGGCAAGACTTTCACCATTTCTGCGCTGTACTTGCGTCTGGTCCTTGGCCATGGCGACGAGTCGAGTGGTTTTGGCCGTGAATTGCTGCCGCCGCAAATCCTCGTGGTGACCTTCACCGATGCCGCGACCAAAGAACTGCGCGAACGTATTCGCACACGGCTGGCTGAGGCTGCGCGGTTTTTCCGCGATGAGACAGCGGCGCCGGATGGCCTGATTGCCGAGTTGCGCGAGCAATACCTCCCCGAACAGTGGCCTGGTTGTGCAAACCGCCTGGACATCGCCGCCCAGTGGATGGATGAAGCGGCGGTATCGACCATCCACAGTTGGTGCCAGCGCATGCTGCGCGAACATGCATTCGACAGTGGCAGCCTGTTCACCCAGACCCTGGAAACCGATCACAGTGATTTGCTCGGCGAAGTCCTGCGCGACTACTGGCGACTGTTCTGCTACCCGATGCAAGGCGATGCGCTGAACTGGGTTCGTGGTAACTGGGGTGGCCCGGCGGCGTTGTTGCCGCGAGTGCGTGGGTTGTTCGCCAGCGAGCGTGATAGCGTTGAAGGTAAAGAACCTGCCGAGTTGATTGCCGAGTGCCTAGAGGAACGACGGGCCGCTTTGCTCGAGCTCAAGATGCCCTGGCGCCAATGGGCCGATGAGCTGCTTGCCATCTGTCATCAGGGCGTCGCGAGCAAAAGCGTCGATGGTCGCAAGATGCAGGCGCGCTACTTCGAACCCTGGTTCGAAAAGCTCCGGGCCTGGGCCGAAGACGAATCTCTGGAGCAACTGGACATTGGCACCGGCTTCACTCGCCTGACTCCCGATGGCATGGCTGAAGCATGGAAAGGTGAAGCTCCCCGTCATCCCGGTCTCGATGCGATGCCCGGCCTCAAGGCCAGTCTCGATGGCTTGCCGACCCCCGATGCCGCCGTGCTGCAACATGCCGCCCACTGGGTCGGTGCTCGGTTCGAGGAAGAAAAGCGTCGTCGCGCGGAAATGGGTTTCGATGACATGCTGCTGCGTCTCGATGCGGCGTTGCAGTCCGATGGCGGTGAGCGTCTGGCGACCTTGATCCGCGAGCAGTTCCCGGTTGCGCTGATCGACGAATTCCAGGACACCGACCCGGTGCAGTACCGAATCTTCGAGAGCATTTATCGCATCGAAGACAACAATCCTGAATCCGGCCTGTTCCTGATCGGCGACCCGAAGCAGGCGATCTATGCCTTTCGCGGTGCCGATATCTATACCTATCTGCGCGCCCGGCAAGCCACCACCGGCCGCCTGCATACCCTGGGTACAAATTTCCGTTCCAGTCATGGCATGGTCAACGCGGTGAACCATGTGTTCGAGCGCGCCGAATTTCGTGAGCAGGGGCGCGGCGCGTTCCTGTTCCGTGAGAAGAGTGGCGAGAACCCGGTACCGTTTCTGCCCGTGGAGTCCCAAGGGCGCAAAGAAGTCCTGCACATTGAGGGTCAGGTTGTACCTGCCCTGAACATCTGGCATTTGTCCTCTGACCAGCCACTGTCCGGCGTGGTGTATCGACAACAATTGGCCGCCGCCTGCGCCAGTGAAATTACTGCGCTGCTCAATGGCGGTCAGCAAGGCCGTGCGGGCTTCATCCAGGATGGTAAGGATCTCAAAGGCCTGCTGCCGGCAGATATCGCGATTCTGGTGCGCGACGGCAAAGAGGCCCAGGCCGTGCGCGGCGAACTTTCCGCTCGCGGTGTGCGCAGTGTTTACCTCTCAGACAAGGACTCAGTGTTCGCCGCGCAGGAGGCCCATGATCTGCTGACCTGGCTCAAGGCGTGTGCCGAGCCGGATGTCGAACGTCCCCTGCGTGCCGCGCTGGCCTGCATTACGCTGAACCTTTCATTGTCTGAACTGGAGCGGCTGAATCAGGACGAACTGGCCTGGGAAGCACGGGTCATGCAGTTCCGCGGTTATCGCGAGCTCTGGCGCAAGCAGGGCGTGCTGCCCATGTTGCGGCGATTGCTACATGATTTTCAGCTGCCCCAGGCGTTGATCGCGCGCAGCGATGGTGAACGGATATTGACCAACCTGCTGCACTTGTCCGAGTTGCTGCAGCAGGCCGCCGCCGAACTCGATGGCGAGCAAGCACTGATCCGTCATTTGTCCGAGCATCTGGCGTTGTCTGGTCAGGCTGGCGAAGAACAGATCCTGCGTCTGGAAAGCGACGAGCAACTGGTCAAGGTCGTGACCATCCACAAATCCAAAGGGCTTGAATATCCGTTGGTATTTCTGCCGTTCATCTGCTCGGCAAAACCGGTGGATGGCAGTCGTCTGCCGCTGCATTACCACGATGCCGCGGGCAAGGCACAAGTGAGCTTGAAGCCGACGGCCGAGTTGATCGCCCTGGCCGATGATGAGCGTTTGGCCGAAGATCTTCGACTGCTCTATGTGGCTCTGACCCGGGCACAACATGCTTGCTGGCTGGGTGTGACGGACCTCAAGCGCGGCAATAACAACGGTTCGGTCCTGCACCTTTCGGCGTTGGGTTATCTGCTGGGCGGTGGTGCGCCATTGGCTGAGTCGGCAGGGCTGCGTCGTTGGCTGGAAGACCTGCAGCAAGACTGTGCGGCGCTGAACTACGGTGAAATGCCTGACGCGACCGCCGAGCATTACCATCCGCCACGCAATGAAGCGACCTTGCTGGCCCCGCTGATACCCAGGCGCAAGGCCAGCGAAAACTGGTGGATCGCCTCTTACAGTGCCTTACGCATTGGTGACAGCTTGAGCGTGGGCAGTGACGAGGCACCGGAGAGCGCGCAAGCACAAAAGCTGTTTGATGACGAACGCCTTGATCCCGAAGCGCCACGAGAAGTCGCCGCTGGCGGCGCAGATATCCATCGATTCCCTCGTGGGCCGAACCCCGGCACTTTTCTTCATGGATTGCTCGAATGGGCCGGTGACGAAGGCTTTGCCGCTGCACCGCAAACCGTGGAAGACGCCATTGCCCGTCGCTGCAACCGCCGTGGCTGGGAAGGCTGGATCACCACGTTGAGCGGCTGGCTGCTGCACTTGCTCAAATCCCCATTGCACATCGGTGGCGGGCAGGCGCCGGTGGTGTTCGAGCAACTGTCTCAATACCGGGTCGAGATGGAATTCTGGTTCGCCAGTCATAAAGTCGATGTGCTCAAGCTCGATGAGCTGGTGCGCCAATACACCCATCACGGCGTGGCCCGGGTGGCTGCCGAACCGGTGCTGCTCAATGGCATGTTCAAAGGCTTCATCGACCTGACGTTCGAGCATGAAGGCCGTTACTACGTCGCTGACTACAAATCCAATTGGCTGGGCGTCGATGACGCGGCCTATACCGAGCAGGCCATGGAACAGTCGATTCTCGACAACCGTTACGACCTGCAATACGTACTGTACCTGCTCGCCCTGCATCGCCAGCTCAAGGCTCGGCTGGTCGATTACGATTACGACCGACATGTCGGTGGAGCGTTGTACCTGTTTCTTCGCGGTACTCGAGCGGCCAGCCAAGGCGTGTATTTTGCCCGTCCGCCACGGGAGCTGATCGAGCGCCTGGACCGGTTGTTCCAGGGCAAACCAGAGCCCAAGGCCGAACCTGCCTGGGAACAGGGAGTATTGCTATGAGTCGCACTTTCGCCGATTTGCTGCCTACGCCGTTGGCGGCCGAAAGTCTGGCGGACCTGGCCCCGTTGAGTCGCGCTGATGACTTGTTGCTGCTGCTCACGCGCTGGGTCGAGCGCGGCTGGCTGCGGGCGCTGGACAAGGCCTTCGTCGCGTTTCTCCACGAGCTTGCTCCCGACGATGATCCGCTGGTGCTGCTGGCCGCCGCGTTGATCAGTCACCAACTGGGCCACGGTCATGTCTGCCTGGATCTGTTCGAAACACTGAAAGAGCCGGACTTTGCCCTGTCGCTACCGCCGGAAGGTGATGTGCAAAGCGGTGCGATGTTGCTGCCGTCGCAATTGCTTGAGGCGCTGGACGGCGCCCATTGGTGCAAGGTCCTGGCATCCAGTCGTCTGGTGGCTCTGGCCGTCGACGGTCGTGAGGCCGCGCAGCACCGGCCGTTGGTGCTGTCGGGTAAACGCCTGTACCTGCGCCGCTACTGGGCTTACGAACGGCGCATCGACCACGCGCTGCGCCAGCGTCTGGCGACACACGAAGCTACGCCGAGCGATTTGCCCCAGCGCCTGACCGGCCTGTTCGGTCCAGCCAGGTCTGATGAAGTGATCGACTGGCAGAAGCTCGCGTGTGCCCTGGCTACCCGCAGTGCGTTCAGCATCGTCACCGGCGGCCCGGGAACCGGCAAGACCACCACGGTCGTGCGCTTGCTCGCATTGCTCCAGGCACCTGCAGTGGAGGCCGGTAAACCGCTGCGCATTCGTCTTGCGGCACCCACCGGCAAAGCTGCCGCACGATTGACCGAGTCCATCAGTCAGCAGGTTCAAACCCTGAAAGTGCCTGAAACAGTGCGCGAGAAGATCCCGTCGGATGTGACTACCGTGCACCGTTTGCTCGGCAGTCGTCCCGGTACCCGGCATTTCCGTCACCACGCCGGTAATCGCTTGCCGCTGGATGTATTGGTGGTGGACGAAGCCTCGATGATCGACCTGGAAATGATGGCCAACCTGCTCGATGCATTGCCGCCCCATGCCCGTCTGGTGCTGCTCGGTGACAAGGACCAATTGGCGTCGGTAGAGGCCGGTGCCGTGCTGGGCGATCTGTGTCGCGATGCCGAAGCCGGTTGGTACAGCCCGCAGACCCGCCAGTGGCTGGAGGCGGTCAGCGGTGAGCGCCTCGATGCCAGCGGTTTGCGGGAAGACACCCACGGCGCGCATCCACTGGCCCAGCAAGTCGTGATGCTGCGTCACTCACGGCGCTTCGGCGAGGGTAGCGGAATTGGTCAGTTGGCCCGTTGGGTCAACCAACAGCATCCCGAGGACGCGCGCAAGTTATTGGCCGCTGCAAGTCATGGCGACGTATTTTCCCTGCCCCTCAAGGGTGAGCAGGACCGGGCGCTGGAGCGCTTGTTGCTCGAGGGCCATGGCGGGGGACCGCAAGGTTATCGGCATTACCTGAGTCTTTTGCGTAGTCAGCGACCAGCGCTCGACCGCCCGCTCGACGATCCATGCTGGGCTAATTGGGCTCGCGTGGTGCTACAAGCCTTCGACGCTTTCCAGCTGTTGTGTGCCGTACGCAAAGGGCCTTGGGGGGTGGAAGGCTTGAATCAGCGTGTGACCGACGCACTGCTCAAGGCTCGGCTGATCGACAGCGACCACCAGTGGTACGAAGGTCGGCCCGTGCTGATGACCCGCAACGACTATGGCCTGGGTTTGATGAACGGTGACATTGGTATTGCCCTCAAGCTGCCGGAGCGTGAGGGGCCGGAGGCCGGGCGGCACGTGCTGCGAGTGGCCTTCCCGCGCAATGATGGGCAGGGCGGTGTGCGCTTTGTCCTGCCAAGTCGACTCAACGATGTCGACACGGTGTATGCCATGACCGTGCACAAATCCCAAGGCTCGGAATTTGCTCATACGGCGTTGATTCTGCCGGATGCTTTGAATCCTGTGCTCACCAAGGAACTGATCTATACCGGGATAACCCGGGCCAAAGACTGGTTTACCCTGATTGAGCCTCGAGCCGGCGTATTCGAAGAGGCCGTGCGGCGCAAGGTCAAGCGCTTGAGCGGGTTAATGCTGGAGCTGGAAGAGGGTACCTGGCCGAGTCATTGAACGGGGCGGTGCCAGACGCCGGAATCTGTCCGATGTGCCGTAGTGCGTGGCCTCGCTGGTGTTTCGGTGCTGTGCTATCGTTGCGGCATCATTTTGTTGCGATCGTAGGGAATCCCTGCATGAAGGTGGCTGTCTGGGCGACAGAGCGCGTCGTTGGCTGCAAGCAAGTGCTACTTGCCGGCCTTCTCTGTTTGTTGACGGGCGTTGTCTGCGCTCAACCGGAAACCGCCGTGAGCAAGGCCGACAAGCGCGCCAGCTCGGTCACTCAGGTGGTACTCGGGATCCTCAGTTATGCCCGATGGCCTGTTGAACCCCAACAGCTGCGTCTGTGCGTGGTCGGCCCCACTGAATACACCGACGACCTGGTCAAAGGCACCACGCAAGCTACGGGTCGACCGGTTACCGTACGACGGTTGTTGGCCGATAACCCGGCCATCGCCAGTGAATGTGATGCGGTGTACATCGGCAAGCTGACCAGCGATGAGCGCAGTCAGCTATTCGCCTCGTTGACGGGGCGCCCGGTGGTGAGCATCAGCGAAGGCGGCGATCAATGCACCGTTGGCAGCCTGTTCTGCCTGCGGGTCGGTGATGAACAGGTGTCCTTCGAGGTCAACCTCGACTCGGTCGCTCGCAGCGGTGTACGTATTCACCCCAGTGTGCTGCAACTGTCGCGCCGCAAGCCGGCGGCGCCATGAGTCTATTTAAATCTCGTATACGTCCGACCCTGGGGTCGGTTATCGGCCGTGGACATTTGATCGTCGCCCTGGTGGGCGTGGCCATGGCCAGTGTTTCATTGACCTTGCTGGGTGTTCTGGCTTTGCGGGTCTATGCCGATCACAACCTGCATCTGATTGCCCGTTCGATCAACTACACCGTGGAAGCCGCGGTGGTGTTCAACGACAAGGCCGCCGCCACCGAAGCGCTGGCATTGATCGCGTCCACTGAAGAAGTGGCTGATGCACAAGTGATGGACGAGGAAGGCGAGTTGCTCGCGCGTTGGCAACGACCGGAAACGGGGTGGCTCTCCGATCTTGAAATGCAGATCGTCCGAACGATTCTGGAAAAACCCATCAGCATGCCGATCACCCATCAAGGTCAGGAAATCGGCAGCATCCTGCTCACCGGTCATGGCGGCAGCCTGATGCGCTTCTTGCTCAGCGGTCTGGTGGGAATCGTCTTGTGTACCGCTGTCAGTGCCTGGGTTGCGCTTTATCTGGCGCGTCGGCAATTGCGAGGAATCACCGGCCCGTTGCGCAGCCTGGCTGTCGTGGCTCACGCCGCCCGTAGCGAGCGTGCCTTCGACCGGCGCGTACCACCCGCCGACATTGCCGAACTCGACAACCTGGGCAACGACTTCAATGCCTTGCTCGACGAGCTCGAGTCCTGGCAGACCCACCTGCAAAGCGAAAACGAAACCCTGGCCCACCAGGCCAGCCATGACAGCCTTACCGGGTTGCCGAATCGGGCGTTTTTCGAAGGCCGCCTGATGCGCGCCTTGCGCAATGCCGGCAAGCTCGATGAGCGAGTGGCCGTGCTGTTTCTCGACAGCGACCGGTTCAAGGAGATCAACGACAACTTCGGTCACGCTGCCGGTGATGCAGTGCTCATCGCCGTGGCGACCCGGGTTCGTGCGCAGTTGCGTGAAGAGGATTTGGTGGCGCGTCTGGGTGGCGACGAGTTTGCCGTGCTGTTGACGCCGCTGCACAAGACCGAAGACGCCGAACGGATTGCCGACAAAATCATTGCCAGTATGGAAGCGCCAATCCCGTTGCCGGGCAGTACCCAAGTGTTGACTTCACTCAGTATCGGCATCGCCGTGTACCCGGACCATGGGCTCACGCCGGGGGCGCTGCTCGATGCTGCCGACGCCGCGATGTATCAGGCCAAGCGCCTTTCCCGAGGCGCCCACCACACGGCAGGGTCGGAGCACTCTGTCGCCGATGTTCAAACCAGGAGCTAATTTCTGTGTTCACACTCACTCAGCGTTCTCTGCGATTTTTTACGATTACCTTATTCATGACCTTGCTGGCATTGACCGGTTGCCAGACGACACCACAGAAAGGCCTGACCCCGGCGCAGATCGCTATGCTCAAGCAGCAAGGTTTCGAGATGACTGACGATGGCTGGGCGTTCGGCCTGTCCGACAAAGTGCTGTTCGGTAGTGATGTCGAGCACCTCAACCCCACCAGTACCGAGATCGTCGAGCGCATTGGCAAGGCGTTGTTGAGTGTGGGAATCGAGCGAGTGAGAGTCGACGGCCACACCGATGCCTCGGGCAAAGAGTCCTATAACGAACAGCTTTCCCTGCGTCGCGCGAAGAGCGTCGGCAATGTCTTGGCCGCTGTCGGCATAAAAGAACAAAACATCCAGCTGCGCGGCCTGGGCAGCAGCAAGCCCGTCGCCTCCAACGCCACCGCGGCCGGGCGCACCGAGAACCGCCGGGTGTCGATCGTGGTGAGTGCCGATTAATCGGCGAACACCATCTCCCGGCTTTCCCCCATCAACAGCGCATGATTCTGCTCGGTGACGGTACGGATGTAGTCCCACAACAAGGTAATCCGCTTGAGCTTGCGCAGGTCTTCGCGGCAGTACATCCAGAACTGCCGGGTGATGGTGATCTCTTGCGGTAACACCGGCAGCAATCGCGGATCCTGAGCCGCCAAAAAGCACGGCAGAATCGCCAGTGACCGTCCTTGCTGCGCCGCCACGAACTGCGCGATCACACTGGTGCTGCGCAGATTGGCACTGGCACCGGGCAACACATTCGCCAGGTACAGCAGCTCCGAGCTGAACGCCAGATCGTCCACATAACTGATGAATTGATGCTTGCTCAAATCTGCCGGGCGGCGGATCGGTGGGTGCTTGTCCAGATAATCCTGGGTCGCGTACAGCTGCAATCGATAGTCACAGAGTTTGCAGCAGACATAAGGGCCGTGTTCCGGCCGCTCCAGCGCAATGACGATGTCTGCCTCGCGCTTGGACAGGCTGATGAAGTGCGGCAGCGGCAGGATGTCCACCGATATCGCCGGGTAGGCGTCGACGAAATGGCTCAGCTGCGGGGTGATGAAAAAGCTGCCGAACCCTTCGGTACAGCCCATGCGCACATGCCCGGACAGCGCGACGCCTGAGCCCGAAACCTGCTCGCAGGCCATGTGCAGAGTGCTTTCGATCGATTCGGCGTAACCCAGCAGACGCTGGCCTTCAGCGGTCAGGACGAAGCCGCTGGTGCGGGACTTCTCGAACAACAGCGTGCCCAACGAGGCCTCCAGCGAACTGATGCGCCGCGACACAGTGGTGTAGTCCACCGCCAGGCGCTTGGCCGCGGTACTGGCCTTGCGAGTGCGGGCAACCTCGAGGAAAAACTTGAGGTCATCCCAGTTCAACGAGCCTAAAGAGGTGATGTTTTTTTGCATGATGGACCGGCTTTTATGTGCGTTCTTATTAGAAGTTTGCACATCTATACTCCAAAAACAGTCCGACAACCAAATCGCGGCACACGCCTCATCTCAAGGCGACTTTCTCGCCTTGGCTCCCAAGATAGCTCTCTAAATAAGAACAACGTCCCGGAGACCCAACATGAACGCATCGCTAGAAACCACCGTGCAAAAGGTCAAGTTATTGATCGATGGCGAGTGGGTCGAATCCCAGACCACCGAATGGCACGACATCGTTAATCCGGCGACCCAGCAAGTGCTGGCCAAAGTCCCCTTCGCGACCGCTGCTGAAGTCGATGCCGCCATCAGCGCCGCCCATCGCGCCTTTCAGACCTGGAAGCTGACGCCAATCGGCGCGCGGATGCGCATCATGCTCAAGCTTCAGGCGCTGATTCGCGAGCACTCCAAGCGTATTGCCGTGGTACTCAGCAATGAGCAGGGCAAAACCATCGCCGACGCTGAAGGCGATATCTTCCGTGGCCTGGAAGTGGTCGAACACGCCTGTTCCATTGGCAGCCTGCAAATGGGCGAGTTTGCCGAGAACGTCGCTGGCGGTGTCGATACCTACACCCTGCGTCAGCCGATCGGCGTCTGCGCCGGCATTACCCCGTTCAACTTCCCGGCGATGATTCCGCTGTGGATGTTCCCGATGGCCATCGCCTGCGGCAACACCTTCGTGCTCAAGCCTTCCGAGCAGGATCCGATGTCGACCATGCTGTTGGTGGAACTGGCGATTGAAGCCGGCATTCCTCCGGGTGTGCTCAACGTCGTTCATGGTGGCAAGGATGTGGTCGATGCGCTTTGCACCCACAAGGACATCAAGGCTGTTTCGTTCGTCGGTTCGACCGCGGTCGGCACGCATGTCTACGACCTAGCCGGCAAACACGGCAAGCGCGTGCAATCGATGATGGGTGCCAAGAACCACGCCGTTGTGCTACCCGATGCCAACCGCGAGCAAGCGCTCAATGCACTGGTCGGCGCCGGTTTCGGTGCGGCCGGGCAACGCTGCATGGCCACCTCGGTGGTGGTGCTGGTGGGCGCGGCCAAACAATGGCTGCCGGATCTCAAGGCGCTGGCGCAGAAACTCAAGGTCAATGCCGGCAGCGAGCCAGGCACTGATGTGGGTCCGGTGATTTCCAAACGAGCCAAGGCTCGGATTCTCGACCTGATCGAAAGCGGTATCAAGGAAGGCGCCAAGCTGGAACTGGACGGTCGCGACATCACTGTTCCGGGCTACGAACAGGGCAACTTTGTCGGTCCGACTCTGTTCTCCGGCGTGACCCCTGAGATGCAGATCTACACCCAGGAAATCTTTGGCCCGGTGCTGGTGGTGCTGGAAGTCGACACCCTCGATGAGGCCATCGCCCTGGTCAACGCCAACCCGTTCGGCAACGGCACGGGTCTGTTCACCCAGAGTGGTGCGGCGGCGCGCAAATTCCAGACGGAAATCGACGTTGGTCAGGTCGGCATCAACATCCCGATTCCGGTGCCGGTGCCGTTCTTCAGCTTCACCGGTTCCCGTGGTTCCAAACTTGGCGACCTCGGTCCGTATGGCAAGCAAGTGGTGCAGTTCTACACTCAAACCAAGACCGTCACCGCGCGTTGGTTCGATGACGACAGCATCAACCACGGTGTGAACACCACCATCCACTTGCGTTAAGGAGCCGGACATGAAAATCGCTTTTATCGGTCTCGGCAACATGGGCGCGCCGATGGCGCGCAACCTGATCAAGGCCGGCCATTCGCTGAACCTGTTTGATCTCAATCAAACCGTGCTGGCCGAACTGGCTCAACTCGGCGGCAGCATCAGCACTTCACCGAAGGAAGCGTCGAAAGACGTGCAACTGGTGATCACCATGCTGCCGGCCGCGGCCCATGTGCGCAGCGTCTGGCTGGGGGAAGACGGCGTGCTGGCGGGAATCGCCAAAGGCGTGCCAGCGGTGGATTGCAGCACCATCGATCCGCAGACGGCGCGAGATGTTGCCGCGGCGGCCGCAAAGCAGGACGTGGCCATGGCCGATGCCCCGGTTTCCGGTGGCACTGGCGGTGCAGCGGCCGGGACGCTGACCTTCATGGTCGGCGCCACGCCTGAACTGTTCGCCACTCTGCAACCGGTGCTGGCGCAGATGGGCCGCAACATCGTCCATTGCGGCGAAGTCGGCACCGGGCAAATCGCCAAGATCTGCAACAACCTGCTGCTGGGGATTTCCATGGTCGGTGTCAGCGAAGCCATGGCACTGGGCAGCGCCCTGGGTATCGACACAACGGTGCTGGCGGGCGTCATTAACAGTTCAACCGGGCGCTGCTGGAGTTCTGAGATATACAACCCGTGGCCGGGCATCGTCGAAACGGCGCCGGCCTCGCGCGGTTATACCGGCGGTTTCGGTGCTGAACTGATGCTCAAGGATCTGGGGCTGGCCACTGAGGCGGCACGTCAGGCGCACCAACCGGTCGTGCTCGGCGCGGTGGCCCAGCAGTTGTATCAGGCGATGAGCCTGCGTGGAGAAGGGGGCAAGGACTTCTCGGCGATCATCAACAGCTATCGCAAACCCCAATAAGCGTTTGTGGCGAGGGAGCAAGCTCCCTCGCCACAGGATTCATGCATGCCTCTTTACCGAGAGACCACGTCGGGTGGTCTCTCGGTTTTTTGCATCAGGCAAACACGAAATACTTACGCACGGTTTCAACCACTTCCCACGTGCCTTTCATGCCCGGCTCGATGACGAAAATGTCACCGGCGCGCAGGTGGATCGGCGCCATGCCTTCCGGGGTGATGATGCAGTAGCCTTCCTGGAAGTGGCAGTATTCCCACTTCACGTATTCCACATACCACTTGCCCGGCGTGCAGATCCAGGTGCCCATGATCTTGCTGCCATCTTCGCTGGTGTACGCGTTGAGGTTGACGGTGTGCGGATCGCCTTCGAGCTTTTCCCATTTGCAGGCGTCGAGTACGGGCAACGGGTGAGTGTCGCGAAGAACGGTAATCGGTGCGGTCATGTGGACTCCGGGCCTTGGAATATAGAAAGTGGTACTGAAGAACTGAAGTCGCACCCTATAGCGCCCATGCTCCGCTCAGTTGTCTGTATTCGACATCGAGCTGTCCAGAAACGCGCGCTACCCTCAAAGACTTTCCAGCGGACAATCGATTCGGGCCTGCAGGAAGGTGCTCTCGAACCCGACCAATTGCTCGTGTTGATGCCTGAGTGCAGCAATCTTCTCGCTGATTTCACACTTCTTGGCATCGATGGCCTGCTGCGCCAATGACCAGGGCATCGCCTGGCCTTGATGCCCGGTAAAGATTGCCTGTAATTCCTTGAGCCTGAAACCCAACTGTTGAGCGCACTTGATGAGGATCAGCAGGTCGATGCTTTGTTGGTCGTAGACACGGTATCTGCCTTGTCGCTGAGCGGCAGGCAGCAAGCCGATGGACTCGTAATGACGAATGCTCTTGATTGTCGTCCCGGAGCGTTGTGCGGCTTGGCCGATGTACATGAAAAGTCCCTTTTCGCGGTGGTAACACCCGGCGCATTATCGGCACACTCAGTGACTGGCGATAGCCTGGGCTTGCCGTAACCAGGCCTCACGCTGACCCTCGCTTGCGCCGAGAATCGGGCCGAACGTGAGTGTGCGCCGGGGTTCGATGCCGCAGAAGGCGAGGGTGGTTTTACGTATCTGGTGCAGCCCGGGCATGCGGTAGATCCAGCGGTAATACCAGGGTGGCGTGTCCATGGTCACCAGCAGATGCGCGCTGCGACCGCGCAGGAGTTTGTCGGGGAAGGCTTTGCCTTCGCGGTACTTGAAGGCGAAACCTGGCAGGAACACCCGATCGAAAAAGCCCTTGAGCAACGCCGGTACGCCTCCCCACCAGATCGGGTAGACCAGGGTCAGGTGTTCGGCCCACAGAATGTCCGCCTGAGCGCGGCGCAGGTCGGCTTCCAGTGGCTGAACCTGTTGATACCCTTCACGCAGTACCGGATCAAAATCCAGTTTGCCCAGAAATAACTGGCGCACCTCATGCCCGGCACGCAGCGCCGATTGTGCGTAGCGTTCGGCCAGTGCGCCGCAGAAACTGTTGCTCGAAGGATGACCGAGAATCACCAGAATTCGTTTGCTCACCGTAGCGGTCCCTGAAGATGAAACCTCAAGGGTAAAGTCTGCCCCTCAGGGGAGAGTCAAGGCGTTCAGCAAGGCCTGGGCATAACCGGGCAGTACGGTGAAGTCCCGGGCGCACAGCAACAGTTTGCGGCGAGCCCACGGCTCTTCCAGTGCGACGCTTTTGAACGGCGTTTCAGCCGGCCAGCGTTCGACCGCCGCCAAGGGCACGATCGCCAGCCCGGCCCCCCGGGCAACCATGCGCATCACGCCATCGAAACCATCGGCGCGGATGCGGACCTGCATCCGCAAGCCGCTATGCAGGGCTTGTTCTTCCAGGTACACGGCCAAGGCACTGTTGGCGTTCAGGCCGACGTAATCGTGGTGCAAGGTGGTGCTGAAACTTACGGCACCGGTACCTGCCAACGGATGCCCCCACGGCAGGATCAACACCAGCGGATCGTCGCGGAAATAGCGGGTTTGCAGGCCGTCGGTATCCACGGCGTCGGACACGATCCCCAGGTCTGCCGCGCCCTGGCGCAAGGCGTGGGTGATGCGTGTGCTGGGCAGTTCCTGCAGGTCGATGTCGAGGTTCGGATGGTCGCGCAAAAAGTCCGCCAGCAATTCCGGCAGGTACTCGGTGATCGCTGTGGTATTGCACAGCAACCGCACCTGGCCTTTGACGCCTTTGGCGTATTCGACCAGGTCCTGCTGCATGCGCTCGGCCTGTTGCAGCAGGACTCGGGCGTGCTGCGCCAGTGCCTTGCCGGCCGGAGTGGGGCTGACACCGCGGCGACCTCGCTCCAGAAACTCGATGCCCAGTGAGGCTTCCATCGCGCGGACTCGTGCACTCGCCGCCGCCAGCGACAAATGGCTGCGGGCGGCACCGGCGGTGATGTTGCCGGTGTCGAGGATATTCAGGTAGAGGCGCAGGTCGGTGAGGTCGAAGTGCATACAGTGTCCCGGATCGTTCCCACGCTCTGCGTGGGAATGCCTCGCTGGACGCTCTGCGTCCGCTTCGGCATGTGACGCGAAGCGTCACGGCTGCATTCCCACGCAGAGCGTGGGAACGATCATTGCCTCTTGGTAAACAAGAGGCAGCCTCAGTATATGGCAGATTTTCAAGGTACTCTTCAGGGCTCACGATAGCCCCATGAATACACTTGCCGCGTTCTATCAAAATCTGGGCTTGGCCCTTTCCTTATTGGTCATCGCTACCTTCCTGCTGGCCGGGGTGATCAAAGGTGTGATCGGCCTCGGTCTGCCGACCATTGCCATGGGCCTGCTCGGCCTGGCTATGGCACCGTCGCAGGCTGCGGCGTTGTTGATCATTCCCGCGACGCTGACCAACGTCTGGCAACTGGCATTCGGCGGTCATTTGCGCGGGTTGTTGAACCGGTTATGGCCGATGCTGCTGGCGATTTTCATCGGCACTGGCGCTGGCACAGTGTGGATCGGCATGGCCGGTGGACATTGGGTGGTACGGGGGCTGGGGGCGGCGCTGTTGATGTACGCCTTGAGTGGGTTGTTCCTGCCAACCTTGCACGTCGGCGGTCGCACCGAGCGTTGGCTCGGTCCGCTCTGCGGTGTGCTGACGGGCGTGATCACCTCGGCCACCGGTGTCTTCGTGATTCCGGCGGTGCCTTATCTGCAAGCGCTGGGCTTGAACAAGGATGAACTGGTGCAGGCGCTGGGCCTGTCGTTCACCGTTTCGACCCTCGCGTTGGCCGCCGGCCTGTTATGGCGCGGCGCCCTCGGCGGTGGCGAGTTGAGCGCGTCACTGCTGGCGCTGATCCCGGCGGTGCTCGGCATGTTGCTGGGGCAATGGCTGCGCCAGCGGATCAGCGCCGTGTTGTTCAAGCGCGTGTTCTTCATCGGCCTCGGCGTGCTCGGCGGCCACTTGCTGATCAGCGGCTAGCGGACGATGTGCTGAGCATTTCAATCGGACGGATATCGAAATCCCGCTCCAGATACTCCATGCGCATGTCGAGGAACTGCTTCATATGCGGCAGGTTCGAGTGCACGTCCAGATGGGCCTGGGATTGCCAGATCTCGTAGAAGATAAACAGCGTCGGGTCCTGTTTGTCTCGCAGCATGTGGTACTCGATGCAACCGGGTTCGGCGCGACTCGGTTCGACGTAGGCACGGAAGAACGCTTCGAAGGCCTCGGCTTTTTCCGGGCGGGTCTTGGCGTGCAGGATGAAGCCTTGCAGCTCGCTCATCAGAATCTCCTAAACAGTCAGAATCGACGCAAGTCTATGGCAACAATCGCTTGTTGATTCGTGCGTATAGGTCAAATGAATTTTGCGGATTGAGCGCTTATTCCGCGCGAGGCTGATCGCTACTCTGCCGCCATCGATTTCAACCTTGCGAGATTTCTCATGAAAAAAGTCCTGTTGCTCAATGGCGGCAAAAAATTTGCCCACTCCGATGGTCGCTACAACACGACGCTGCACGAAGCGGCGCTGAGCGTGCTGGATCGCGGTGGTGTGGATGTGAAAACCACGTTCATCGACGAGGGCTACGACGTCGCTGAGGAAGTCGCCAAATTCCTCTGGGCCGATGTGATCATTTATCAGATGCCCGGCTGGTGGATGGGCGCGCCCTGGACCGTCAAGAAGTACGTCGATGAAGTCTTCACTGCAGGCCACGGCAGCCTCTACGCCAGCGACGGCCGCACGCGCTCCGACGCGTCGCAGAAGTACGGCAGCGGCGGCTTGTTGCACGGTAAAAAGTACATGCTGTCGGTGACCTGGAACGCCCCGCAGCAAGCCTTCGACGACTCGACCGACTTCTTCGAAGCCAAGGGCGTGGACGCGGTGTACCTGCCGTTCCACAAGGCCAACACCTTCCTCGGCATGACCGGTTTGCCGACCTTTTTGTGCGTCGATGTGATGAAGCGCCCGAATATCGAAGCTGATGTGGCGCGTTATGAGCAGCACTTGACCGAGGTGTTTGGCCTGCCTGCCTGAGTTTTCCGGCTAGTATCCGTCGCAACGGCGGGAAAGATCGCAGCCTGCGGCAGCTCCTACGGATGGCGTACACCCGAAGGTTCAGGGCACGCAATCCTTGTAGGAGCTGCCGAAGGCTGCGATCTTGGCGATTCAAGTCACGCCGATTCGCGAACGAGGACACACGTGAAAGCCAGATCCGATGAGTTGCAGATTTTCGTCTGCGTGATTGAGTGCGGGTCGATTTCGGCTGCGGCTGAGCAAGTAGGGCAAACGCCGTCGGCGGTCAGCCGCACGCTGTCGCGGCTGGAGGCCAAGCTCGATACCACGCTGATCAATCGCACCACGCGGCGCATGGACCTGACCGAAGAGGGCAAATATTTCTTCGAGCACGCCAAGCTGATTCTCGATCAGATGGACGAGCTCGAAGAGCGCCTGTCCTCACGCCAGCAAACCCCGTCCGGGCGACTGCGGATCAACGCCGCGTCGCCGTTCATGCTGCACGCCATCGTGCCGTACATCGATGAGTTCCGCCGTCTCTACCCGGACATCCAGCTCGAACTCAACAGCAACGATTTGATCATCGACCTGCTCGAACAAAGCACCGACATCGCCATTCGCATCGGCACGCTGGCCGACTCGACCTTGCATGCCCGCTCCCTGGGGTGCAGCCCGCTACACATCGTCGCAAGCACAGCGTATCTGGAGCAACACGGCGTACCGAGCGCTGTCGAGGATTTGAGCGAGCACACGCTGCTGGGTTTTACCCATAACGAAGGCCTCAACCAATGGCCACTGCGCTATGTCCACGGTGACCGCTGGCCGATCCAGGCGTCGCTCAGCGCGTCGAGTGGCGAGACGGTCAGGCACCTGGCGTTGGCCGGGCAGGGCATTGCCTGCCTGTCGCACTTCATGACCATCGACGACATCCGCGCCGGTCGCTTGCAGGTGTTGCTGGCGGAGTTCAACAGCGGATATCGCCAACCCATCAACGCGGTGTACTACCGCAATTCGCAACTGGCCCTGCGGATCCAGTGCTTCCTGGACTTCATCCAGGGCAAATTGGCAGCTTATGCGATTGCCGATTTCAAGGGCTGATTCGCAGGCCGCGTGATCGTTCATTGCGAGCAGGCCACCCATTCACTGGCCCGCCCGCCGTCAACTCCGTAACATCCGCGTCCCTCTTTTCCCGCCTGCATTTTTAGGTAAACCATGAAGTCCAAACGTCTGCGCGCCGATGTCCTGGCCGGACTCACCACCTCTTTCGCCCTGCTCCCCGAATGTATCGCTTTCGCGCTGGTGGCCCACCTCAATCCATTGATGGGGCTGTACGGTGCTTTCATCATCTGTACCCTGACTGCGCTCTTCGGCGGACGGCCGGGGATGGTGTCTGGTGCCGCCGGATCGATGGCCGTGGTGATCGTCGCGCTGGTGGTGCAGCACGGTGCCCAGTACTTGCTGGCGACGGTGCTGCTGGGCGGGCTGATCATGCTGGCGTTTGGTCTGTTGAGGCTGGGCAAGTTGGTGCGCATGGTGCCGCACCCGGTGATGCTCGGCTTCGTCAACGGTCTGGCGATTGTCATTGCGCTGGCCCAGTTGGAGCACTTCAAGAGCGGTGAGGCCTGGTTGAGTGGTGCGCCGCTGTACATGATGATCGGGCTGGTGGCGCTGACGATGGCCATCGTTTACCTGATGCCGCGCCTGACGCGGGCCGTGCCGCCGGCGCTGGTGGCGATTCTGGGCGTTGGGCTAGTGGTTTACCTGCTCGGCCTGCCGACCCGCACCCTGGGCGACATGGCGCACATTGCCGGTGGCTTGCCGGGTTTTGCGCTGCCAGACATCCCCTGGAGCCTGGAAACCCTGCGCATCATCGCCCCTTACGCGATATTGATGGCATTGGTCGGCCTGCTGGAAACCCTGCTGACCCTGAACCTCACCGACGAGATCACCGAGAGCCGCGGTTACCCGGATCGCGAGTGCGTGGCATTGGGCGCTGCCAATGTGGTCTCCGGCATGTTCGGCGGCATGGGCGGCTGCGCGATGATCGGGCAAACCGTGATCAACCTCAGCTCCGGCGGTCGCGGTCGGCTGTCTGGTGCGGTGGCCGGGGGGATGATCCTGCTGTTTGTGCTGTTCCTTTCGCCGCTGATCGAGCGCATCCCGCTGGCCGCACTGGTCGGGGTGATGTTCGTGGTGTCGCAGCAGACGTTCGCCTGGGCTTCGCTGCGGGTGCTTAACAAGGTGCCGCTGAATGATGTCTTGGTGATCATTGCGGTCTCGGTGATTACGGTGTTCACCGATCTGGCCATCGCCGTGTTGTGCGGGATCATCATTGCGGCGCTCAACTTTGCCTGGCAACAGGCTCGCGAACTGTATGCCGACAGTCACGTTGAAGCCGACGGCAGCAAGCTCTACCTCCTGCATGGCACGTTGTTCTTCGCCTCGACGACGCCTTTTCTCAACCAGTTCGATCCCGCCAATGATCCGTCCGTGGTCACCGTCGACTGTCGCCACCTGAGCTTTGTCGACTATTCGGCCATCGCCGCGCTGAAGACATTGCGCGAGCGCTACACCAAGGTTGGCAAGCAGCTACGCGTACTGCACCTGTCTGAACGCTGCAAGAAACTGCTCAAGCGCGCCAGCGAGCATCACGACTGACGCGCGATTGTCTCAAGAACGGACGCTGATCGTTGATCAGCGTAGGGGGATGAAAGTTCCACTGTCCGATTTTCATAACCCGCGACCTCCCATACCTCTGCACGACATCCCTTATCCCTCCACGAAAATTACTTTCACTTCGTTTGAAAGTAGCGCGTCGAAATGATTTATGAGTTTCACAACCCATTCGACGTGACCCTTTCGAGGAGTACCGCATGACGCTTTCCTTCGGCTATTGGCTGTTGGTTTACGCCGCCATCGCCATCATTGCGCTGATCGTTCTGATCGCCCGTTACCGGATCAATCCCTTCATTGTGATCACCCTGGTGTCCATCGGACTGGCGCTGTTGGCGGGAATGCCGCCGTCGGGTGTGGTCGGGGCGTATGAAGCCGGGGTTGGCAAGACGCTGGGGCACATTGCGCTGGTGGTGGCGCTGGGCACGATGCTCGGCAAGATGATGGCCGAGTCCGGTGGCGCCGAGCAGGTGGCGCGCACCTTGATCGACCGTTTCGGTGAGAAAAATGCCCACTGGGCGATGGTGTGTATTGCCTTTCTTGTAGGTCTGCCGCTGTTCTTCGAGGTCGGTTTTGTCTTGCTGGTGCCGATCGCATTCACCGTGGCGCGGCGGGTGGGCGTGTCGATTCTGATGGTCGGTTTGCCGATGGTTGCGGGGCTTTCGGTGGTCCACGCGCTGGTACCGCCGCACCCGGCGGCGATGCTGGCGGTGCAGGTTTATCAGGCGTCGGTGGGGCAGACCTTGCTCTACGCGATTCTGATTGGTATTCCGACCGCGATCATCGCCGGTCCCCTGTACGCCAAATTCATCGTGCCGCGCATTCAACTGCCGGACGATAACCCCTTGGAGCGCCAGTTCCTGGAGCGTGAGCCGCGCGATAGCCTGCCGGGTTTTGGTGTCACCATGGCCACCATTCTGCTGCCGGTGGTGCTGATGTTGATCGGCGGCTGGGCCAACCTGATCTCCACGCCGGGTAGCGGTTTCAATCAGTTCCTGCTGTTCATCGGCAACTCGGTGATCGCCTTGTTGCTGGCGACCTTGCTGAGTTTCTGGACCCTCGGCCTGGCCCAGGGCTTCAACCGCGAATCGATCCTCAAGTTCACCAATGAATGCCTGGCGCCGACCGCCAGCATCACCTTGCTGGTTGGTGCCGGTGGTGGCTTGAACCGGATTCTGGTGGACGCTGGCGTCACCAATCAGATCGTCAGCCTGGCCGATGAATTCCAGTTGTCACCGTTGATGATGGGTTGGCTGTTCGCTGCGTTGATGCGCATTGCCACCGGCTCCGCCACCGTGGCCATGACCACCGCTTCGGGGATTGTCGCGCCGGTGGCCGTTAGTCTGGGTTATCCGCATCCAGAGTTGTTGGTGCTGGCGACGGGGGCAGGGTCGGTTATCTTTTCCCACGTCAACGACGGCGGCTTCTGGTTGATCAAGGAATACTTCAACATGACCGTTACCCAGACCTTCAAGACCTGGACAGTGCTCGAGACGCTGATCTCGGTGGTCGCCTTCGGCCTGACCGTAGGCCTTTCTCACCTGCTTTAGTCGGAGCCATCCGCCATGGACATCCTCTATCAGATCCGCGCCCGTCAGGAATCCTTCAGTGCCGGTGAAGGACGTATCGCTCGGCTGATGCTCGACGACGTAGGATTTTCAGCGTCCGCCAGCCTCGATGAACTGGCGCAGCGAGCGGAAGTCAGCACCGCCACATTGTCGCGATTCGCCCGCACAGTCGGTTGCCGCGACCTGCGGGATTTGCGCCTGCAACTGGCCCAGGCCAGCGGTGTCGGCAGCCGCTTTCTCGACCCAGCGGGCACGCCCGAGCAGTCGGCGTTCTACGGGCAGATCGTCGGCGATATCGAGTCGACCTTGCGCCAGCACCTGGCGGCGTTCGATGAGTCGCGCTTCGCCGATGCGGTGAAATTGCTGGGTAAGGCGCGGATGATTCACGCCTTCGGCATGGGTGGCTGCTCGACCCTGTGCAGCGATGAACTGCAAGTGCGCCTGGTACGCCTCGGCTACCCGATAGCGGTGTGTCACGACCCGGTGATGATGCGTGTCACCGCCGCCAGCCTCGGCGCCGAACACGCGCTCATCGCCTGCTCGCTAACCGGTATCACGCCCGAACTGCTCGAAGCGGTGGAATTGGCGCGCAGCTACGGCGCACGAATTCTCGCCATCTCCCGCGCCGACTCGCCGTTGGCGCAAATGGCCGATGTGCTGTTGCCACTGCAAAGCGCCGAGACCTCGTTTATCTACAAACCCACGGCGGCGCGCTACGGCATGTTGCTGGCCATCGACGTGCTCGCCACCGAACTGGCGCTGGCCAATCCTGAAGACAATCAAGAACGTCTGCGGCGGATCAAACTGGCCCTGGACGACTACCGCGGCGGCGACGATCACTTGCCGCTGGGAGACTGACATGATGTACGACACGCTAATCCGCAATGCGCTGATTATCGATGGCAGCAACACCCCCGGCTATTCCGCTGACGTGGCGATTCTGAACGGCCGCATCGTGCGTATCGGCGACTTGCACGACGCTCGCGCCACCGACGAAATCGATGCTGCCGGAAGAGTATTGGCCCCAGGTTTCATCGACGTGCACACCCATGACGATACGGTGGTGATCCGCCAGCCACAGATGCTGCCAAAACTCAGCCAGGGCGTGACCACGGTGATCGTCGGCAATTGCGGGATCAGCGCATCGCCGGTGAGTTTGCGCGGTGATCCGCCGGACCCGATGAACTTGCTCGGCACCGCCGCGGCGTTTGTTTATCCGCGCTTCAGCGACTATCGCGCCGCCGTCGAGGCGGCCAATACCACACTGAACGTGGCCGCGCTGGTGGGGCACACCGCGTTGCGCAGCAATCACCTGGACGACCTGTATCGCACCGCGACCGCCGATGAAATCAGCGCGATGCGCGAGCAACTGCGCGACAGCCTTGAAGCCGGTGCCTTGGGTTTATCCACAGGCCTGGCCTACGCCAGCGCCTTCTCGGCTTCCACCGAAGAGGTGATGCAACTGACCGAAGAGCTGACGGCATTCGGCGCGGTTTACACCACCCATTTACGCAGTGAATTCGAACCGGTGCTGGAGGCCATGGACGAGGCGTTCCGCATCGGACGTCACGCACAGTCGCCGGTGATCATTTCCCACCTCAAATGTGCCGGCGCCGGTAACTGGGGCCGTAGTCCGCAACTGCTGGCGTCCCTCGAACACGCCGCGAAAACCCACCCGGTGGCTTGCGATTGTTATCCCTATGCGGCGAGTTCTTCGACGCTGGACCTCAAGCAAGTCACCGACGCCCATCGCATCACCATCACCTGGTCCACGCCACATCCGGAAATGGGTGGTCGGGATCTGATCGACATTGCCGCCGAATGGAACGTGCCACTGCTCGAAGCTGGCCGCCGACTGCAACCGGCCGGCGCGGTGTATTACGGCATGGACGAGGCCGATGTACGAAGCATCCTCGCACACCCGCTGTCGATGGTCGGCTCCGACGGCTTGCCGGAAGACCCGTTTCCGCATCCACGCTTGTGGGGCGCGTTTCCACGAGTGCTCGGACATTTCAGTCGCGACGTCGGCCTGTTTCCGCTGCACACCGCCGTGCACAAGATGACCGGGTTGTCGGCTGCACGATTTGGCTTGAAGGAACGTGGCGAGATTCGTGAAGGGTATTGGGCGGATCTGGTGTTGTTCGATCCTGCGACGATTCGCGATGTGGCCGACTTCAACGATCCGCAACGGGCGGCGCAAGGGATTGATGGCGTTTGGATCAACGGTGCCTTGAGTTATCGCGACGGGCAGGCGAACGGCAGAAGGGAAGGGCGGTTTCTGGCGCGGGAGGGGAATTTGCGTAAAGGGTTTCATTGATCGCCGCCTTCGTAGGCGCTGCCGAAGGTTCGGGCCGCGTGCGGACGATCTTTTGACTTGCGTCTCATGGTGGCTCATTGCAATTAAAGAAAGCCGTCGCCAAGCCGAAGCGCTGACATCCAGCCCAGCTACACTGGGCTCTTTCAGTCAGGGAGTTACCCCATGAGTTTCGGCAAAACCACCCCAATCCTGCGGACTTTCGACGAAACCAAGGCTTTGGAGTTCTACGTCGAGTTCCTGGGGTTCAAGATCGACTGGCAGCATCGTTTCGAAGCGAACTTCCCGCTGTACCTGCAAGTGTCGCGCGGCGAATGTGTGCTGCACCTGTCCGAACACCATGGCGACGCGACACCGGGCTCAGCCCTGCGCATCGAGACCGATGAGCTGGAGGCGTTTCAGCAGCAATTGCTGGCCAAGGAATATTCTTTCGCTCGCCCACAGATTCAGGCCATGCCGTGGGGTAGCCAGGACATGACTGTGACTGATCCGTTCGGGAATCGGTTGGTTTTTACCAATACGATTAGTGTTTGAGGCAGCAGGAAAAAGCTTAACCCGTGATAGTGTCGTCCGATCAATTCAGCGAGCACAGAGGGCGCTTATGGCCAGCCTTACCATTGGCAATCTTGACCCGCAGATTTATGAGCAATTGCGCAACAACGCGCGCAGCAACGGCAGGTCCATGGAGGAAGAGGCTCGCTTGATTCTGAGGCGCGCTCTCGATCAGATGGATGGTGCTCATGGATTGGGGACTCGAATCAACAACCGATTCAAAACTAGTGGCGGGATCGTGTTGGATCTGCCACATCGCTAGAGTGGGCAGTGAATGCGAAGCAAGGGCTAACCCGAAATAACTTGTGTCTGTTCAAAAGCATTCGCGGGCAAGCCCGCTCCCACAGGTTCAGTGAGTAACCTGTAGGAGCGAGGCTTGCCCGCGAATGGATCTTTCATTCACCGCAAAGTGAATATCAAACCCGGAAGTGGCTCACCATCATCTGCAACTGATTGCCCAATCGCGCCAGTTCAACACTGGACGCAGCGGTTTCGTCGCTGGCGGTGGCGGTCTGTTCGGACACGTCGCGTACGTTGATGATGCTGCGGCTGATTTCTTCGGCCACGGCGCTTTGTTGCTCGGCGGCGGCAGCGATCTGCTGGTTCATCGACTGAATGTTGGACACCGTGCGGGTGATGTTTTCCAGTGATACGCCGGCCTTGCGGGTCAGCGCCACGCTGCTGTCGGTCAGGGTACGGCTGTTGTTCATCACCGCCGCCACTTGTTGAGTGCCGTTTTGCAAACCGGCCACCAGGCCTTCGATTTCCTCGGTGGATTTTTGCGTGCGCTGGGCCAGGCCACGAACTTCGTCAGCCACCACCGCAAAACCACGACCGGCCTCACCGGCACGGGCCGCTTCGATGGCGGCGTTGAGTGCCAGCAGGTTGGTCTGTTCGGCTACGGCTTTGATCACGTCCATGACGCTGCCGATCTTGTCGCTTTCCTGCTGCAGCACGCTCATCGCTTCAGTGGAACGCACCACTTCGCTGGCCAGGCGCTCGATCTGGGCGATGGCTTCGTTGACCACTTTGTCGCCTTCGCGAGCTTCACCGTCAGCGGCAGCTGCGGCCTGAGAGGCTTCTTCGGCGTTGCGCGCGACTTCCTGCACCGTGGCCGTCATTTCGTGCATGGCGGTGGCGACCTGATCGGTTTCCACTTTCTGGCTGTTCACACCCGCGCTGGTCTGCTCGGTCACGGCCGACAGTTCTTCGGCGGCGCTGGCGATCTGGGTGACGCCATCGCGGATGCCGCTGATTAAATCCCGCAGGGTCACGCCCATGCGCGCGATGCCTTGCTGCAACACACCGAGCTCGTCGCGGCGGGTCACTTTGATGTCCTGAGACAAGTCACCACCGGCGATGCGCTCGACCACTTTAAGGGTATCGCGCAACGGGCCGGTGATCTGACGGGTGATGACCACGGCGGCAATGATGCCCACCAGCAACGCCAACAAGGTACTGATCAATTGCAATGTGCGGGCCTGGGCGCTTTCGGCGTCACGGCGGTCGAGCTGGAATTGATACAGTTTATCGCTCAGGGTCACGATGGCGGCGCCCTGGTCGGTCATTTCCTTGCGCGCCTGCACCGAGTCGTTGTTGGCGGCTTTATAGGCTTGCAAGGCACTGCGGTAGTTGCTTAGCGCGGTTTCCAGCTGACGCAGGGCGTCTTGCTGGGTTTCGGCGAAATGCACGTTCAGCGACTTCAGGCTGGCGATGGCCGCATCCAGTTGGGAAACGGCTTTCTGCTCGGTCTCGGCATTGGTGTTGGCGGTGTAGCCGCGCACTTCATAGCGGGCAAGAATGAACGCTTCCTTGGCGGCGGTGATGGCCAGGAACTGTTCGAAGCGCTGATCGCTCAAGGGCATTTGCTGCACACGGATGTTGATCGCATCGATCAGCTTGCCGGCGGTTTCGGCGTTGGCGCCCATGGCGTCGCGGGCGCTGTTGCCGGTGCGGTAGGCGCTGCGCATTTTGTTCAGCGACGTCTGATAAGCGGCGATGGTCGCGGCCTGCTCTTTGAGCATTTTGACGTTTTCAGGGTTTTTGAAGCTGCCCAGCAGGGCGGTTTGCTGAGCAACAAAACTGTCCAGGGTGGTTTGCACATTCTGTGCGGCGGTTTCGTCGCCATTGGTCAGCATGTATTGCAAGCGAACCACACGCAGCTTGGTCAGGCCGGCATTGAGCTGAGTGATGTCGCTCATCCAGTTGCTGCGGTCAATCAACCCGCCCAGGCTGGTCCAGCCGGTCAGGGCGAGGATGCAGGTCAGTGCCAGGACCAGGCCGAATCCCAGGCCCAGTTTCAGGTTCACGCTGATGTTACCGAACCAGCTATTCATCAAATTCCTCCAGGAACGTTGCGCGTTAGATCGTCGGTTGGCTGGAAGATTTTTGTTTTTAGGAGCCAGCAAGGTGTGTAGCAGGTATGTATCGGCAGCAATCGCGTGAGCTGAAAGGATTTTGTTGTACCGATTCTGTAACAAGATTTTTTGGGAGGCTCTTGAATTGGGCGACTCTTAAGCTTTTTTTCACATGAGTTTCACCAGCAGCCAACGCGAGACTCTCTACTCTGGCGGCTTTGTATGATTGTGATGCATGCCGGCGAGGCGGCTAAACGTGGAATTGAGACTGAGTCTGTTCGGGATAAAACGCTCGATCGATCTAAGGCGTTTGGCCCGTTATCGAAACGCCGTGGTCATCGTGGCCTCGTTGCTGCTGGTGATTCCGCTGACCGTGTGGCTGTTGCGGCCTGCGGCTGTGCCCGATCTGGCCCATGGCAATGTGGCGGGCGCCCGTGCGCTGGCTGCGGGTTGGGCCAAGGGCGACATGATCGTGCTGGTGCGTCACGTCGAGCGTTGCGATCACTCCACCGCCGCCTGTCTGATTGGCAATGATGGCATTACGGATCGCTCGCGCAGTGTGGCAGTGGGTGTCGGTGCGCAGTTTGAACATCTGGGCCTGAACAAGACCGATATCTATAACAGTCCGATCATCCGTGCGGCACAGACTTCCAGTTATATGTTCAACAAGGTCGGCGTCGGCGAAGACTGGCTGATCAACTGCAAGGGCAGCATATTGCGCGATGCCCTGGCGCACAAAGTGGCCGGGCGCAACCTGATTCTGGTGACTCACAGTGAGTGCATGGCGGAACTTGAAAAAGATCTCAAGCTGCCGACCGCTACTCTAGGCTATGGTGCCTCTCTGTTTATCTCCGCTGAAAAACCTCAGGAACCTCGCATGCTTGGTTCCATCGAAGCCTCTGACTGGCATTCGGTGACCACCGAATGAGCTTCTTCATCATCCCTCTGGATCTGGACGTACGATGCTGACTTCTTCCCGTTACCGCTTTTACTGGGTGAACTTTGGTATTCCGCTGGCCTGCGCGGTAGCGGTGTTCCTGATGTTTGACATGACCAAAATCGACATCGCTTTCAGCGATCTTTTTTATGACCCGGCTACCCGGCTGTTTCCGTTGGACCATGTCCGTCTGTTCGAGCAGATCACCCATAAATGGGCGCGAATCATCCCGAACTGGACCGGTGAGGTCGCGATCATTGGTGCCTTGCTGTCATTTCTCTGGCCGCGATTGAAGGCTGAAAAACATTCGAAGATCATCGCGTTCCTGGAAAAAATCAAAGTCGCGCCCGTGCTTCGATTCGCCAGTAAACACCGTCGGGACTTTCTCTACGTGGTGTTCGCGTTTTCCATCAGCACCGGCGTTATCCACTACCTCAAGAGCCACACCAGTGTGTATTGCCCGGTTGAAACCACTCAGTACGCCGGGAAAATCGAGCACAAGGAGTGGTACCAGAATTTTGACTTGCTGAAAGAAGCCGGTGACGGTCGCTGCTGGCCGGGTGGGCATGCGTCGGGCGGCTTCACGATGCTCGCGCTGTACTTCGTGGCTCGCCGCTACCGCTGGCGGTACGCAAAAACTGTGATGTACGGCTCGCTGCTGCTTGGTTTCATCTACGGCACGACACGGGTCCTGCAAGGCTGGCACTACATGTCCCACACCTTTTGGGCCGGGATCTTCGTGTGGCTGACGTGTTTACTGACGGCATTGGCGTTTTATGGGCGTGCGCGGCTGGAGTTGCCGTTGTTGCAGAAGGCTGCGCTACCCGTCGCTGAGCCGTTTACAGGGTCACAAAGTAGTAAGCCTGACGCCCCACCTTCATTGTCTTGATCACCTTTAAGGGCGCGGCGGGTTCATTTACACCAGACATGAGTGCCACATTAGCCGGTGAGGCGCTCAGAAACTCATGCAATTGCGCCTCGGTATCCAGGCCTTTGAGTACGCGCCGGGTGTAGAACACGCTGGCGCCGCCCACCCGCTCGTTGGCTTGAAACAACGCGACTTGTTGCCCGCTGGCCTGCAACGTCTGAATCTGCTCGGTCAGCGGCAGGAAGGACAGTTTGCGATCAGCGTGAGGCAATACCCATTGTGCGGCAGCGAGATAGCTGCCGATCACCACCGCCAATACGCCAATGCCTACACTGCGACGATGCCGGACAATCAGCCCTGGCAAGGTCGACGCACCGGTGTAGGCTTGAAGTCGCTCGAACAGCACTCTCGCATACTCCGCGGCAATCACCGCCGCCGCCGGCGTCATGGACATCAGGTACACCGTGCGTTTGCTCGACGCCAGAGTCAGCATGACGAACTGCGCCAGCAGCCACACCGTGAAGAACAACAGGTAACGATTGGCCATCAGGCTTTTGCGAAAGTGCCACAGCCCCAGGTACACCAGAATGTTCCAGGGCGCGAAGGCCTCCGGCAGCTTGGCCAGGTAGTAGTAGAACGGTTCGTAATGTCCGGCCTCGACGAAAGAGCCGCTGAAGCGCCCGACGCTATTGGTCAGCAACACTTCCCCCACGGCATGCGCGCCACCGCGTTGATACAGCACTGCGAGCCAGATCATCAGCGGCACCAGCCCCAACAGTGTCAACAAGCCGGGGCGCAGCCAGTCCCAGGGCTTCAGGCGCTTGTCCATCAAGGTTTCGGCCAGCAGATACGCGAAGATCACCACCCCTGGCATCGCCAGCCCCAGTACCCCTTTGCTCAATGTCGCGATGGCGATCCCTGATGCAAAAAGCAGGGCGTTGCCGACAGTCGAGTACCGTGTCCCCTGAAAAAATGCCAGCAGCGCCATGCTCACGCCGAAGGCCAGCAACGCGTCTTCGCCGACGCTGCGCGTGTTGCTCCAGTAACTGGCCATGGTCGCCAGCAAAATCCCCGCGGTCCAGGCAATCGCCTTGGGCCGGTCGAACCGCCGTAGCATCGCATACAGCAACATCACGCTGAACAACCCGGCAAACGCCGACGCCAGCCGCACCGCCCACGGCGTACCGCCGAATGCGCGAATCGCCCCGGCGTCGAGCCACAAGCTCAAGGGCGGTTTTTCAAGAAATGGCTCGCCGAACAAATGCGGGGTCACCCAGTCGTTGTCCAGGTGCATCTCCATGGCAATTCCGGCGACCCGGGCCTCCGTGGAACCTTGTAATTGGTGATTGCTTAGCGCGAAGAAAAACAGCAGAGCGGCGAGCAGAAACAGTGAAGAGACGGCGCGTGACATGAACTTCTGACTACCGAGCAGGGGACCGGGAAGCTTGAGCATACGAGGTGCATGCTTAACGAATCGTGAACGGCCAGCGAGAGGTCACGGGCGACGTCGGGGCAGCACTAACGGGGCCCATCTGAGTAGCAGAGCCCTTCCTGGCGCTGTTATTGTCTGACGTCATGGAGTTTGTAGTTAAGGATGATGCAATGGAGCTAGCGCTGACGGTTGGCACTCACGCATTGAGATTGAGCGCCCCCGACCCCGAATGGTGTAAAGCGTTGCAGCATGCGCTGAACGCCAGTTTTATCGCTCATTGCGAATTTCTGCCCTGGGCCAAACCCTACACCACCGAGGACGAGGCCCGATCGTTCCTCGCGCGGGCAGTCGATGAATTCAAAAGCGAAACCGGTGAGCGGCGGCTGTTTATCGTCGACGATGCCACGCACACGATCATCGGCTGCATTGGCTTGAAGCCCCGGCGCCGCAACCGGTATGTCGTCGGCTATTGGGTCAATACCGAGTATTCGGGCAAAGGCTATATGCGCACGGCGCTTGAAGCGTTGATCAAAAGCATGCCCGGTTTCACCTTTTACCTGTCCATCGCCTCGGCCAATGTGGCGAGCCAGCGGCTGGCCGAAGCGGCCGGGTTTGGCTTGATCAGACGGTGTTATCAGATGCCTTGTTTGCAGCCGCATGAGGCGCAGGATACGTATTTGTATCGGTTGAAATGATTGTGGGAGCGGTCACTTGCACCGACCGCTAACCAAATCGCAGACAAAAAAAAGCCCGCGGGAGGGCGGGCAAACCGTAGTTTCTTGAATGAGCGAGGGGAATGTACAGGTTGGAGAGAGGTGGTGGGGTGAAGAAAAGTTCATGTGGATGGAAGGCTTTTCCATATTGCTCACCACCACGAAGAGGCACTGAAAAAATCATTGCTTTGCAAGGAGACTCGACAGTAAGTTACATAAAGTGAAACCTTCTGTAGAGTCACAGGTATGCAGTCACACTCAAAATCCACCCAGCCAATGGGGCGCCTCCTCCGGAAACTGACCCATTTGGCCAGTGACGAGCGCTATCTGTTCACCCCGGACGATCTCAGGGCGTTGGTGCCCGACATTTCCGACGGTGCCTACAAAACCTTGTTGAGTCGTGCGGCCTCGGAAGGTCATCTGGCCCGAGTGTGTCGAGGGCTTTACCTGTTTGAAGCGGCCATGCCGTCCAGCGGGCTGGTGCTGTTTCATGCGGCTGCCAGGCTGCGTGCCATGCAGTTCAACTACATCAGCCTTGAAACAGCATTGAGTGATTGTGGCGTCATCTCACAGATTCCCATCAACTGGATCACGCTGATGTCTTCCGGGCGCAGCAGCACCCTTTCCTGTGGACGTTGGGGCACTATCGAATTCGTGCACACCCGCCAGATACCTCAGGACCTGGTTGGTCAGCTCCACTACGACGCACGTTGCCGCCTATGGCGGGCAACACCGCAACAGGCATTGCGAGACATGAAGGCGGCGAAACGAAATATGGACTTGATCGATTGGAGCGTTGCCAATGAGTTTGTTTGATGAACTGGTAGATGAGGCACTAAAAAACAAGCAGGATCTGGCGCCATTGCGGGTCGTGGTAGAAAAGGAGTTGCTCCACCACGACATCATGTTGGCGCTGAGTTCTGCTGGCATGCTCGCCAAGCTGACCTTTATTGGCGGTACCTGTTTGCGTGCATGCTACGGTTCTAACCGTTTGAGTGAGGACCTGGATTTTACCGGTGGTGCAGATTTCAATCGCGAGAGCCTGACCGAACTTGCCCATGTATTGGTAACCACACTAAAAACCAAATATGGCCTTGAGGTTGAAGTTGGAGAGCCTGTTCGTGAGGAAGGGAATGTAGACACCTGGAAACTGAAGGTTCAAACCAGACCTGGGCGCAAAGACCTGCCGGCACAGCGCATTAACATCGACGTGTGCTCCATCCCGAGCTATCAGCCACAGCCCATGCAGTTGCTTAACCCTTATGGTGTCGACATGGGCACAAGCGGCCTGATCTTGCAGGCTGAAACGCGCGAAGAAATCTATGCGGACAAGATCGTAGCGTTTGCTCTGCGCCCTAACCGAATCAAGAACCGTGATCTCTGGGATATGGTTTGGTTGCGTCAGCAAGGCGTAACACCGCAACTGGATCTGATCACGAAAAAGCTCGGTGACCATCACTGTGAGCAGGACGAGTTCTTGAGACTGTTCAAGGTGCGTTCAACGCTGCTCGACACCGACCCGAAAGTCGCCATCGAATTTCGCAAGGAAATGAGTCGGTTTCTACCGGGGGAGCTGGTAAATCAAACCGTTAATGAACCAGCGTTCTGGACGTTTTTGGTTGGGCATATACGCGGCTTGTATGTCACGACAGAGAAAACATTGAGCGGTGATGAGGGCATTCAGGACTTAGGCTTCAAGATGTAGCAATGAAGGGCATCAGCAAAAATGGGCGACCTCAATGAGGTCGCCCATTTTGCTTTTCTACGCTGAGATCTGCGTCTGTAGCTGTCGCTCAATCAACGAGTGCGATCACTCAATGCAAGACAGTAGGCGTGTCTACGGCCACCGACGCGTTCGGATCAAGGTTATCCTTCGCTCGGTTGACCAAAAGCTCGGTCAGCATCGTCAACTGCTGAAGCGCCAGTGCCACATTGCGCTGTGGGCCTTCGAGTCGGTTGGCAAAGTCCAGCGTCATGACGTTGAGGGACGCCAAGGTTTCGCTGGCATGAGCGAGCAGGGTGGGCATGTCGACGTCGGGGCGGACGCTGAAGATGTTCCTGTTCACGTTGCGCCGGCGGGCGCTGACGGCGCGCTCGGTGGCTTTGGGAAGTTGAGTCGGGTCGAGGGTTTCAGGCTGTGAAGTGGCCGGATTTTTAAGTGGGATTCGGGTGATCTTTTTCATAAGGGCGTTCCATTGGTTTAGGGATCCTTACGTAATGTCGGCTTGTTAAAACCATCCGCAGGGTCGCAGCGAAGGGTGAAGACTATCTTTCAGAAATGTTGTTCACCAGTTCATGGCAGTCGCTACGGGTTGCAGGAAAATTCCCAGGATGACGTGGTTCTAATCTGTCAGAGAAATCCTTTTTCGCTACCGTTGGCCCTGAGCAACCGCCGTGCCGTCTCAGTCGCTCAGTGTTTGTGCCTGTGATGGATATCGGGAAAGTGCGGATGACTGTGTTTAATGGGCGCGTGGTCGTGTAAATGGCTATGAGGTTGAGTGCCGTCCCACTCAAAGGCATGTTCATGTTGATGGTGCTCGTCATGAATATGCGGATGGTCATGTGTTTGCGGATCGTGTTGGTGTTCGTGAGAGTGGCTCTCGGTCAGGTGTATCCAGACGCCAACCCCCATCAGGCTTGCGGCCACCCAAAACACCCACGTCACCGCTTCGCCTAACAACAGGATCGAAATAGCGGCCCCCAGGAACGGTGCAGTAGAGAAGTACGCACCTGTGCGCGCGGTGCCAAGCCCCCGCAAAGCCAAAACGAATAGCACCAGGCTAACGCCGTAGCCCAAAAAGCCTACGAGTAGCGTTGGCCCCAATAGAGACAATTCAGGGAGATGCATGCCAAGAGCCATCCCCAAAGCGCAGTTGACCACCCCGGCGACCAATCCTTTGATGCCAGCGATGAACAATGCATCCGATGCGGAAACCTTCCGGGTAAGGTTGTTATCGATAGCCCAACAAAAACATGCAATCACTACGGCGACCGGGCCAACCCAACCATGGATCTGTGCGGAAGTTTGAGGCCAACCCAACAGCACGCCACCGGCAACGATTGCGATCATTCCAGCGACGATCCGCCGGTCGGCGTTCTCCTTGAACACCATCCAGGCAAGCAGGGCGGTTAACACCGCCTCAAGGTTCAGCAACAGCGAAGCGGTGGTCGCTGAGGTGAGGGTAAGGCCGAACATTAGAGACACCGGCCCCAGCACGCCGCCGAACGCGATAGCACCAATGAGCCATGGCCATTCGGATATTGTTAAACCGACAGGTTGCCAGCCGCGATCACGGATCAGCCGAGTGACCGTGAGACCTAAGCCACTTCCCAGGTAAAGCAAACCGGCGAGCAAGACGGGTGAAACGTTCAGCCCCAAGACCTTGGCAAGCGGTGTGCTGGCACCAAACAGCGCTGCAGCACCCAAGGCGTATAAAACGCTTTTGTTCATCATCTGTTCCGTAGCCAAAGGCATGGTTGAGAAACACGATACTCGTCATGCATGGATAGCGCATTGAATCGAATCCACAAAAAAGGCACCTGCGATAGGCTCGTCAGGTGCCTTTTTACGTTGGGGGGCGTGGCGACGACGTCCTATGCGGATTCGCTAAGACGCTGAAACCTGCCTCTGCAATCGCCGCCCAACCACATCCAGCAAATCGCAACCATCGCGCAACGAAGTCACCAACACCCGCGCCAGCTCACTGTGAACACCTTCGTTCACAGCGAAACTCTCCAGCAATTGAGTAGCCGTGCGGATGCGGTAGGCCGCTGTTTCATGCAGCACGTCCAGCGGTGCTTCGGTGTCGATCAGCAGCGACGCGATAGTGCAGTCGATGCCGGTGATCGGCATGTATCGATCCATGACAAAACCTCCATTCGATCAAACGAGCGCGATTGCTCAGTGGCAGACGGGCGTGACCGCCGGCATGGGCGAGTCGAGGTTATCCAGCGCTCGATTGATCAACATCTCGGCCAGCACGGCCAGTTGCTGCATCGCCAATGCCACGTTGCGATGCGAGCCTTCGAGCTGGTCGGCCAGGTCGGTGGTCATGACGTTCAGGGAGGCCAGGGTTTCGCTGGCGTGAGCGAGCAGGGTGGGTGTGTCAACGTCGGGGAGGATGGTGAACACATGGCTCACGGGATCGGGCTGTTTCGGGTTGCGCAAGCGGGCGCTGACGGCGCGTTGGGTGGCTTTGGAGAGTTGGGGCAGGTCGAGGGTTTCCGGCTCTGAAGTGGCTGGGTTTTCAAGTGGATTTCGGGTGGTCTTTTTCATTAGGGCGTTCCATTGATTTAGGGGGCCCTACGCTATTTCGGCCTGTCAAAACCGTCCGCTGGGTTGCAGCGAAGGGGGAAGACTATCTTTCAGAAGCGTTGTGCACCAGTTCATGGAAGCCGCTACGGATTGCGGGAAATTTCCTAGGACGGTGGGTGCGAGTCTGTCAGGCAGGTGATGGATTAGGTTCCTCCGGGGCTGGGTGTCAGCGGAATTGTTTCTGGAGGGGGATTCGTCGTGGTGTTCGACTGTGGCGACCCTAGGCAAGGTACCGATGAGTCGCGACAGTGCTTCATGAGCGCGTTGCAGTTGGGCTGTCTACGGAAGGAGTGGCAAATAGATGCTCGGCGGCAAAGTCCACGAATACGCGGATTTTCGGTGAAAGATGGCGACTGGACGGCCACAATGCCCAGAACTGCCCTTGATCTTCGCTGTGACCGTCGAGCACCGTTTCCAGGCGCCCCTGGGCGATAGCTTCGCGCGCCAGGAAGTCCGGGACAAATGCGATACCGTGCCCATCCACCACGGCCATCAGCATGGCTTCCATGTTGTTCAATGTCAGGGCGGTTGGCAGGCGCAACTGCGTGAACTGGGGGGCCGAAGACATACTCCAGTCCATTATTTTACCCGTCGTGACAAATCGGTAACGCAAGCACTCGTGATGCTCGAGGTCACTGATAGTGACGGGCCGTCCCTTACGCCGCAGATAGTCAGGCGATGCGCACAGGACAAACTTAAAAGGCCCCAACTTTCGGGCCATCAGCTTGGAGTCGGCCTGGCCGCCGCTGCGAATCACTACGTCAAAGCCTTCATCGATCACATCCACCAACTGGTCGTTGAAGTCCAGTTCCAGCTCAATCTCCGGATAGGTTTTGCGGAACCGCGCCATATGGGGCAAGAGAAAGCGATAACCGATGGTGGGCAAGCTGACGCGTAACTTTCCACGGGGTTCCTGTGTGGCATGGGAAAGCATCGCCCGGGCATCTTGAAGATCGTCGAGGATCTTGCGGCAGCGTTCATAGAACAACTGTCCCTCCGCAGTCAGGCTGACTTTGCGGGTGCTGCGGTGCAACAACCGCACATTCAGCGAAGCCTCAAGTTTGGCGACGTTTTTGCCCACGGCCGAGGCAGAAATCCCCAACGCCCTGGCGGCGCTGATGAAACTGAGCGCCTCGGCGGTTTTTACGAATGAGATCACCCCACTAAGACTGTCCACAACTCGATTACATCCTTTTGGTTCACTATAAGTGGAATAAAAGCCCGTTTATCTTCGATTGTATCCTAACTAGAGTGTACGAACGATCGCGCGCCTCGGCCTGGACAGCACGGATACTTCATAGATATGCAGGGAATCACCTAATGAACTCAGCTACCGAACCGCTGCCGGCCCATGGCCGGCACTCCATATTGGCTGCAATTTGCCTCGCCGCCTTGGTATTGCCCATGAGCTTTACCGGCGGGGCAGTGGCCACGCCGTTCATTGGTCAAACCTTTGATGCCCATCCCACGGAACTGGCCTGGATCACCAATGCCTTCATGCTTAGCTTCGGCAGCCTGCTGATGGCCGCCGGCACCCTCGCTGACCTCTACGGACGCAAGCGACTGTTCATGTGTGGCATGGCGTTGTTTGCACTGGTGTCGATCCTGTTGGCGGCGGTCCCCGATATTTTCTGGCTGGACCTGTTGCGTGGCGTGCAAGGCATTGCCGCGGCGGCAGCCCTGGCCAGCGGTTCGGCGGCACTGGCGCAGGAATTTGATGGGCATGCCAGAACTCGTGCTTTCAGCCTTCTGGGCACCACTTTCGGGGTTGGCCTGGCCTTCGGTCCGTTGTTATCGGGGTTGCTGATCGAGTACTTGGGCTGGCGCGCAATTTTCCTTTTCACGGCCCTGCTCGCCATCCTTTCCTTGATATTTGCCCTGCCGAAAATGCGCGAAAGCCGCGACCCGCAAGCACAGCGTCTGGATACGCCCGGCGTGCTGACGTTTTCCGGCCTGCTGATCATGTTTACCACGGCGGTGATCCTGGCACCTGAGCAAGGCTGGGGCTCGTCGGTCATCCATGCACTGCTTGGAACGTCGGCGGTCTTTTTGCTGCTGTTTATCATTGTTGAGAATCGGGCAAAACATCCGATGCTGGAACTGGGGCTATTTTTGTTTCCGCGCTTTGTCGGTGTACAGATCCTGCCGATCGGCACCTGCTATTGCTACATCGTCTTGATCGTATTGCTGCCGTTTAGGTTTATCGGCGTAGAAGGGGCCAGTGCCTTTGAAGCGGGGCTGATGATGTTGGCACTCTCTGCCCCGATGCTGATTGTCCCGATCATTGCCGCGTCGCTGACTCGCTGGTTGTCGGCGGGCGTACTCTGCGCAATCGGCTTCGTGATCGCAGCGGCCGGGCTCTACTGGCTGAGTACGATCCCGGTCGGCACGCACGCGCAGATCATCGCGGCCATGCTGCTGACCGGTATCGGTACAGGCCTGCCCTGGGGCTTGATGGATGGTTTGTCGATCAGCGTGATCCCCAAGGAACGGGCGGGGATGGCCGCCGGTATTTTCAACACGACGCGGGTGGCCAGCGAGGGTGTCGCCCTGGCGATCACTGTTGCGGTGCTGACGGCTCTGGTCGCACACCATCTGAGCATCAGTACCTCGGTCAAACTGTCCGCCGTTGACTATTCAACTATCGCGCAACGCCTGGTGATGGGTGATATCCAGCACGCGAGCACCGACGCCAGCCAAATCCCGCTGACGATGCTGCGCTCGGCCTATACCGCCGGGTTCAACACCTTGTTGCAACTACTGGCGATGTTCACGCTGTTCACTGCCGCCGTGGTCTTTCTATTCCTGGGACGCCAAAGCGAAGCCTGCGTCGGTGCCGAATCCACGCCCGATGTGGGGAAAGCCGGATAACCCTGCCCCGGTGGGGCTTCGTGTCTGGGGGCGAGACGGTAGTAACGATGTCCTGCGAGCCAAAGAAAGCTGGCCTTGGAAAAGCTTCGATGAAGCAATGAGGCGCGGGATTAGACTGGCTACGAAATGGTGTGAGCGATAACTGTTATTAGCAAACCGGTCTCGGTTGCTCAAGTTATTGCGCAGCGAGCTGAGTTTCAATCCAGCTTCAGCCACTTGGGCCGAGATCTGAACCGGTTTGGGCATCAACCTCATGCTGTGTCTTGCGTGGTGACTATCGGTCTCCAGCCAGAAGGGGACCAGAACGGGCCTTGCCTGACCACTGTCGGCTCCTTGTCGGAGCACTGGACAAGGCTGGTAGGGCATGTTCTATTCTTGCCTTTGATTTGGGAAGTTTCCTACAGCCCGGGTCGACTCTGATGAGGCGCTTCAGGATTAAAGCGTCTCCGCCAGCTCGCTAGCCTCCGCCGTTGTCACTTATCAGGGATGATATTCATGCGAAGCGATTGTCCAACCAATAACAACGCGCCCATGCAGTCCGTCGACGTGCACCAATTGCTCGATGCCGAGCTGAGCAGACGTGGCCTTGGGCATTTCGAGGTTTATCAGTGTGGGCCGACGCTGGATGAAGCGGAAATCATCACCAATTATCCCGATGCGCTGGACCGTGGTGACTCTGCGGATGACTTCTACCAACGCGGTCAATTGCTGTCTTTGTCCAAGCGCCGCATAAAACCGTTTTTCTGGAGCGATGAAAACATCCTCGCGCCCGCAGCAGAAGCGGTGCCGGTGCCGGGGCCCTGTGCACCCGTCGGTGAGGGAGCCAGTTTTATCGTGCATGGCAATCGGGGGGTTTATTCCATCCTCAACCTGTGCAGCTTTGGCGAACACCAGCAGTTTCGCGAGAGAGTGCTGGCTAACAAAAGTGAGCTGCAGATGTTGCTGGTCTCGGTCTACGACGAGACCTTGGAAAGCGACGTAGCCGTGTGCGCCCCAGTTTTACAGGAAACTGTACTCACGCCTCGGGAAACGGAGGTGTTGTCCTGGACCAGCCTGGGCAAGACCTATAACGAAATAGCGCTCTTGGTTTCAATGAGCCCGCGCACCGTCAAGTTCCATATGAAGAATATCTTCGGCAAGTTGGATGTCACCAACGGAAAGTCCGCAATTCGCAAAGCCTTGCAACTGGGCTACATCCGCGAACAGGCCTGATCAGCAGGCACTCCCATCTGCCAATGCCACGCCAGCCGGTGAATTTTCACCGGCTGGCGCGCGCGCGTGATTTGGCCCTACCTGTCTAAAAGGGCAGCTTGTTCGCGATCAAGCGGTGCTTTAGTTTTTTTGCAGCCGATGAGTCTAGCTCAGGCAAAAAAACAATAGCCGCAACACCTGAAAAGACCTTAGCCCAGCAATGAGCCTGGTGTTGCAGCGCGCCGCTTAATTATGGAGTGATTATGCTGGTCGATAAAAACAAAGAGCCTGTTGGCGAATACGCTGCGGGTATTTCCCGTGAAACCTTCGGAATGCTCAAGCATCTGTGCAAGAAGGATAACTATCACTGGGCCATCGCGCTGGGTAAGGACTACGCAATCATCGTCGTTGCCATCTACCTGTCCCTGGGTGTCAGCTACTGGTTCTATCCGCTTTCGCTATTTCTGATCGGTACCACCCAACGTGCCCTGACGAACGTGCTACATGAGTCAACCCACAAGGTCTTGGCGAAAAACCGTGCGATCAACTGGTTCGCCGGTACATTTCTCTCGGGCTACCTGGTTTTCCACCTGTATCAGTCCTACAGCACATCGCACATCAAGAACCACCATGTGCACTTGGGGCATCCGGAAAAAGACCCTGACTACAATTTTCATCTCCAATGCGGCCTATACGACTTGCAACAGAGCGAGCATGAGTTTTTCTTGAAAAACGTGGTGATGGCGCTGTCCGGCTACAGGACCCTTCAGTACATCAAGTACGTGGTCAAGGACCGGGTCCAGGGCCAGGACCCCCGCATTCGCAATGAACGCAGGGTGATGTGGGCCTACTGGGCGGTGATTCTGGCGGTGGCCGTCTGGTTTGGCGTGGTCGCTGAACTGGTGCTGTTCTGGCTGGTACCGCTATTCACCACCGCCGTCGCCGTAGGCTGGATCATCGAACTCGCCGAGCACTATCCACTGCCTGCCGTAGAGACCGACAAGCTCTTGCTGACCCGTAACCGTAAAGGCAACGTGCTGGAAAACTTCTTTTTTGGTCGCCATGACGATAACTATCACCTTGTGCACCACCTGCACCCGTCGATACCCCATTGGAATATGCGCAAGGCACATAAGCTGCTGATGTCACATCCTGAGTACGCGCGCTGGGACAACATGTGGGCCGGTATTTTTACTCGTGACCGGCATAGCCGCCATAAAGAGACCCTGCTCAGTTACGCGGCCAAGTTCCGCGCCCACAAGATTGTCAATCAAGGCGACGATTCGAGTTTCGCACGGCGCATGCTCAACCAGGCTTCCGGGGTTTAACGCCATGAACACTACTGATAACAGCTTGCTGGCTACCCTGGCCCTGAAGAAACTGGCGGCGAACAAGACCTATCGTGACTTGTTCCTGGCCAGCGAGACGCTGCGTGATTTCCTGCGTCCTGCAGCCCTTCGCTACATCATTTCCGAAGACCGCCTGGAGATGCTCGACAAGCTGGCTGCCCTGTTGGGAAAAGGCTATCGCACGGGTGTCGAGTTCGTCGGCGAGGAAGCGACTACGTTGGCCGAAGTGACCACTGCAACCGACGAATACCTGAAGCTGATCGACTTGATCGTGCAGCATCCCAAGCTCGGCGAACCACCTCAACTGGGGTTCGACCTGTCTAACGTCGGCACTATCATTTCCCGGGAACTGGCGATCGAGAACTGCTCGAAGATCCTGACCCATGCGGCCGACAAGAATGTCGGTGTGATCATCAGTATGGAGCGCTCCCAATGGACGGATTCGATCCTCGATATCTTCCTGCAACTGAGCGGGCGCTTCCCCAACGTGGGGATCACCCTGCAGGCGCAGTTGAACCGAACCCCGGATGACCTGGGGGCGGTCCTGGAAACCGGCTGCAAAGTGCGCCTGGTCAAAGGCGTCTATGCTGAGCCTGCCACGATTGCTTTGCCCCGTGGTGAGGCCCTCAACGAGCGTTACCTGGGGCTGCTGGACCGGATCAATGGCGGCCGTGGGCAGTTTGCTTTCGCGACCCAGGACCCGTTGCTGATTGAAGAAATCCTCACCAGCCACATCGCCAACCGCGGCGAGCTGGAGATGCTCCACGGCGTGCGCCCTGAACTGATCAAGGCGGTAAAAGACCAAGGCCAGGTCAGGGCCCGGGTATCGGCGGTGTATGGCACCAACTGGTACTTGCATCTGCTGCACCGTGTGGCTGAGTTTCCGCAGAACATTTTCCTGGCGCTGGATGACGTGGCTTCGCCTGGGTAATCTGAATCGGTCTTCTAGGTCATTGATTATTAGCGTCAATATGAATTTTGTATTTTGATTGGAATACCAATTGGAATACATCATGAAATAGTTTTTCCATTGAGCCGCCTGGATTCAACCAGAAATATCGCTTCGCATTCATGATTAACAGTGATTTTCGTGCGGCAGTCAGGACAGGAGCAGCAATTGATCCGAGTCGGAAGACTACAAAAAAAACGGCCATCAACAGCCTTTCGTTGGCCGTAGGCCGGTCAATGACGCAGTCATCCTTTAAAAAGGTTATACCTACCTTAGAGTTGTATATTGAAATCACCCAAAAAAAGAAGCGTAGCATGCCTAAATAGCGCCGCTGTTCGGGGCTTTGTAATTAAATCGTGTTTGTTGCTCGTACTTTATTTGAAACTAATTTCTAGAATCCTCGGCGGACTTCTCATCAGTAATTGTAAACGGGGCGATCTAAGGGCTGGGCTCTAAGGTGCCGCACGCATTCAATCCCCGTATTTAAGCCGCATCCATAGCTCTATCAATGAATATATCTGATGCTCCAAGCTTTTGGAGCTGTACGCGCACTGCCCGGCTAAATGCTGCATCGGCACGAGTTTTCGCCTTGAGTGCCTCAATTTGCCGTTCAATTGCTCGCATTGGAGCCTGATCGCCCAGCATATCTAGATCCTCAGCGCTTATCTGTATGGTTTCATAAAGCTCCTTTGCCTCTTTCATTGCCGCAAATCGAGCTTCCCTCATGCGCTCGAAGTTTAGCCCATAAATAATAGCTGACTCTTTGATACGTCTCGCTGGTAAACCAACACAAAATAAACTCTTAACGAAAAGTCCACGGTCATCAAAATCTATAAAGTTCAGATCGCCTCTAACCAGCGGGTCAAGTAACAACGGTAACTCATCATCAATGCAACGATCGTCCCAACTAGCTTTTCTGCTGCCGTCCAGTAAAGGAAACCAACTTCCCTTGCCTACGGTAACTTCATTGCCTTCATCTTTATTCAAACGATTACAATTCTGGGCTGAAAGCCGGAAATTTTCCCAACTGAAGGCGAGCCATGCGTAGCCGTGTTCGTCCATAATTTCTTCAGTGCGTTTAGCCTCTGACTTCGGACGAAAATGATCTACATCAAAATTGGCGCCCGCATCCTTCGCCTCGGAGTACCAGCATTTCCCATGCGACATCTTTGAGAGGTGCTTAGCGAAGCCACGCCAAATGTGAGACTTGCTCTTAATGTAGTCTTTTCTTTTCTCTATAGGTAGTTGCTCCAGCTTTATCTGAGCACGCGAAGCGACATCAAGAACTTTCTGAGGAATAATATCAGCATTTCTATTGATATAAATCATTTGCTCAGAACCTCTTTTTCTAATAGGGCGGTAATAACCTTTTTCATTGCTTCGCGCCTTCTCGCAGCTTTGTCAGGCGTTAACGGTGGTTTTTCAGCATATCGCAAGTCCTGCCAAGCCAAAAGAAACTCATTATAAAGTGGCTCCCTGTTTTCGAAGGAAAATCCCAAGCGATTAAGTTCATCATTAAGTACTGCCAGAGCATCATCTTGCTCAGGGGACCGTAATTGAATATGAGCCAGCTCATTACGATCATCTACAAGCTTTTGAGTCTCTAAGTCTAACGTTGTATTTAGCCCAAAGATCTCCGTTAAAGTTGACATAAATCCAATGCCACGAGGATCTACATATGGCTCCCTTGAATGGACCCTGTAATTGTCGTCCCGCCACATCACTTGGACTTGCTGTCTTTTAAGCTCCGCTATTGCTAGCGGATGATGTGTAACCATAAGCAAATGACTGGTTTCGTGATTGGGTACAAACTCTCGCAAAAATTGGAGGTACTTTATGGCCCAAGAAGGGTTTAAGTGGGTGTCGGGCTCATCCAGTAAAAACAATGAATCTTTACCGCCTGTAAATCTTAACAAGCCTAGCACTGTTAATAATTGCTGCTCACCTTCGCTAAGCTCACGAAAAGTTAATGCTTCATTACTACTAGAAACTTTGACGCGTATACTGACTTCTGAAATTATTTCAGAAAGAAGCGTGCTTTCCAGCATTTTAAATAGCTCAGCTGCTGTCAACCCTTCAGCAAATTCCCGTAATGAATCCAAGTTTGGCAAGAACAAATGAAAAAACTCATTTTTATTTCCCTTCCCCGTTAAAGTCATCCCTTCGTTTCTCTCAACTTTTACCGGAGCTATTACATGGGGATATAGAACGTCTAGAAATTTTCTTACGACACCAAATGCGCCCCAGAAAAGCTCTTTCTTTTTATCTGACTGAGTCCATGCTGCACGTCTCATAACAAAATGAATGCTGTCTAGCCCTTCGATACCTAGATGCTCTCGAAGAAAATTACTTTGAGTTTCACTTTTGTCAGCAAGAAAAAAAGCAAGCAATACAAACTGACTATGATTAGGTTTGGCATAGAATAACGGCCGGATATCGCCCTTGAGGTCAACTTTGCTCTCGAGCAACCTTTTATAAAAATTTGCACGATGTCTATGAAAGTATTTTTCAAGTCTATCGCTAGGGCCGGAGTAATAAGCAAACACATACTTAGGAAGATAAGGAGCGTTACCATCCTTGTCTCTTTTTACTTTGGAAAATGGAACGGTTAAACCAACTGCTTCACCGAATAATTCCGAAGACTCAAGAGTTAGAAGATCTACGACCTTAACCTCATATTGTTTGGCAAGCGTGCCCCGATTTGGTTCTCCGTCAATGGTTACCTCTAACCAGTTATCACTGGGGTTATTCTCGTGAGGTTGTTGTCCGAGCCGATAGACTAGATGATAGGAGAATGGGGGAGCTTCGCCCAAGTCCAGATTTCGAAAAATCGATACTAAAGCTTCCAATACGTTAGATTTGCCAGAACCGTTACGCCCAACAATAACAGTCATCAGGTTGTTCTCATCAAACTCAACAAGAACATTTTCCAGGTTTTTGAAGCGTGACCGAATATGTAGCTTATCGACTTTCATGAGCCTTCCCTAGCAATTTTATTCTGTCTCTTTCAAGGCGAACCAGTCTTGGCCGTCGTTATCCCGATATTGCTTGATGATTTGCTGCAAGTTTAAGGCAGATCGGATATCCAAAAAAAACTGTTCGAGTTGCTCAACGTTACTATCGCGGGGATAGCCAGCAGCACTCAAAAGTTGCTGACCGCTTAAAGGTTTGCCAGATTTTTTAAGCGCATCTACAACTTTAATAGGTTGATCGCTTACGATCTTGTCTTTCATTTTTCTTATACCATTTTTCTTTGGAGTTGACGGCTTGGTCAAAGCCTTGCGCTCAGCTTCTATTTTTTCCAGTAGTGTCTTTGCGCTATTTTCCCCATTAACTAAGTCTGGGTTTGCCACGCGCCAGTCAGCTGTGAGTTCGCCGCTGAAAGCTAGCATCAAGATGCTTTGTGGCAAACGGTCAACATGCGCTTGTGCTTCAAATACTTTTGCTTCGAACCGATCGGCAAAAGCGAGGAGCTTTTCAGCACGTCGAACTATCTCCTTTTGCTCTTCAAGAGATGGGACAGGAAATAAGAAGTTTCGACACTGAGATAGTGAGATGTTTATCTGTCCAGCCGACCCCTTTGTTTCATGCATTATGTTTTTTAGATTGTCTCCCCCCTCGAGTACAATCTTAATCCAGCCAGAAATAATTTCTTTACTCGGCCGGAACAGTGCAATTGCCTGGTTAAGATTCCACTCTGGATAAGAATCTGGAATTACTGCAATCTTACCGAGTGGTGGGCCTACAATGTTCATAACTACATCGCCAGGTAATGCTATTGACTTTGAGGATGAGGTTTTGTGTATAGACGCTTCAATAAATTGTGATCTATATTCGAAATCAATTTTTTGATCAACGATATTATAGACCTTTAAGAATGGGATGCCGCTTTGGGAAAATCCAGTTTTTGGCGTACCGCCACTTTGAACTTTTTCACAAATATCCATTGCTTTCTTGTAAGACCAAGCAGAACGGCTAGCTGTTGACCAGTTCTCTGTGAGTCGGCCAGAGACAGCGGCTGTGAAGACAGATTGGCGAAATTTTTTAATTTGGATAGGAATCGCGTCAATTCTGGCTTTAAGCATGCTAACACGTGCAATTAAGCCATCTACCTTCTTGGCAATATAAATTTGCTCATGAAGAGGAGGTAAAACAAAAGGGGCTGCTTTTGCTTTAGGTGTCCCTAAGCGTGGCATACCCATGCCGTGAGATGCCTCTTTTACATACTCGAGAAATGACGGCGACTTTAGCGAGTAAAACAGATAGCCACGATCAAGCAGTCCGGGCGATATGGTAATTATTTCGCTTGAGCAATAACCATCCTGGTCTATCTTAAGAACTTTATTCAAGTATGGTCGTAGTTTTCCGTAAAGAATTTGCCCTGCTGTAAACTTATTTTTAGAGCTCTTCGGTGCGCGTTCCTTTACGGTTTTAGTATCTATTAGTCTGGATGTATCACGCTCGACGTCTTCAAGCTCAATTAGCAGCGCTGATGAATCCATGTCCTGAGGCTGAACGGTAGTAGTATTTCCATAGTTGACCACATCACCAAGAGTCACTTTGAGCCAAGAAGCTGGGAGTTCAGTCATACCCCGCCTCCAGCTCTTGCATCAGTTGCTCGAGGTCATGGAGGGCTTCAGTAAGCTCAGTCATAATTTCGCTAGCGAGTATTTCCGGCGTGGGTAGATCAACCGAATTAAGACTGTCCGTATCCTTTAACCAACTAATGTCCAATGAATCACCTCGCTCCCTGATTTCCTCGCGAGTAAATACTCGAAAACGACTTAAATCACCAATGCCTTCTACATTTTCTGCCCGTTGACTATTTCCATTTGGGTCATCTCCGTATGCGTCTTCGAAAGGCTGGAGGTGATATGCCCCAAAGGTTGTACGCTTCCCAAAATTAGGCATATTACTGCGTAGGTTGTACACCCATACTCGCTGAGTGCAGCCTTCTTGTTGCTTGGGATTCTCGATACTTCCTTTCTGAAAAAATAGAACGTTGGTTTTGACACCTTGTGCATAGAAAATGCCTGTGGGCAGTCTGAGGATGGTGTGCAGGTTGCACTTGTCCATTAGTTCACGACGTACGTCGGTACCGACACCAGCGTCGAATAGGACGTTATCTGGCACCACAACTGCGGCTCTCCCACCGGCCTTGAGCCCATGATAAATGTGCTGAAGAAACGCTAGTTGCTTGTTACTTGTCTTATGAGTAAGGTCATCCCGTGTAGGGCCACCACCGCCCTTGGCAGTACCAAAAGGAGGGTTGGAAAGAATCAGATCAGCCTTGGGTAAGTTTACTCCAGCCTGGCCAAGGGTATTTCCTAGCCGTATAACTCCTTCGCTGTTACCTTCAATACCATGTAGTAAACAATTCATCAGTGCAAGGCGACGGGTGCCGGGAACTAATTCAATACCGATAAAAGCGTCGTTGCGCTGGAAGTGGCGACTCCGCTCGTCCAAATCTGCATGATCGTTGCTGTTTTGCTTGATATAGGCATCGGCTGCAATCAAAAAGCCGGCTGTTCCAGCTGCGGGATCTTGGATCACCTCACCTGCTCGGGGCTGTATAACGCGGATAATGCTATCGATTAGTGGGCGTGTAGTGAAGTATTGACCAGCGCCTGATTTAGTTTCACTTGCATTCTTCGCAAGTAGACCCTCATAGAGATCTCCAAGGCCATCCTGGCGAGCACTGAACCAGTCGATTGCGTCGAGATTCTTAATTAGCTGGTCGAAATGGTGTGGTTCGACGAGGCGAGTTTGGGCTTCTGAGTATATAGCAGCGATCAATGGGTCGGAGCTCGCGCCCAAATCCGTTAGCATCTGCCTATAGTGATTTAGACGAAGCACACCGACTTTGTCGGTGAGATCTGTCCAGCGGCAGCCAACCGGCAATTTATGCTCAAAGTTTAAGTGGTTCTGGACCTGTTCATACTCCATTTTTATAAACAACAGCAGAACGAGCTCTGTCACATAATCGCTGTAGTTGATGCCATCATCGCGCAGTACGTCGCACAGGCTCCAGAGTTTATGGACGATGTCGATGTTAGTCATGCATTACTCAATGTAAGTGTCGGGCAGCATGTGCTGCCAGGCTGGTTTATCTGGTAACGGGTGCTTCGTCCTCCGCCGGGCAGACGCCGCAAGCAGCCCTTCTCAAGCAGATCGCTCAAGTGACGCGTAGCAGTAGCTTTAGATACTTTGGATAAGGCTTGGTACTGAGCTGCGCTGATTCCGGCCTCGAATCCTTTTTCGCCGCCATCAAGTAGGCGGTTAAGCACTTTTATTTGCTCCGAGGATAATCCGGCCTCACGGTATGCCTCCCAAAAGCGGGTCTTGGCTAAGATACTGTCTAAATGTGATAACGCCTGATCCAAACTATGCAGAAGGGTAGCGAGAAACCACTCTAGCCAATCTGTAATGTTCAAATCACCTTTTTGCCGAGTTTCTAACACTTGGTAATAACCAGCGCGATTACTGAGTATGCTAGCCGCCATAGCGTAGTGGCGAATAGCGTTACTTCCGCCCTGTGCGAGAGCCATGTCAGTAACAATTCGGGCCAAACGGCCGTTACCATCCTCAAACGGATGTAAAGTGACAAACCAAAAATGAGCGATTCCTGCTCGAAGAAGAGGGTCCAGAGATATATCTTTTTGGCTGGTTTCTAGCCAATCCAAAAAATCAGCCAGTTGTCTTTCTAGATTTGTACGAGGAGGAGCTTCGAAATGCACGGTCGGGCAATCCAAGCGGCCGGAAATAACCTGCATTGGCTCCTCACCACGTAATTGGCCAATTTTTTCGCACCCAACGAGCGAGAAATCATCTCGGGTAAATAACCAACTATGCCAAGCAAATAGGCGTTGCTCATTCAATGGTTGATCATCACCACTTATGGCGTCCATCAGCAATGTCACTAGGTTCTCACTGCGAGAACCTGGATTGTTCTCTCCAGCTATTCCAAGACGGTAAGCTAATGAAGAGCGCACGGATTCTACATTAATTGGTTCGCCTTCGATGGCAGATGAAGAAACTATATTCTGCAACATCGCGTCAAGACTATTTTGTGTTACTGCAACGCTATCAACGGCACCAATTATACCCAGTAGCCGGCCTTGCGTTTCGATACAGGATCGCAACAATGGTGACAATCGTTCCGACTGCCAGGTAAATTTCGGCCAGTCGGGGTGCTGCCAAATCCAATCAGCATTGCGCATAGGGAAAGAGTCTCATGTGAGTCAAATTGACTCTCTTTATTTGGCTCGTCACATGAGCCGATTATGCGGTTTGCTCTGTTTCTTGTCTAGGCTAGGTAAGGCTGCCGATAGGCAATTCAACGATTCGGCTCTCGAACTCAGCTTTACTCGAAGGCCATTCCTAACCTCCCACATAGATCAATGCCTTCGTACCATCCGGCAAAGTTAAGGTCATGCATCCGTATTTTTCCAAAGCAGTCGCGGCAAGCCATCCTTCCAATGATGCAGCGGGGGTACCCAGAAACAATAGGAGGGGAGACAGGCAACGTGGAGCGCCAGCGGTGGGCCGGCAGCTTCGGATGCAGGGCTTATTGACACTGCAGCTTGTGTTGTCGCGACTTCACATTTACGCTTTGCTCCGTCGTGGTCAATCCCGCGACCGGGTGTGACAACCTGAATTGTTCGAGGCGCATGGCGCCATAGCTACTAGCAAGTGCTAACACAGGCTTAGCTGCTGCTTTTCTATGGCGGATCGTGCGGGGCAGGCTTACGCCTGGCCGGTACCCTCGGACGCCGGTTTGTCACCCCCGTACGGTCTGCCACCCAACCGCGTGACAACGGTTGATGGCAGTTTTTACTTGTCCGAGGAGATAAGGAAAATGGCATGCCCCCCTTTTAAGCTCGTGCGCCTCCCTGGCGATTTGATTCAAGGTGCAAACTATTCCGGAGGGTTCCGTGATGTTTGATCTCTCGCTTCTAATCAGCCTTCCCAAACCCAACACCATCGATACTGCATCGCTTACCCCTGAAGGTGCAGCGATTAAACTGCGGCAGGCTGCCACTCTCCGGCTTAACGGAGCCCAGAGTATTCTGCTTCATTTTCCGCATGACGTTGAGCTGGCAGTTGAGCTGTTGGATGACGCTGCCGTGTTGTACGACAAGGCATTCCGGAGTCTAACTGGCATTCCAGCTCAAAGCGTTCATCAACAGATCCACGAGTATGTCTCTGTCCCGTCCGCTGAAGGGGCCCCCGCGATCCAAACACCGTGGGGTGATGAGTTCGCTCCGGTAATAAAGGAGGGTGTTCGTTGCGCAGAGACTTGGCTTGAAGGCTCATCACTTCCGTTATGGTGGGCACTGTCTCAGAACCGAAAGCGTCACCGTTCAGGTGATCCACAAGAGGCATTTGAAGCAGGTTTTCTGCTGCGGTTGCAGCAGACGCTGATCATGCGACGTGAGGCAGTCACTGCCCAATCAACCCGCTTTGATGCTTGAGTCTGTAATTGACGTTTGAGATTTGATTTTCCGCCAAACCCTCCGATCAAGCGATCTTTGATCGCGCTGATCGGAGGGTTCACTCGCTTTCTCTCGCCACCGTCGCGTTCCACCCCCCCCATTTTCAAATTTGATTAACCCCACGCTTGTTTTCACCCGTTAGTAATTTCCCGCGATTTCCATCAAGCCTAGCGCCATTCAATGTATGTGCGAATCTTTTCGTTGGCATGGATGTAGGTGTGGCGACAGCGGCGACAGCGGCGACGGCGGCGACAACCTACGTAGAACGTGGCCTGGAGCCTGGCGACAAAGTGGCGACAGTCGCCACTTTGACACGCTTTGGCCATAACGCTTGACCGCCTTTTCGAGTGAGTATAAAAATTGGCGCACGGATCGCTGTCGTTGACAGCACCAGCCCAGGTAGCCAGAACCTTCAAGGCTACGCCACTCGCGTGGTGGTTCTTCCGAAGTGCGATTAGCGTCCGGCGGCTCGCACGGTCACTCCCCAAGAGTGATGGATGCCTACTCGACTTATCTGCCCACTGCGGCAGACGATGGACTTTCCTCGCTGCATTGCAGCAACCTCACCTCTTGGCACACTTCGCTGCGCCAGACCGCGCCCGTCTCTTTCTCTTGGAAAGAGACGGGCGCTCGTACCACTGCTGCAAGCCGCGTCGTACAAGGCATTGCCGCAACTCTCCTCGTGACAATCGACCCGACAAATCCGATTCGTCGCCATCCGCCATGACACAGGCACCGGTGCCGCAGCCAATGGAAAGGCTGCACCTGACTGACAGTCAGGCATGCCCCAGGTATCCATGTCGTTGCCTTCTCCTACTCAGGATCTCCAGGTGCCGAACTCGTCAGTCGGCACAGCCTCCACCCGCCCGCATCTTCGGATGCGACTAAGGAGGCCAGATTCATGGGGGCATGCCATCGCTCCCGGTTGTAAGGAGCCGTTCGTTCCGCGTCAGTGAACACCTCACAGGCCGCAGGGGCCTTGATCCCTGATAACACTCAACAGCCGTGGCGGGACTACGTGAGGACAACCAGCAATGATCGAGGAGAGGGCCCATGCAGCAGTTAGATCCGAAGCTTGAACTACCACGACCACCTCGACCGTTGATTGAGTCGAATCCCTTGGCCCAGCCTTATCCGGTGCAGGCACTCGGTGGGATTCTTGGGCCTGCGGTTGAGCGCATGGCCGAGGTCATCGGTGTCCCTCAGGCACTGGCCGCGCAATCGGTGTTGGCTGCCTCGGCGCTGGCCACCCAAGGCCATGCGGGCTTACATCTCGACGGACGCAGTTATCCGCTGTCGCTGTACCTGATTACGGTGGCTGCGTCAGGTGATCGTAAGACCGCAGCGGATCGATTTGCACTGCTGCCAGCACGGCAATGGGAGCGTGAGCAGTGGCAGTGCTACCGCGAACAACTTGCCCGGTACCGCGTTGCACAACGACAGGCGCAGAGTCTCAATCCCGCCGATCCCGACTCTACAAACGTTGTGTCGCTCGAAGCGGAGCCCTCTGCCCCACGGCTGATCACCACGGACCCAACTATCGAGGCCCTGGTCAAAGGCCTCTGTCATGACTTACCGAGCATGGGCCTGTTCTGTGACGAAGGAGGGCAGTTCCTCGGTAGCAGCACCATGAGTAGGGATAACCGTTTGAAGGCGGTCACAACCTTGTCGTCACTCTGGGACGGTAGCCCGATAGATCGCGCGCGCTCCATGGTTGGTGAAAGCTTGCGAGCCTACGACCGGCGCTTGAGCCTGCATCTGATGCTGCAACCATATTTAGCCATGCAGTTACTCAGTGACCCGTTGCTGCAAGGGCAAGGCATTCTCGGCCGCTGCCTGATGACCTGGCCCACCAGTCTAGCCGGGCAACGTAGCTACCAAGCTGTCGACTTGTCCAAAGACGCCGCCCTCAAGCGCTATCATCACCGCCTTTCGGCTCTGTTTTATCAGCCTTGGTCACTTTCTGCTGACGGAGCCTTGCAGCTGTCAAAGCTGAGCCTCAGTCCGCTGGCGCGTCGTCGCTGGATTGATTTGCATGATGCTATCGAAGCTCAGTTGGGGGAGTTTGGCGAGCTGGCCAGCGTACGGCCCAGCGGATCAAAGGCCGCCGATAACCTGCTGCGCGTCGCCGGTATTCTTGCAGTCTTGGAGGAGAGCAGCGTCGTAGAGGTCGACCATATCCAACGGGCCTCCGCTTTAGTCGGCTACTACCTCACCGAGATCCAGCGCCTGACTGAGCAGGAGCCGGTGTGTCGAGTAAAAGAGGAGGCAGACCGGCTGCTGCGATGGCTACAGGTCAAAGATTGGAAGCGTTTCAGTATTCGTGAATTGAATCGCAACGGTCCCCGCTTTGCCCGCAAGAGCAGTCGTCATGCCGCCAAGCTGCTGGTCGAGTTGATTGATCATCAGTGGTTGATCACAGATGGCAACACCTTCGAGGTGCGCCATGTTTAATCTTGATGAAGCGCTGCGCAACCATCTGGCTCAGCGTCAAAAGGAGCCCAAAGCTCGATTTGTCGCCGCTACTGTCGCCACTTTGTCGCCACGCGCAAAACCAGGCAGGACGAGGGTTGTCGCCGCTGTCGCCAGTGTCGCCACCACCCCTAAAGGTATCGCCTCTACGATAGCCATTATTCAATGGTTGAAAGAGGAGGGTGCGCATCTTTACGTCACCGACAACACGCTGTGTTTTCGCCCGACTGATTGGGCTCAGTTCGCGATTGTAAGTGCGCACTGGCGAGCCCTTTTGCACGATCTCGCGGCAGTCGATCAGGAACAGAAAAATGGCTCGGGTCGGTAAGCGAGCGGGGCGCAATTTCGGCTTCGGTCGCCAGCTTAGCTATGCTGGACCGCAAGCACTGAAAGACCTGTTTGGTGACGGCCATTTTGCTACCGTCAAAGCCCATAGTGATCGCTGGCAGGCGTTCGTGCATTGGTGTCGATCCGATGAAGGACCGAGGGTCAACGACGCGCGCCAGATAGACCGCGAGATCCTCATGCGGTACGCAGTCCATGTGCGGGAGCAGGTTGATCAGGGCAACGTCGGCATTGCCACCGCGCAGAACCGACTGTCCAGCGTGAACCGAACGATGGCCGCACTGCGCGGTGATCAGTACGTCAAAATCCGGAGTCCGAGTAAGGCGCTGGGCTTGCAGCGCTCAAGTGTGCGTAGTGAGGCTCCGCAAGGCCAAGACCGTACGCAGGTCAAGTTGATCGCCCGGGCGCTGTCAGATTGTCAGCAATCGAGGGTGAGTGCCATTGTGCTCCTCGCCCGTGAGACTGGTATGCGCCTGCGCGAAGCGATCCTGGCCGATCTGCCCCGACTGCAACGTGAGGTTCGGCAACTGGGCAAGATCAACATCCAGGATGGCACCAAAGGTGGTCGATCAGGAGCCTCGGCACCGCGCTGGATTACGGTCACGGATCAAGTTCGCGATGCCCTGGATTGGGCCAGCGCGACCTCACCCAATGGCAGCCGGAATTTGTTGGCGCCCGGCGAAAGCTACAAAGACTTTATGCAGGCAGTTGTGCGACCGGCACGGGACATCCTGCATGAGCATGGATTGAAAGGTTTTCATGAGCTGCGGGCGGCTTACGCCTGTGAGCGCTATGAGCAACTAATCGGCTTTCCTGCACCCGTTAATGGCGGTCGTGTTCATCAAGAGGATCGAGCACTCGATCAGCGAGCCCGTAAGCAGATCAGCCACGAGTTGGGACATAACCGCATCGATGTGGTGAGTGCCTACATCGGAGGCCGGCGATGATGGCTGAGTTCGACATAGCGTTGTTCCTGCGGCCCATGCTCAAAGGAGCACATGCCACGCAGCAGCGGCACATCAGGCAAGCAGAAAGGATGCACGAGGTGATTCGTGAACGCTGGGGTTGCGCGACTCCCTGGTCCTGGAGAGAAAAGCACGTGAGGTGGTTTCTGGAGCACTATTTGCGATGCTCAGCTCCAGCTACCATCTACTACTACGAGTTAACAGCGGGGTTGATTCGCCGTAGAAAGGCAAAAGTCGTGGTTGCCTGATAGACGCTTTAAACGTGAGCCCCTGAGTATGGGAATGCGGAGCCTTCCCATACTCAGGGGCTTGGCTGAAAAAGCGCAGGCATACCAGAGATCTGGCAACTGTCGTCACTCCTTTCGCCCTACTACACGACACGAATCGTAGCCGGTGGCGCATACCTTTTGGGTGTTCAGCGAATCGGTACGACGTTGCGGTCTCTGGTTTGATTGATGGCCGATGCCGACAGGCTGCCGGTGGCCGCCTTCTGGATATGTTCACTCCACCAAGCCATCATCGGACGCCGGCGTTCGATGTAATCCGTCCGGTTGTAGGCGCTACGAACTTCGTCCTTGTCGACATGCGCCAGTGCGACCTCGATCAGTTCCGGATCCCAGCCATGCTCATTCAGGATTGTGCTCGCCATCGAGCGCAAGCCGTGGCTGACTAGACGGTCCTGAAAGCCCATGCGCTTCAACGCCATGTTGGCGGTCTGGCTATTGGCATGGGTGCGGGGGTTTCTATCTGAGGGGAACACGTACTCTCTGTTACCGCTGAGTTGCTTGAGCGTCTCCAGTAACGAAAGTGCCTGATCGGTAAGGGGGATTGTGTGCGGCCGACGCTTTTTCATGCGCTCTGCCGGAATGGTCCAAATGCGCTTGTCGAAGTCGATATCTGCCCATCGTGTGGTGGCTGCTTCGGCAGGGCGCGTCATCGTGTGCAGCTGCCATTCGATCAGGCAGCGGGTCGTGCGCTTGATGCTGGCGTTCGCGATTTCCATCATGAGCTCGGGAAGCTCCTCAGGTGGCAGCGCAGCCATGTTCTCTTTCTTGGGTTTCTTGAACACCGCCCGAATTCCATTGAGGGGGTTCGCAAATATCAGCCCGGAGTTGACCCCGTAGGTCATGATCTCGTTGAGTCGTTGGCTCAATCGTTTGACGGTTTCGAGGCTTCCTTTGGCCTCGATTGGGCGAAGGATCTTGATAACCATCGGAGCAGTGATTTGAGAGAGCGGTGTTGTTTTCATACTTGGGAAAACATGGAGCGTCAGCGATCTCCAAATGTCTTCGGCGTAGGCTTTGGTTACGGAGTCTTTCTTCAGCTCGAACCAGGCAGTGGCCACCTTCTCGAACGTGTGTTCAGTCTCAGCAAGTTTGGCTTGCCTTACCTCATCACGCTGGGTTTTGGGATCAGTGCCCAAAGCAAGCAACTCACGCGCCTCTGCGGCTTTCTTCCGGGCGTTGGCTAACGAGAGGTCGGGGTATGGGCCAAGCGCCATGTTGATACGGCTTCTGGTCAACGGCTCGCGGTAATTGAAATTCCACATCATCGAGCCGCTCGCGCGTACTCGAAGCTGCAAGCCATCGCCGTCGCTGAGGACGAAGTCTTTACCAGTTGCCTTGACTGCCTTGAGCTGGCGATCGGAGAGGCGGGTTGCGTTAGTAGGCATGGGGGCTACCTCCAGCACCGTTTTGGTATCCTGAAAATAGCATTTGGTAACCCGGGATACCACCTGGGATACCAAAGCGCCTGGAACTCAGAAATCCTCCAAAGCCCCAAAAAGAGCTGAAAGCCCCGTATTTACTGGATTTCAGGCACAAAAAAAGACGTCCGTGGACGTCTTTAGATGATGAAGTGGTGGAGCCGGGGGGATTTGAACCCCCGTCCGCCAGTACTCCGCTGTCGGTACTACATGCGTAGCCGTGTCTATTAAGTTAACCCTCAGCGACCCGACGGGCAGGGTGCTTTGGGCGAGTTGTGTAAGTTTTAGCCGCTTCGTCCACAACGTACTGCACGGCGATTCTGTTCTATATGACAATCACTTTGGGTTTACAGACATCCCCTGGTGATTGCTGGACCCGAAGGTACCAGAAGCTCAGGATCTAAGGCTGCTTACGCAGCGAGAGAGAATTCCTGGCCGTAGGTTTCGTCATTGGCAACTATAAGTAGTTGCAACAGTGGATTTACGAGTTCTGTTACCAACTCGGCATGCACCTAAAGTTTCGCAACCGGCGTCGAATCCTAAACGGCCCCGAACCTGCTGTGTGTAACCAGCAGGTAAGCGCAGTGTACGCCAATGCGCGCGGCGAGTCGACCTTCTGTCCTTACCTGCGTGTCAGGGTTAGCGCCGGATTGGCTCTGGCACGGCCCTAGTGGCTATGGCTTTGAATCTCCTGGAGCGCTTGCTGCGTCAGGGAAACACACTCTCTGTCGTTGTTGGAGGCGTGGGCGGCCTTGGCTTGTTCGGCTTTGGTGATGACGACACCTTTGGTGGCGGCGTCCAGCGTGGCAGCGCTGGACAGCTTGCTGTTGACTTCCTGGAGCTTCATTACGCATTGATCGCTATCGTTTGAGGCGTATGCGGAGGAGGCCAGCATTGTTGCAGCGATGAGCAGTCCAGCCAGGGCGGAACGCTTCATGGGTATCTCCTGGAACGGGGGTGGGGATTGGGCCACGCTGATTGGGGCTTAACAAATGGACTGTGACGGCGTGCAAGGGTTCTGTTTTCGCTTGCGATGGGGTGAAAGATTTTTCCGGGGGGGGCGGGTGCGAAAAAGGGACAAGAAACGCCTAACGCACAATCTCTGTGGGAGCGGGCTTGTGCGTTAGGCGTTATTGCCCCTTCTTTTTGTGCCTCGCTGTCAGACCGCTCTGGCCTGGGTCACCCGATCCACCAGATAGACCAGCCCGTGGTAGTCAATTCCACCGTGTTGTGTCAGACCAATCTCACAGGTGCGGCTGGTGGAAATCCCTTCGCTGCATTGCTGTACCGCATCTTTCAGTGTGCGTAACGAATGAGCGTTCAGTTCCGGGGTAGTGAAACCCTTGTCGCCGGCAAAACCGCAGCAGTGAATGCCTTCCGGAATGACTACGTTTTTACTGCACTTGCGCGCCTGATCGATCAACGCCTGGCTCTCGCCAAGATGCTGCGTGCTGCACGTGACGTGCACCGCGATCGGCGCTTCCTGCGGGGTGAAGTCCAGTCGATCGATCAAATGCGTACGAATGAAACGCACCGGGTCATACAGGTCCAGTCGCACGTCGCCCAGGTCCTGAACCAGCCGTAAGGTGCAGGGGCTGGTGTCGCAGTAGATCGGATCGAGCCCGCCACGGCTGGCGTGCAGCAGCGCGCCGATCAGTTCCTGGCGTTTGTGTTCGGCCTGTTCGGCGTAGCCCTTGGACGCGAATGGCTGGCCACAGCAGAGGTTGTCCTGATTGTCTGGAAAGACTACCTGGTAACCGGCCTTTTCCAGCAGGCCACGGGTTTTGTCGTACAGCGACATTTGCTCTTTATCACCCGCCGCCGGGCCCATGACCCGCGAGACGCATGCCGCGAGATACACCACCCGAGGGCGTTCGTCCGACACCGTCGGGCTGAAGCGAATGGCCCTTTCCGGTTGTGGCATGGCGTTGGTCCACTGTGGGACCTGGCCTTTGGATAGGCGCGTCAACGTTGCCGACAGTTTTGCCAAACGCGGCGCCCCCAGCAGCATCCGCGCACCGTTGGCGACGTGCAGGGTGAAGCGCGCACCTTGTAACGCAGTGGCGAAATTGCCTTCAATCCAGTTGGCGGTTTTCGTATGGGTCGCCTTACGGCCACGGAGCTTTTTCACCAGCTCGCCGGTGTTGATTCCTACAGGGCAACGTTGTGCACACAGGCCTGTGGCGGCGCAGGTATCGATGCCTTGGTATTCGTAGGCCTGTTCCAGTTCGGCGGTGTCTATGCCGGCGCGCTTCTTAGCCTGGATGTCGCGCCAGATCACGATGCGCTGGCGTGGGCTCAACGTCAGGCCTTTCGACGGGCACACCGGTTCGCAGAAACCGCACTCGATGCACTTATCCACAATCTCATCGGCGGCAGGCAACGGCTTCAGGTGTTTGAGGTGGATCTGTGGATCGTCGCTGAGCACCACGTCCGGGTTGAGAATGCCGTTGGGATCGAGCAGGCGTTTGAGTTGCCACATCAACTGGTAAGCATCGCTGCCCCATTCCAGTTCGACGAAGGGCGCCATGTTGCGCCCCGTGCCGTGTTCGGCCTTCAGTGAACCGCCGAACTCCACGGCCACCAACTGCGCCACGTCGTCCATGAACGCTTGGTAGCGTGCGACTTCTTCCGCGCTGTTGAAGCCTTGGGTGAAGACGAAGTGCAGATTGCCTTCCAGAGCGTGTCCGAAAAGGATCGCTTCGTCGTAGTGATGTTTGTCGAACAGCTCGATCAAGCGGTTCACGCCGATGGCCAGTTGTTCCACCGGGAAGGTCACGTCTTCGATGATTACCGTGGTGCCGGTTTTGCGCACCGCGCCGACGGCGGGGAAGGTGTCCTTGCGGATCGCCCAGAGCCGGGCGTTTTCCACAGGGTCTTCGGTGAAGTCGACTTGTTTCTCTACCGGGAACCCCGTCAGCGACGCCATGATTTGCGCCAGTTGTTCCTGCAGCAAAGTGGAAGAAGCGGCGCGGGATTCGATCAGCAGGGCGCAGGCGTTGGTCGACAGTTGTTGTACGAAAGCCGGCATGCCGGGCTTGTCCTGCACCGAACGCAGGCTGCGACGGTCCAGCAGTTCCACGGCCGACACCGGTTGGCTTTTCAGGACGGTGACGGCGTTGCAGCAGGTTTCCACGTCCGGGAACACGATCAGCGCCGACGCCTTGTTCGGGTGGTCGATCACTGTGTCGTAGGTGACTGCGCTGATGAACCCGAGCGTGCCTTCGGAACCCACCAGCAAGTGGCTCAAGATATCCACAGGCTCGTCGAAATCCACCAGGGCATTGAGTGACAACCCGGTGGTATTTTTCAGACGGTATTTGTGGCGAATTTTCGCAGCCAATTCAGCATTTGCGCGGGTCTCGCGGCCCAACGTTGCCAGACGCTCCAGCAGTTCGGCGTGGCTCTTTCGGAACGCCGCAATACTGTTGGCGTCTTCGGTATCGAGTCGGCTGCCATCCGCCAGCACCAGACGAATCCCGGCCAGGGTGTGATAGGTATTCTGCGCCGTGCCGCAGCACATGCCGCTGGCATTGTTGGCGACGATGCCGCCGATTTTACAGGCGTTGATCGATGCTGGATCCGGACCGATCTTGCGTCCGAACGGTGCCAGCCACGCATTGGCCTGCGCGCCGATTACGCCCGGTTGCAGGCGGATTTGCGTGCCCTGGCCGCGGATCTCGCGACCGTTCCAGTTATCCCCCAGCACGATCAGCACCGAGTCACTGATGGCCTGACCAGACAGGCTGGTGCCGGCGGCGCGGAAGGTCACCGGGACGTGGTCCCGTTGCGCCAGTTTGAGCAGCGCCACTACTTCGTCTTCGGACTCGACGCGGATCACCAGTTTTGGAATCAGCCGGTAGAAACTGGCGTCGGTGCCGAAGGCCAGGGTCGACAGCGGATCGTCGAAACGTCGTGCTTCAGGAATCAGTTGCTGCGCATCGCGCAGAAAAGCCGCCGGTAGACTCATTGGTCCTCCAGGATCAACACCACCAGGTCTTTCGGGCCGTGGGCACCGTAAGCCAACACTTGCTCGATGTCGGCAGTCTTAGATGGGCCGGACACCAGCAGCGCATTGGTCGGCATGCCTTGGGCCCATTCGAATTCCTGCTGCACCTGATAGAAGTTGTCGCGGATTTTACTGGCCTTGAGCAGGGCGAAATGCACCGGCGGCACCAGGCTCATCAAGCGCGGTTCTTCCCGCGTTGGCCAGAGAATCAGGCTACCGGTCGCGGCGATTGCGCCGAGGGTAGTGGTCAGGCTGGCCGGGGTGTCGTTGAACAACTCGGCTTTCCATTCCTCGACTGGGCGGTTGTAGGCTTTGAGCGCTGGCAGGCCAGGATTTTTCGCCCAATGCTCGGTGATGCGTTGCCCGTGAGGTGTCGTCGGCGCAATCAGCAGGCTCGGCAATTGGCGATCCCGCAGCAGGTGTGCGAGCAATTCGGGCCAGCCTTCTCTGGACGTCAGATGAATTTCGGTGTGCACCGCTTCCATCAGTTTGCGCAGTTGCGAGATGCGTTGTTCTGGTGTGTAGGTGTAGGGCTCGGTCACCAATTCGACATCGAAGTTGTCAGCCACCGGCGTGGTGCCCGTCAGACTGTTGCGCAACTTGGCGAGGATATTTTGTTTGGCGCTCATCAACGGTCCCCCTGTTTGGCCAGATGCTCGCGGGCCATGTCATGCAGTGAGCGGGCCGCGGGTTTCGGTGCGCTGTGGTTCTGGGTCCATGGGCCGACGTTGCTCGGTGTCAGCGCTCGCAGGCGAGTGGCAAAGAAGCCGAACAGGCGATAAAGCGTTGGCGAACTGTTGAGCCTGGCCCAGGCGTTCCAGATAAATCGTTCTTTGCGCGAATACTTGCTGCCCTGACCGCGCATCACTTGATGCGGGCTGTCCGGCGCTTTGACGTTTTCTTCCCGCAGGCGACGCAGCAATGCAGGGATCGGAATTTTTACCGGGCAGACTTCACCGCAGGCGCCGCACAATGACGACGCGCTCGGATGGTCGGGGACTTTCGCCAGGCCGACCATGTGCGGGGTGATGATTTTCCCGATAGGCCCGGGGTAAACCTCGCCGTAGGCATGGCCGCCGATTCGGGTGTAGACCGGGCAATGATTCATACAGGCGCCGCAGCGGATGCAGTTCAGGGTCTGGCGCAGTTCGCTGTCGGCAAATGCCTGGCTGCGACCGTTGTCCAGCAGCACCAGGTGCACTTCCTGTGGGCCGTCGAGTTCATGTTCCTTGCGCGGGCCGGAGATCATGTTGACGTAGGTGGTGATCGGGATGCCCAGGGCCGAGCGGGTCAGCAGCGACAGGAGTGGGACCACGTCGCGCAGGTTTTCCACGACTTTTTCGATGCCGGTGACGGCGATGTGCACCGGCGGCACCGTGGTGGTCATCCGACCGTTGCCTTCGTTTTCCACCAACAGCAAGGTACCGGTTTCGGCTACGGCGAAGTTGACGCCGGAGACGCCGATGTCGGCTTCGAAGAATTTCTGCCGCAAGACTTTGCGACCGATCTGAATGAGTTGGTCAACGTCCCTGGTGTACTCCACGCCAAGTTTGTCGTGGAACAAGGACGCGACCTGACCGGCATTCTTGTGGATCGCCGGCATAATGATGTGTGAAGGCTTCTCGTGGTCGAGCTGGACGATGTATTCACCCATGTCCGACTCCAGGCATTCAATGCCTTGAGCTTCGAGGACATGGTTCATCTCCATCTCTTCGCTGACCATCGATTTGCCCTTGATCACTTGCCGCCCCTCGTGAGCGCGGATGATCGACAAGACGATGCCATTGGCTTCGTCCACCGTTTCCGCCCAATGCACTGTCACACCGTTGCGGGTCAGGTTCTGTTCAAGCTGCTCGAGCAGGTCGGGCAACTTGGATAACGCACGGGCGCGGACCGCATTGCCCAGCGCTCGCAAATGTTCTCTTTCATGGGCATCGCTGAAAGACGCTGCCCGTTTGCTCATCAGTGAATCCATCGCCGTACGAAAGTTGTTTCGCAGTTGCGTGTCAGCCAAAGCCTTGTGAGCCCGGGTGCGAAAATCTTCTTCTACGGCGACCGTAGGAATAATCGTGGAGCTGCTCATCGGGCACCTCCGGTACGCTGCCAAAGGAAGCTGGCCAGATGCTGACCGCGCAACGCTTCCTGCTGTTTCTCCAACGAGCCGTTGATGTTCATCAGGCAACCGCAGTCGGCACTGAGTACCTTGTGCGCGCCGGATTCCTTCAACGCACGGGTCTTGTCGGCCACCATCGCGCCGGAAATATCCGGCATACGGACGCTGAAAGTCCCACCAAAGCCACAGCATTCACTTTCGTGGCTGTGGTCGACTCGCTCCACGTTGCTCAGCTGCGCCAACAACTCGCGGCCATGCAGGTGGGTGTTCATTTCACGGCGTGCCGAGCACGACGTGTGCAACGCCACTTTCACTGGTTCGCCGCTGTCCTTGAGCTGCACCTTGCAGACAAACAGCAGGAACTCGGCAAGTTCGTAAGTTCGTGCCGCGAGGGCCTGAACCTGTTTCAGCGTTTGCGGCTCGTCCTTGAACAAGTCGGCAAAGTGTTCGCGCAACATGCCCGCGCAAGAACCCGACGGCACCACCACCGGATAATCCCCGGCAAACAACGCCAGTTGCGAGCGCGCCACGGTCCGGGCCTGTTCGGTGTAACCCGAGGTGTAGGCCGGTTGCCCGCAGCAGCTCTGCCCTTGCGGGTATTCGACACGAATGCCCTCGCGTTCCAGCAGGTGGATCGCGTCCATCCCGGCTTCGGGGTAGAACAAATCCACCACGCAGGTCCCGAACAGGTACACCCGTGACGGTTTTTCGCTGGGGTATTGCCGAGGTTCAGGCAGTGGCGGGGCGACGCGGGTCGCGTTCGGCACAGCGTTGTAAAAAAGCTCGCTCATCAGGCGTGTCTCCGGGTGGTCCCGGTTATCCGTCCGCTGAGGCTGCTGAATATAGAGAGAGAAGCTTTCAGCAGCCTTGCAGACCCGGTTGTGAATAGCTGACGCCGGGGGCGTAACCCAGCGTCGGTTTTTTCCGTGTGGCGTGTAGTGCTTAGTGCACCAGCATGCCGGTGAACCAGTAAGCCTGGGCCAAGGTGATCAGGCCGACGATCGTTGCAAAGAATAGGCTGTGCTTGAGGGTGAAGCGGAACAGATCCGATTCTTTGCCCACCAGCCCGGTCGCGGCGCAGGCCACGGCGATCGATTGCGGCGAGATCATTTTGCCGGTCACCCCGCCGCTGGTGTTCGCCGCCACCAGCAAGGTGTCGTTGACGCCGATCTGGTGCGCGGTGGTCGCTTGCAGCGAACTGAACAGCGCGTTGGACGAGGTATCGGAGCCGGTCAGGAACACACCGAGCCAGCCGAGGAATGGCGAGAAGAACGGGAACGCCGCGCCGGTGCCAGCCAATACCAGAGCCATGGTCGACGACATGCCTGAGTAGTTGGTGACGAAGGCGAAGGCCAGCACCATGCCGATGGACAAAATCGGCCAGCGCAGTTCGTAGAACGTCTCTTTTAAAGTGGTCAGACCAATTTTAATGTTGATCTTCAGCACCAGCATCGAGATCAGCGCGGAGAAGAAAATCGCCGTGCCGGTCGCGGAAACCGGATCGAGTTTGAACACCGCAGGAATCGCTGTCGGGTTGGTCACGATCGGGGCGACCTTGATCACCATTTGATCCAGGTGCGGGATCGCGAAATTGAACACCCAGCCATACATCGAGCCACCTGCGGCAAACATCGCCTTGAACGGTTTCAGCGTCCAGATGGTGACCAATACAGTGAGGATCAGGAACGGCGACCAGGCTTTGAAAATTTCTCCCAGGCTGTAGGGCGAAGCCACGGTGGTGCGCGGTTGGCCGAAACCACCGGTGCTGGCCACCACGGAAGCCGAGACGGCGCCGACGATGTGTGCGCCCGCAGCGCGTTTTGGCTGCCAGATTTTCAGGAACAGCGTCAGGGAAATCAGGCTGACCAGCGCCGAGGTGATGTCCGGCAGTTCCGGGCCAATGAAGTTCGAGGTGAAGTATTGGGTGATGGCAAAACTCAAGCCGGCCACCAGCGCAGCTGGCCAGGTTTCCCGAACGCCGCGCAGGCCGTCCATCATGAACACCAGCCAGAACGGCACGAACAGCGACAGCAATGGCAGCTGGCGACCGGTCATGGCGCCGATCTTGAATGCGTCGATGCCAGTGACTTGCCCAGCGACGATGATCGGAATCCCCAAGGCGCCGAAGGCCACCGGCGCGGTGTTGGCGATCAGGCACAGACCGGCGGCGTACAACGGGTTGAAGCCCAGACCTACCAGCAGCGCGGCAGTAATCGCTACCGGTGCACCGAAACCGGCGGCACCTTCCAGGAACGCGCCGAAGCAGAAGCCGATCAGCAGCACTTGCAGGCGCTGGTCGTCGGTGATCGACAGTACCGAGCTGCGGATCACTTCGAACTGGCCACTCTTGACCGTCAGTTTGTAGAGGAACACCGCTGCCACGATGATCCACGCAATCGGCCACAGCCCGTAGGCAAAGCCATATCCGGCGGCGGCGAAAGCCATATCGACGGGCATCCGGAAGGCGAAGATTGCCACGGCAATGGACAACGCCAGGGTGATGCTGCCGGCCACATGGCCTTTGAGGCGGAACACGGCCAAAGCCAGGAAGAAAAATACAATGGGAATGACGGCCGCGAGTGCGGACACGCCGAGACTGCCGAGCGGGCTGTAGAGCTGTTGCCAGGTTTGCATATGGGGTGGCCCCTAATTGTTGTTGGTCAGGCACTGGTCAGCGTTCTTGGATAATTGGTAATACCAATTTACAATCGCTGTTGGCTAGGGTAAAAGCCTTGGAGGCGGTGTGTCAATTTGCCGCCCTAAAACTTTTGTCGAATGAGCGGTGCAGAACGCATCTGATCTGTTCGATCAAGCGTCGTCTGGTAGGTGCTGGCGCAGCGCCGATAGGCCAGAATAGAGAGCCCGGCGAGCCGCCGGGATCGTGGAGAGTTGAGTGATGGGGTTTGATCAGATTCGGCAACGCCGTTTGTCTGACGATATTGTCGAGCAACTCGAGGGGATGATTCTCGAGGGCACCTTGAAGGCTGGCGAACGTCTGCCGGCAGAGCGTGCGTTGGCCGAGCAGTTCGGCGTGTCACGCCCTTCGTTGCGTGAGGCGATTCAGAAACTGGTGGCCAAAGGGCTGCTGGTCAGCCGTCAGGGCGGCGGCAATTATGTGGTGGAATCCCTGGGTTCGACGTTCAGCGATCCATTGCTGCATCTGCTGGAAAGCAATCCCGAGGCCCAGCGCGATTTGCTGGAGTTTCGCCATACCCTGGAAGCATCCTGTGCTTACTACGCGGCACTGCGCGCCACCGATGTGGATCGTGAGCGGCTGACGGCGGCGTTTGACGAATTGCAGGACTGCTATTCGCGCCACGATGAAGTGAGTCGGGCGGAAGAGGGCGCGGCGGATGCAAATTTTCACTTGGCGATCGCTGAGGCCAGTCATAACGCAGTGTTGCTGCACACCATTCGCGGGCTATTCGACCTGCTGAAGCGCAACGTGGTGACCAACATCGGTGGCATGTACAAACAGCGCGTCGAAACCCGCGACATGCTGATTGCGCAGCACCGGGAGTTGTATCAGGCGATTATCGAAGGGCGGGCGGAGCAGGCACGAGAAGTTTCCAGTCGGCACATTTTGTATGTGCAGGAAGTGCTGGAAGAGGTGCGTCAGGAAGTGCAGCGCATGGCTCGGGCGGAGCGGCGCAAGGGGATGTAGTGACAGGCGATTCAGTGTGGCGAGGGAGCTTGCTCCCGCTGGGGCGCGAAGCGGCCCCCCGGCCAGCATTGTGGGCAGATTGTTTACGACTGCTTCGCAGCCGAGCGGGAGCAAGCTCCCTCGCCACAAAAGCCGCGATCAGGCAGGAAAATTAATCTTCCTTGCCCTTGTTCCGCACCGCTCGCTGCAATTCACGACCGGCGTCGCGTTCGCGTTCGGTATCGCGCTTGTCGTATTCCTTCTTGCCCTTGCCCAGAGCAATCTCGCACTTGACCATGTGCTTGCTCCAGTACCAGGACAGGCACACGCAGGCGTAGCCTTTTTGCTGCACGGCAGCGGCCAGCTTCTCCAGCTCGCGTCGGTTGAGCAGCAACTTTCGGGTGCGGACCGGATCGGCAATGACGTGGGTGCTGGCGGTCGTCAGGGGCGTGATGTGGCTGCCGAGCAGCCAGGCTTCGCCATCCTTGAGCAGCACGTAACTGTCAACCAGTTGCAGCTTGCTTGCCCGCAGACTTTTTACTTCCCAGCCGGCCAGGACCAGACCAGCCTCGAACTTATGCTCGATGAAGTAATCGTGTCGCGCCTTTTTATTTTGCGCGATGGTCCCTGTTGGGTGTTTCTTCTGTTTAGCCATAGGGGCGGCATTATAGGGAGTTGCGCGCGAGTCGGCTACGGTGACGCTACGTGCTTGAGCAGGTTGATTGAATCCCGGACAATGCGGCCTCTTTTTTGAACGCTTGGGCGTGATAACGATGTCGACAGACAAGGTTTCTGTCCACGGCAGTTGGGCTAGCCGCTGGGTCTTCATACTCGCTGCGACCGGTTCGGCCGTGGGTTTGGGGAGTATCTGGAAATTCCCTTACATGGTTGGCGTCTATGGCGGTGGGGCCTTCGTGCTGATGTTCCTGGCCTGTATCGCGCTGATCGGTGTGCCCGTCATGCTGGCCGAAACTCTGATCGGCCGGCGCGCGCGGCAGAGCCCGGCCAATGCCTTGAAGGTCCTGGCGCTGGAAGCGGGGCATTCGGCGAAGTGGTCCTGGGGTGCATTTGCCGGGATGATCACGGCGTTGCTGATTCTGTCTTTCTATAGTGTGGTTGGCGGTTGGTCGCTGGATTACATCATCGACATGGGCCGTGGCGACTTTCGGGGCGTGACGGCTGATCAAGTCGGCGCATACTTCGGTAATGTAATCGCCGACCCGTGGCGCCTGACACTTTGGCACACGATTTTCATGCTGTTGTCGGCAGTAGTGATCGCCAAGGGTGTAGTTGCCGGGCTGGAGCGCAGCCTGCGGATCATGATGCCGCTGCTGTTCGTGATGGTGATTGTCCTGCTGGGTTACAGCATGACCACCGGCCACTTCATGGAAGGCGTGCATTTCATGTTCGACTTCCACCCGGACAAGGTGCTTGATGGCTTGCTGCCGGCCATGGGGCACGCGTTCTTCTCCCTGAGCGTGGGTGTCGGTTCGATCATGATCTACGGCGCCTACATGCCGAAGCACTCGTCGATTTCCGGAACCGTCGTCGGTGTAGCGTTGCTCGACACCTTCGTTTCGCTGTTGGCCGGTCTGGCATTGTTTCCGATTGTGTTCGCTGCCGGCCTTAACCCGAGCGAAGGCCCCGGCCTGATGTTCGTCAGCCTGCCATTTGCCTTCGGTAACGTAGCGTTCGGCCAGTTGATGGGCGTAGTGTTCTTCGTACTGGTGGCGATTGCGGCCTGGAGCTCGGCGATTTCCCTGCTCGAGCCGATGGTGGCTTACCTGGTTGAGCGTACGAAGATCAGTCGCGCCTGGGTCACCTTCTGGCTGGCATTCACCTGCTGGTTCGTCGGTCTGGGTACCGTGTTTTCTTTCAATATCTGGAAGGAAGCCAAGTTTTTCGTGAACGAAGGCGGGATGTTCCATCTCTACCAATGGGGAGCCGCCGGTGGCCTGGACTTCTTTGGTGTGATCGACTTCTTCACCTCGCGGATCATGCTGCCACTCGGTGGTTTGTGTTTCGTGGTGTTTGCGGGCTGGGTGATGGGGCGTGAAGCGGTGCGCGACGAGTTGTCGATCCGTAGCCCGGTATTGTTCGCCCTGTCCCTGTTTTTGATGCGCTATGTGGCGCCCATCGGCATTCTTGTAGTGTTTGCCGCCCAGCTGTGGAAGTAACGCTGACATGACGACACACATTCAACGTTCGGCCCTGCTGCCGTATCCGGCGCAAGCGCTTTACGACCTGGTCAACGACGTGGCCCGCTATCCGGAATTCCTGCCGTGGTGCTCATCGACCGAAATTCTGGAAAGCTCCCCTGAGTTCATGCGCGCCAGCGTCGGTGTGGCCAAGGGCGGCCTTAGTCAGCATTTCGTAACGCGTAATACCTTGGTGCCTGGGTGTTCGATCGAGATGAACCTCGAGGAAGGTCCGTTCAGCCAGCTGCATGGCGTCTGGGTGTTCAAGCCGTTGGGTGAGAAGGCCTGCAAGATCAGTCTGGACCTGTCGTTCGACTACTCGGGACCACTGGTGCGTGCGACGTTGGGGCCTTTGTTTAACCAGGCGGCGAATACGTTGATGGACGCATTCTGCCAGCGCGCGAAGCAGATGCATGGTTGAGGTCGTGATCAAGGTCGAGGTGGTCTATGCCGCCGTTGATCGTCAGGTCCTGCTGAGCGTAACGGTGCCGGCGGGCGCGACGGTGCGGGATGCGTTGTTCAAATCGGGCCTGAATGACGAATTCCCTGAGCTGGATCTGGCCAGTTGTCCGGTCGGGATCTTTGGCAAAGTGATCGCTGAGCCGGCCATTCGCCAGGTTCAGGCAGGGGATCGCATCGAGGTTTACCGGCCGTTGCTCGCCGACCCGAAAGAAGTTCGCCGGTTACGTGCAGCCAAAGCGGCTGAGGCTAAAGCCCGGAATCAATGATTCGGTTAAACGCCAGACAATAAAAAACCCGGACATGCCGGGTTTTTTATTGCGTCGCAAATTATTGCGGCGAGGTTTCCAGTGGTTCTGGCGTCGGGACCGGGACAGTTTCTACGTTGTCCACGTCCTTCTGGATCTGATCCAGCAACGAGCCTGGCTTGACCGGTTTTTCTGGCTTCGGCTTCTCGGCGTTTGCTGCCGGCGCGGTCACGGTGGTGCCGCTGTCCTTGCCGAGAATGGCTTCGTCGCGGCTCACGCCTGGCATGAAATCGCCAGAGAGGCTGACAAGTTGGTCATTTGGGTTGAAGATAACGCTAATGCGTTCCTGTTGGCGTTCACCACCACCGGGTTGCAGGCTATACAGGTAATCCCAGCGATCGGCATGGAACGTGTCGGTCAACAGAGGGTTGCCCATGATAAACCGTACTTGCCGACGGGTCATTCCCGGGCGTAACTGGTCTATCATGTCCTGCGTGACGACATTGCCCTGCTGGATGTCGATTTTGTAAACCCCGGGGAATGAACAACCGGCGAGTGCGAGCAGTCCCACAAAGGTGAAACTGGTTAGCAAGAGCTTGGTGTTTTGCATCGGTGGGCGACTTCCACTATCTTGGCTGGGACAACGTAAACGCCGATCATACCCGCATTAAGAGAAGCTGCGAAGCAGCATCGCGAGAAAGCTGACCATGGTTGAAAATAGCGAACTACGCAAAGCCGGCCTCAAAGTGACCCTTCCACGGGTCAAAATTCTGCAAATGCTCGATTCCGCCGAGCAACGCCACATGAGTGCCGAGGACGTCTACAAGGCACTGATGGAGGCTGGTGAGGACGTCGGTCTGGCCACGGTTTACCGTGTTCTGACCCAGTTCGAGGCAGCTGGCCTTGTGGTGCGGCACAACTTCGACGGAGGCCATGCGGTCTTCGAGCTGGACGACGGCAAGCATCACGACCATATGGTCAACGTCGAGACCAGCGAAGTGATCGAATTCTTCGACGAAGAAATCGAGCGGCTGCAGAAAGCAATCGTCGACAAGTATGGCTTCGAGATGGTCGATCACAATCTTGTACTGTACGTGCGCAAGAAAAAGTAAGCATGTCGCGCGAACGCAAGGTTCGCGAAACGAACGAAGGCGACCCCAGGGTCGCCTTCGTGCTTTCTGCCTTTCTTAGATTTTCGCGGTAACAACCATTTTCTTCGCGTGAGCCAGGGACTCCTTGGTGAGGTCGATGCCGCCCAGCATCCGTGCCACTTCTTCGACGCGATCATTTTTGCTCAGCTTGGAGACGGCCGTGTGCGTGGCATCTTCACCGCGGACCTTGTGTACAAATAGATGTTGATGCCCCTGCGCCGCCACTTGCGGCAAGTGAGTCACGGTTAGAACCTGCCCGCGCTCCCCGAGGCGTCGCAGCAACTGGCCGACAATCTCGGCGGTCGGGCCGCCGATACCTACGTCCACTTCGTCGAACACCAGGGTCGGTACGCGGGAGGTCTGTGCGGTGATCACCTGAATCGCCAGACTGATACGCGACAGCTCACCACCCGACGCCACTTTTGCCAGGGCTTTCAATGGTTGCCCCGGGTTGGCGCTCACCAGCAGCTCTACTTGTTCGAGCCCGTTGGGCAGTAGTTCGTCGCTGCTGTTGGGCCGCAGCTCGATGGTGAAGCGGCCGCCGGGCATGCCCAGGCGCTGGATTTCCTGCTCCACGGCACTGGCCAGGCTGCTCGAGGCTTGATGGCGCAGGTCGCTCAGCTCCCGAGCCTTCTCCTGATAATGACGGGCGTAGGAGGCCAGCTCATCGCCCAGTCGTTCGATGGATTCATCGTTGGCATTCAGGGTTTCGATTTCATCGAGCAGCTTCTGTTGCATCTCGGCGACCTCGGTCGGCTGGATGCGGTGTTTGCGCGCCAGGGTGTAGATCGCATCGAGGCGTTCTTCCAGGTATTGAAGGCGTGCCGGGTCAGCGTCGAAATTGTCGAGAAAGCGGTTCAATTCGCCCACGGCTTCTTCAACCTGTATCTGCGCGCTGGTCAGCAGGTTGCTGGCTTCACCCAGGGCACCGATCGAATTGTTCACGCTCGATAGGCGATTGAGGCTGGCGGTCAGTGCGTTCAATACATTGCCGGAATCACTTTCGCTGCATTGTTCGACCACTTGCCGACAAATGCCCAGCAGGGTTTCGGCGTTGGTCAGGTTCTTGTGTTCCTGCTCCAGTTGCTCCAGCTCGCTTTCGCCAAGGCCGAGGTTTTCCAGTTCTTCGAGTTGATAGCTGAGCAACTGATGACGAGCACGCTGTTCGTCGCCGGAGTTGGAGAGGCGTTCCAGCTCCTGGCGGGTTTGGCGCCAGCGTTGGGCGGCCAGTTGCACCTGACGGGCAAGGTCTGTGGCGCCAGCGTACTCGTCGAGCAGGCGGCGGTGGGTATCGGTTTTGAGCAGGGATTGGTGTTCGTGCTGGCTGTGGATATCGATCAGCAACTCGCCCAGGGCCTTCAGGTCGCCGAGAGGGCAGGGGGTGCCGTTGATATAGCCGCGCGAACGCCCTTCGGCGGTGATCACGCGACGCAGGATGCACGGGCCATCGTTCTCGAGGTCGCGCTCGGCCAGCCAGGCGCTGGCTTCAGGGATGTCGATCAGGTCGAAGGTGGCCAGGATGTCGGCCTTGTCGGCACCGGGGCGGACCACGCCGCTGTCGGCGCGATCACCCAGGGTCAGACCGAGGGCGTCGAGCATGATCGACTTGCCGGCGCCGGTTTCCCCTGTGATCACGCTCATCCCGCGATCGAGTTCGAGATCGAGATGTTCAACGATGGCGTAGTTGTGTACGGACAGGTGCACCAGCATAAAGGCCGCTCCCAGGCTTTAGGTCTGGTTATTTATACAGTATTTTGTTTCTGGCTGACAATGCCCCTTCTTAGGTCGATTTGCTTGATTGAAAGAAATCCTTAGCGCGCCTGGGAATGACAAAGCAGTTGTTTTTTGTAGGGTTAATCATCAAACAGCCCTTGAAGCTGAATTTTGCGGCCCCATATACCGGGGCAGAAGCGCGAGTTGAGCTCGCGGACGATATTGGAAGGAGAAATCTATGGCTGACGAACAGACAGTGGATACGCAAAATCTAGACGCCAATCAGGCCCCCGAGGCTTCGGGTGAAGACCTGGCGGCTCGTGTACAAGTGCTCGAAGAGCAATTGGCTGGTGCGCAGGATCAGGCTTTGCGTGTAGCCGCCGATCTGCAGAACGTCCGCCGTCGTGCTGAGCAGGACGTTGAAAAGGCTCACAAGTTCGCCCTGGAAAAATTCGCAGGCGACCTGCTGCCGATCATCGACAGCCTGGAGCGCGGCCTGGAGCTGTCCAGCCCTGACGACGAAAACATTCGTCCGATGCGCGAAGGGATCGAGCTGACCCTGAAAATGTTCCAGGACACCCTGAAACGCTATCACCTGGAAGCCATCGATCCTGAAGGCGAACCCTTCAATGCTTCGCATCATCAGGCAATGGCCATGCAGGAAAGCGCCGACGTCGAGCCAAACAGCGTGCTCAAAGTGTTTCAGAAGGGCTATCAGCTCCACGGTCGCCTGCTGCGCCCGGCCATGGTCGTGGTCAGCAAGGCACCTGCACCGGTTTCGCCTTCGATTGACGAGCAGGCTTGAAATTAGCCGCAAGGCCCCCATTTAGAAGTCAAGCGTTTAAGTGCTACCGCAGTCAGCCACCACTACTGCGGCATCCAAATCCAAAGTTTCGGGAGAGTGAACATGGGCAAAATTATCGGTATCGACCTGGGGACTACCAACTCCTGCGTCTCCGTGCTGGAAAACGGCAAAGCCAAAGTTATTGAAAACGCTGAAGGCGCGCGTACCACGCCGTCGATCATCGCTTATGCCAACGATGGCGAAATCCTGGTTGGCCAGTCGGCCAAGCGTCAGGCAGTGACCAATCCGCATAACACCCTGTACGCGGTGAAGCGTCTGATCGGTCGTCGTTTCGACGAAGAAGTCGTACAGAAAGACATCCAGATGGTCCCTTACAAGATCGTCAAGGCTGACAACAGCGACGCCTGGGTTGAAGTGAACGGCCAGAAAATGGCTCCGCCACAAATCTCGGCTGAAATTCTGAAGAAAATGAAGAAGACCGCCGAAGACTACCTCGGCGAGCCTGTGACCGAAGCGGTAATCACCGTTCCGGCCTACTTCAACGACAGCCAGCGTCAAGCGACCAAAGACGCCGGCCGCATCGCGGGCCTGGACGTAAAACGTATCATCAACGAACCAACCGCAGCTGCACTGGCCTACGGTATGGACAAGGCGAAAGGCGATCACACCGTGATCGTTTACGACCTGGGTGGCGGTACTTTCGACGTTTCCGTGATCGAGATCGCTGAAGTCGATGGCGAGCACCAGTTCGAAGTGTTGGCCACCAACGGTGACACCTTCCTGGGCGGTGAAGACTTTGACATCCGTCTGATCGACTACCTCGTCGACGAATTCAAGAAAGAAAGCGGCATGAACCTTAAAGGTGACCCGCTGGCGATGCAGCGCCTGAAAGAAGCCGCTGAGAAAGCCAAGATCGAACTGTCCTCGAGCCAGTCGACCGACGTGAACCTGCCGTACATCACTGCAGACGCTACCGGTCCTAAGCACTTGAACGTGAAAATCTCCCGCGCCAAGCTCGAAGCGCTGGTGGAAGACCTGGTTCAGCGCACCATCGAACCTTGCCGCATCGCGATGAAAGACGCCGGTATCGACGTTGGTTCGATCAACGACGTGATCCTGGTCGGCGGTCAGACCCGTATGCCGCTGGTTCAGAAGCTGGTGACCGATTTCTTCGGTAAAGAAGCACGTAAAGACGTCAACCCTGACGAAGCTGTTGCCATGGGTGCTGCTATCCAGGGCGCGGTATTGGCTGGTGACGTGAAAGACGTTCTGCTGCTCGACGTCAGCCCGCTGACCCTGGGTATCGAAACCATGGGCGGCGTGATGACTGCGCTGATCGAGAAAAACACCACGATCCCTACCAAGAAATCGCAAGTGTTCTCGACTGCCGACGACAACCAGGGCGCAGTGACCATTCACGTACTGCAAGGTGAGCGTAAGCAAGCCGCGCAGAACAAATCCCTGGGCAAGTTTGACCTGGCCGAGATTCCACCAGCGCCACGTGGCGTGCCACAAATCGAAGTGACCTTCGACATCGACGCCAACGGCATTCTGCACGTAGGCGCGAAAGACAAGGCCACCGGCAAGACTCAGTCGATCGTGATCAAGGCCAACTCCGGTCTGTCCGAGGAAGAAATTCAGCAAATGGTTCGCGATGCTGAAGTGAACGCTGAAGAAGACCGCAAGTTCGAAGAGCTGGCCAGCGCCCGTAACCAAGGCGATGCTCTGGTTCACTCGACGCGCAAAATGGTCGCTGATGCTGGCGACAAGGTGAGCGCTGAAGAGAAGACTGCAATCGAAGCGGCAGTAGTTGCCCTGGAAGCCGCTGTTAAAGGCGACGACAAGGCTGCTATCGAAGCCAAGGTTGAAGAGCTGTCCAAGGTCTCCGCGCCAGTGGCTCAGAAGATGTACGCCGATCAGGCTCAGCCAGCTGAAGGCGCGGCACCGCACGACGAAAAAGCTGAAAAAGCTGACGACGTCGTCGACGCTGAGTTCGAAGAAGTCAAAGACCACAAGTAAGTTGTTGGTCGCCCGGTTGACTGCCTTCAGGCGGTGACTGGTAGGATGTCGCCGCGCGGGAGCTTGCTCCCGCGTTGGCGTGTCTGGAGTAAGCGAATTTTTACAGCATGCGACAACGCTCGGATGTTGGCGGTATGGCCGGAAATGCTCCTGCTTTTCGAGCCGAAAGTACTGCATCGAATCAAAGACCAGGATCGTTGAATTGACGTGAGTTGGGTCCGGGCCTGTATTGGGGCTCAACGAGTTCGGCGAGGCTCAGGAGAGGTTTGTCGAACGTCCTTAAGAGTGCAAAGACTTATGGCAAAGCGTGACTATTACGAAGTATTGGGTGTTGAGCGAGGTTCAAGCGAAGCGGACCTGAAAAAGGCCTACCGTCGCCTGGCGATGAAGCACCACCCGGACCGTAATCCCGATGACAAAGCGTCGGAAGAGATGTTCAAGGAGGCCAACGAGGCCTACGAAGTGCTGTCCGATTCCAGCAAGCGTGCGGCCTATGACCAATACGGTCATGCCGGTGTCGACCCAAGCATGGGCGGCGGTGCCGGGTTTGGTGGCCAGAACTTCTCCGACATCTTTGGCGATGTCTTCAGTGACTTCTTCGGTGGCGGTCGCGGCGGTTCCCGTGGCGGCGCTCAGCGCGGCAGCGACCTGCGTTACACGCTGGAGCTGAACCTGGAAGAAGCGGTGCGCGGCACGACCGTGAATATCCGTGTTCCGACGCTGGTCAACTGCAAGCCGTGCGACGGCTCGGGTGCCAAGAAAGGCTCCTCGCCGGTCACCTGCCCGACGTGCGGCGGTATCGGTCAGGTACGCATGCAGCAAGGCTTCTTCTCGGTACAGCAGACCTGCCCGCGCTGCCATGGCCAGGGCAAGATCATTTCCGATCCGTGCGATTCCTGCCACGGCGAAGGTCGTGTCGAAGAGTACAAGACGCTTTCCGTCAAAGTGCCGGCCGGTGTCGATACCGGTGACCGTATTCGTCTGTCCGGCGAAGGCGAGGCGGGCGCGCAGGGTGGTCCGACCGGCGACCTGTATGTGGTGATCAATGTGCGTGAGCACGCGATCTTCCAGCGTGACGGCAAACACCTGTTCTGCGAGGTGCCGATCAGCTTCGTCGACGCGGCTCTGGGCGGCGAGCTGGAGATTCCGACCCTCGATGGTCGGGTCAAGCTGAAGATCCCTGAAGGAACCCAGACCGGCAAGCAGTTCCGTGTTCGCGGCAAAGGCGTTGCGCCAGTCCGTGGCGGCGGTGCTGGCGACCTGATGTGCCGTGTGGCGGTCGAAACCCCGGTCAATCTGGGTCGTCGCCAGCGCGAATTGCTGGAAGAGTTCCGCAGCTCCCTGGCGGACGACAACAGTCATTCGCCGAAAACCACCGGTTGGTTCGAAGGCGTGAAGCGCTTCTTCGGCGATTTGTAAGGAGTGAGCATGCGACGTATAGCTGTGATGGGCGCCGCCGGCCGCATGGGCAAGATATTGATCGAGGCGGTGCAGCAGCGCGCGCCGCTGACCGGTCTGACAGCCGCCATCGTGCGCCCCGGCAGTACGCTGATTGGCGTGGATGCTGGTGAGCTGGCCTCGTTGGGGCGCATTGGTGTGCCGCTGTCCGGTAGTCTGGACTCGGTGGCTGATGAGTTCGACGTGCTGATCGACTTCACGCTCCCGGAAGTGATGCTGAAAAACCTGGCTTTCTGCCGTAAGGCGGGCAAGGCCATGGTGATCGGCACGACGGGATTGGACGCTGCGCAGAAGCAGTTGCTGGCCGAGGCGGGCAAGGATATTCCTATCGTGTTCGCGGCCAATTTCAGCGTCGGTGTAAACCTGTCGCTGAAGCTGCTCGACATGGCCGCGCGCGTGCTGGGCGATGATGCGGATATCGAAATCATCGAGGCTCACCATCGGCACAAGATCGATGCGCCTTCAGGCACGGCACTGCGCATGGGTGAAGTAATCGCCAATGCGCTGGATCGTGATCTGCAGAAGGTTGCGGTCTATGGGCGTGAAGGTCACACCGGTGCGCGCGAGCGTGAAACGATCGGCTTTGCCACTGTTCGTGGTGGTGATATGGTCGGTGATCACACGGTGCTGTTCGCCTGTGAGGGCGAGCGACTGGAGATCACTCACAAGGCATCCAGTCGCATGACCTTCGCCAAGGGCGCAGTACGTGCAGCTTTGTGGCTGGACGGTCGTGAGCCAGGCCTCTACGACATGCAAGACGTGCTCGACCTGCGTTAAGATGCAGCCGAAACCGGGTTCAAACATAGCCTTTGAGCCCGGTTTTAAACCGCCAAGCGACGTCCTGTCGCATTCTCCGGCCTTTAAGGCTCATTGGCGGTAGACCAAAAATGCCTTTTTCTGTAAGCTACAGCTTTAGTGTGTCCACTAAAAGCGCGCAGAATAATTCGATGAAGAAGCGGGGTGACGTGTCCATACGTCACTCCGCTTTTTTACAACCTGCGATCGCCCTTTCAGGCTTTATTTACGGGAGGTCTTCTTGACTAAGCCAGCCATACTCGCCCTTGCTGATGGCAGCATTTTTCGCGGCGAAGCCATTGGAGCCGACGGTCAAACCGTTGGTGAGGTGGTGTTCAACACCGCAATGACCGGCTATCAGGAAATCCTTACCGATCCTTCCTACGCCCAACAGATCGTTACCCTGACTTACCCGCACATCGGCAACACCGGCACCACGCCGGAAGACGCCGAGTCCGATCGCGTCTGGTCCGCTGGCCTGGTCATCCGTGACCTGCCACTGGTTGCGAGCAACTGGCGCAACACGATGTCTCTGTCCGACTACCTGAAAGCCAACAACGTCGTGGCTATCGCTGGTATCGACACCCGCCGCCTGACACGCATCCTGCGTGAGAAAGGCGCGCAGAACGGCTGCATCATGGCCGGTGACAACATTTCCGAAGCCGCCGCCATCGCCGCCGCCCAGGGCTTCCCTGGCCTCAAAGGCATGGACCTGGCGAAAGTCGTCAGCACCAAGGAAACCTACGAGTGGCGCTCGACTGTCTGGGACTTGAAAACCGACAGCCATGCGACCATCGACGCTTCCGATCTGCCGTACCACGTGGTTGCCTACGACTACGGCGTCAAGGTCAACATCCTGCGCATGCTGGTCGAGCGCGGTTGCCGCGTGACCGTGGTGCCCGCTCAAACGCCGGCGGCTGACGTTCTGGCGCTTAAGCCGGATGGCGTGTTCCTGTCCAACGGCCCGGGTGACCCTGAGCCATGCGACTACGCGATCCAGGCCATTAAAGACGTACTGGAAACCGAGATCCCGGTATTCGGTATCTGCCTCGGCCACCAACTGCTGGCTCTGGCCTCCGGCGCCAAGACCCTGAAAATGGGCCACGGCCACCACGGTGCCAACCACCCGGTCCAGGATCTGGACAGCGGTGTGGTGATGATCACCAGCCAGAACCACGGTTTTGCGGTAGACGAAGCGACCCTGCCAGGCAACGTTCGGGCGATCCACAAATCGCTGTTCGACGGCACCCTGCAAGGCATCGAGCGTACCGACAAGAGCGCCTTCAGCTTCCAGGGTCACCCTGAAGCCAGCCCTGGCCCGAACGACGTAGCGCCACTGTTTGATCGCTTCATCAACGAAATGGCCAAGCGACGCTAATCGCTCGCCCTGATGTAGCGAAGCCTGAGGGCGGTCCCGAAACCGGCGGCCCCCTCAAGGCTTCAGAGATTGAACAAGACGGCTTGCCGACTGACCTGCGGATTTGAGTGACAACCCATGCCAAAACGTACAGACATTAAAAGCATCCTGATTCTCGGCGCTGGCCCGATCGTGATCGGCCAGGCCTGCGAATTCGACTACTCCGGCGCCCAGGCCTGTAAAGCCCTGCGCGAGGAGGGTTACCGCGTCATCCTGGTGAACTCCAACCCGGCGACCATCATGACCGACCCGGCCATGGCCGACGCCACCTACATCGAACCGATCAAATGGCAGACCGTTGCCAAGATCATCGAGAAAGAGCGTCCGGACGCGCTGCTGCCGACCATGGGCGGCCAGACCGCTCTGAACTGCGCCCTGGACCTGGAGCGCGAAGGCGTTCTGGAGAAGTTCGGTGTAGAGATGATCGGCGCCAACGCTGACACCATCGACAAGGCCGAAGACCGTTCGCGCTTCGACAAGGCGATGAAGTCCATCGGTCTGGACTGCCCGCGTTCGGGTATCGCCCACAGCATGGAAGAGGCCAACGCGGTTCTCGATCGTCTGGGCTTCCCGTGCATCATTCGTCCGTCCTTCACCATGGGCGGCACCGGTGGTGGTATCGCTTACAACCGTGAAGAGTTCGAAGAAATCTGCGCTCGCGGTCTGGACCTGTCGCCGACCAAAGAGCTGCTGATCGACGAATCGCTGATCGGCTGGAAAGAATACGAGATGGAAGTTGTCCGCGATAAAAAGGACAACTGCATCATCGTCTGCTCCATCGAAAACTTCGACCCGATGGGCGTGCACACCGGTGACTCGATCACGGTTGCACCCGCACAGACCCTGACTGACAAGGAATACCAGATCCTGCGTAACGCCTCCCTGGCGGTACTGCGCGAGATCGGCGTGGAAACCGGCGGCTCCAACGTCCAGTTCGGCATCTGCCCGAACACTGGCCGCATGGTGGTCATCGAGATGAACCCGCGGGTATCCCGTTCCTCGGCCCTGGCATCGAAAGCCACCGGTTTCCCGATCGCCAAGGTCGCGGCGAAACTGGCCGTGGGTTACACCCTTGACGAACTGTCGAACGACATCACCGGCGGCAAGACCCCGGCGTCCTTCGAACCGTCCATCGACTACGTCGTCACCAAGCTGCCGCGCTTTGCCTTCGAAAAATTCCCGAAAGCCGACGCACGCCTGACCACTCAAATGAAGTCGGTCGGTGAAGTCATGGCCATCGGCCGGACCTTCCAGGAATCCCTGCAGAAAGCTCTGCGCGGTCTGGAAGTGGGTGTTTGTGGTCTGGACGAGAAGCTCGACCTGAGCAACCCGGAAAGCATGAGCATCCTCAAGCGCGAACTGACCGTGCCGGGCGCCGAGCGCATCTGGTACGTGGCTGACGCGTTCCGCGCCGGCCTGTCGGTCGAAGACATCTTCGGCATGAACATGATCGACCCGTGGTTCCTGGTGCAGATCGAAGATCTGATCAAGGAAGAAGAGAAGGTCAAGACCCTGGGCCTGTCCGCTATCGACCGCGACCTGATGTTCCGCCTCAAGCGTAAAGGCTTCTCCGATCAGCGTCTGGCCAAGCTGCTGGGCGTCACCGAGAAGAACCTGCGTACCCATCGTCACAAGCTGGAAGTGTTCCCGGTCTACAAGCGCGTCGATACCTGCGCGGCCGAGTTCGCCACCGACACCGCGTACCTGTACTCGACTTACGAGGAAGAGTGCGAAGCCGCGCCGTCGGGTCGCGACAAGATCATGATCCTCGGCGGTGGTCCGAACCGTATCGGCCAGGGCATCGAGTTCGACTATTGCTGCGTACACGCAGCACTGGCTCTGCGCGATGACGGGTACGAGACCATCATGGTCAACTGCAACCCGGAAACCGTTTCCACCGACTACGACACCTCCGATCGTCTGTACTTCGAACCAGTGACCCTGGAAGACGTGCTGGAAATCGTCCGCGTCGAGAAGCCAAAAGGCGTGATCGTTCAGTACGGCGGTCAGACCCCGCTGAAACTGGCCCGTGCCCTGGAAGCCGCCGGCGTGCCGATCATCGGCACCAGCCCTGACGCCATCGACCGCGCAGAAGACCGTGAGCGCTTCCAGCAGATGGTTGAGCGTCTGAACCTGCGTCAGCCGCCTAACGCCACCGTGCGCAGCGAAGACGAAGCGATTCGCGCCGCCGCCAAGATCGGTTACCCGCTGGTGGTTCGTCCGTCCTACGTACTGGGCGGCCGTGCGATGGAAATCGTTTACGAAGAAGAAGAACTCAAGCGCTACCTGCGTGAAGCGGTTCAAGTGTCCAATGACAGCCCGGTGCTGCTGGACCACTTCCTCAACTGCGCGATCGAAATGGACGTGGATGCGGTCTGCGACGGCACCGACGTGGTGATCGGCGCAATCATGCAGCACATCGAGCAGGCCGGCGTTCACTCTGGTGACTCCGCATGCTCCCTGCCGCCGTACTCGCTGCCGGCGCACATCCAGGACGAGATGCGCGAACAGGTCAAGAAAATGGCTCTGGAACTGGGCGTGGTTGGCCTGATGAACGTTCAGTTGGCGCTGCAAGGCGAAGACATCTACGTCATCGAAGTCAACCCGCGCGCATCCCGTACCGTACCGTTCGTCTCCAAGTGCATCGGTGTGTCCCTGGCGATGATTGCGGCTCGCGTGATGGCCGGTAAAACCCTGAAGGAAATCGGCTTCACCAAAGAAATCATTCCGAACTTCTACAGCGTGAAAGAGGCGGTGTTCCCATTCGCCAAATTCCCTGGCGTGGACCCGATCCTTGGCCCAGAGATGAAGTCCACCGGTGAAGTGATGGGCGTGGGCGACACCTTCGGCGAAGCCTTTGCCAAAGCCCAGATGGGCGCCAGTGAAGTGCTGCCGACCGGCGGCACCGCGTTCATCAGTGTGCGTGACGATGACAAGCCACTGGTTGCAGGCGTGGCCCGTGATCTGATCAACTTGGGCTTCGAAGTGGTTGCCACTGCCGGTACTGCCAAGCTGATCGAGGCCGCAGGCCTGAAAGTGCGTCGTGTGAACAAGGTGACCGAGGGTCGTCCGCACGTGGTCGACATGATCAAGAATGACGAAGTCACTCTGATCATCAACACCACCGAAGGTCGTCAGTCGATCGCTGATTCCTACTCCATTCGTCGTAATGCCTTGCAGCACAAGATCTACTGCACCACTACTATTGCTGCTGGCGAAGCTATCTGCGAAGCGCTGAAGTTCGGTCCCGAGAAGACCGTGCGCCGCTTGCAGGATCTACACGCAGGATTGAAGGCATGATCAAATACCCAATGACCGTCAAGGGCGCCAAAGCCCTGGAAGAAGAACACGCTCATCTGACCAAGGTCGTTCGTCCGAAACTCAGTCAGGACATCGGTACGGCTCGCGAGTTGGGTGATTTGAAGGAAAATGCCGAATACCACGCTGCTCGCGAGCAGCAGGGGATGGTCGAGGCGCGGATTCGTGATATCGAAGGCCGGATTCAGAATCAGGTCATCATCGATGTCACGACCATTCCTCATACCGGCAAAGTGATTTTCGGCACCACCGTTGAAATCGCCAACGTCGAGACGGATGAGCGCGTCACTTACCATATCGTGGGTGAGGATGAGGCTGACTTCAAACTTGGCAAGATCTCCGTCGGTTCGCCACTTGCCCGTGCCTTGATCGCCAAGGAAGAGGGTGATGTGGTGGCGGTCAAAACGCCGGGTGGCGTTATCGAGTATGAGATTGTCGAAGTTCGCCACATCTGAAAGAAGGCGCCCGCTACGTGCGGGTGCCATGCTTTGGCAGCTGACCCAGATGCTGTGGGTTGGCGGCTTGTGGTTGTTGCACATCGGTCTGCTGCCGGTGCTGGGGCAAATAGGCCTGGCGCCGCTGCTGATCGACGAAATTGCAGGCATGCTGAACACGCTGATGGTGGGATTTGCCACAGCGAGTGTGATTTTTCAGGCTTTGGTGCTGGTACAGGCCGAGGGCCTTGCCAGTCTATGGCGGGATATTCGTGGGCAACTGCTGCTGATGGCGCTGTATGGGTGCGCGATGTATTTCGCAGTACGCTTTGGCTGGCCGCAGGCGCTGCATTGGCAGTTGTTCAGCTATCTTGTTCTGGGCTTTTCCGGGCTGGTGCTGGTCATGCAGCCGGTGCCTGGATGGAGTGTCAGGGTGCGCGAAGCACACCCTTGACCCTTGTCATCACTTGAAGCGATGGACGTTCGACAGCTGCTTGTTGACGCTGAAGTTCTTGCGGTAAATCAGCGCCATCTTGCCGATGACCTGAACCAGATCGGCTTTGCCGGCCTTGCAGAGTTCTGCAATGGCTGCCAGGCGCGATTCGCGATCGAGGATGTTGAGCTTGATTTTGATCAGCTCGTGATCCGCCAAAGCGCGTTCAAGTTCGGCTAACACACCTTCAGTCAGGCCGTTGTCAGCCACAATCAAAACTGGTTTCAGATGGTGGCCAATGGACTTGTACTGTTTCTTCTGCTCTTGAGTGAGCGGCATAATCTGACCCTTTCGTCTGGATTCTGTAAAATGGCGGCCATTTTACCCGAGGGCTCGTGGATCCGCCCAATTAATCACGACCCTTATCATCGAGGTGCCCAATGGCGCGTTCCAAGACAAGCCTTGGTTGGCTGAAAAGACATGTCAACGATCCCTATGTGAAGCAGGCGCAGAAGGATGGCTACCGCTCGCGTGCGAGTTACAAACTTCTGGAGGTCCAGGAAAAATACAAGCTGATCCGTCCCGGCATGAGCGTTGTCGACCTGGGTGCGGCGCCCGGGGGGTGGTCGCAGGTGACTAGCCGTCTGATTGGTGGTCAGGGGCGCCTGATCGCCTCGGACATTCTGGAAATGGACAGCATTCCGGACGTGACTTTCATTCAGGGGGACTTCACCGAGGACGAAGTGCTCACGCGGATCCTTGAAGCTGTGGGTAATTCGCAGGTGGACCTTGTGATTTCCGATATGGCCCCCAATATGAGTGGTACGCCTGAAGTGGACATGCCAAAAGCCATGTTTCTTTGCGAGCTGGCGCTTGATTTGGCGGAACGGATACTCAAGCCGGGTGGTAATTTTGTGATCAAGATTTTTCAGGGCGAGGGGTTTGATGTTTACCTGAAGGATGCTCGTCGGAAATTCGACAAGATCCAGATGATCAAGCCAGACTCTTCCCGTGACAGTTCCCGCGAGCAATACATGCTGGCTTGGGGTTACCGCGGGCGTAGTGAGTAAAACGAGGTTTTTTGGCGGGGTGATAGGTTTTTCATATTTCGCCCCGCGTGCATTAGCGAATATCGTGTAGAAAGTGTTTCACAAAGGGTTACAGACGGCGCCTGCCAGAGCCGTAGGTAATGTAGTAAGTTAGGCCGGTGAATATCATGCGAAGCGCGCGCCATTAGCGGAGCTTGCTTCAGAGGGTAGTTAATTGAACGATATGGCAAAGAATCTGATCCTGTGGTTGATCATCGCGGCTGTCCTGGTGACGGTGATGAACAACTTCTCCAGCCCTAACGAGCCGCAGACCCTCAACTATTCCGACTTCATCCAGCAGGTCAAGGATGGCAAGGTCGAGCGCGTAGCGGTTGATGGCTACGTGATTACCGGCAAGCGCAACGATGGCGACAGCTTCAAGACCATTCGTCCGGCAATCCAGGACAATGGTCTGATCGGCGACCTCGTGGATAACCACGTCGTGGTCGAAGGCAAGCAGCCTGAGCAGCAAAGCATCTGGACTCAACTCCTGGTCGCAAGCTTCCCGATCCTGGTGATCATCGCCGTCTTCATGTTCTTCATGCGGCAGATGCAGGGCGGTGCCGGTGGCAAGGGCGGGCCGATGAGTTTCGGCAAGAGCAAGGCGCGCCTGCTCTCCGAAGATCAGGTGAAAACCACCCTGGCTGACGTTGCAGGTTGTGACGAAGCGAAGGAAGAAGTCGGCGAACTGGTTGAGTTCCTGCGTGATCCGGGCAAGTTCCAGCGCCTGGGTGGTCGCATTCCTCGCGGCGTGCTGATGGTTGGTCCTCCGGGTACCGGTAAAACCTTGCTGGCCAAGGCGATTGCCGGCGAAGCCAAAGTGCCGTTCTTTACTATTTCCGGTTCCGATTTCGTCGAAATGTTCGTCGGCGTCGGTGCCAGCCGTGTTCGTGACATGTTCGAGCAGGCGAAGAAGCACGCGCCATGCATCATCTTCATCGATGAAATCGACGCCGTCGGTCGCCACCGTGGTGCCGGCATGGGCGGCGGTCACGATGAGCGCGAGCAGACTCTCAACCAGTTGCTGGTAGAGATGGACGGCTTCGAAATGAATGACGGCATCATCGTCATCGCCGCGACCAACCGTCCGGACGTACTGGACCCTGCGTTGCTGCGTCCGGGCCGCTTCGACCGTCAGGTTGTGGTTGGCCTGCCGGACATCCGTGGTCGCGAGCAGATTCTCAAAGTCCACATGCGCAAAGTGCCAATGGGTGACGACGTCGCTCCGGCCGTGATCGCTCGTGGTACTCCTGGTTTCTCCGGTGCTGACTTGGCCAACCTGGTGAACGAGGCTTCGTTGTTCGCAGCTCGTGCCGGCAAGCGCATCGTCGAGATGAAAGAGTTCGAGCTGGCCAAAGACAAGATCATGATGGGTGCCGAGCGCAAATCCATGGTCATGTCCGAGAAAGAGAAGCAGAACACTGCTTATCACGAAGCCGGCCACGCTATCGTCGGTCGCGTCGTGCCTGAGCATGATCCGGTCTACAAGGTGTCGATCATTCCGCGTGGTCGCGCACTTGGTGTGACCATGTTCCTGCCGGAAGAAGATCGCTACAGCCTGTCCAAGCGTGCACTGATCAGCCAGATCTGCTCGCTGTACGGCGGTCGTATCGCTGAAGAGATGACCCTGGGCTTCGATGGCGTCACCACCGGTGCGTCCAACGACATCATGCGTGCCAGCCAGATAGCACGAAACATGGTGACCAAGTGGGGGTTGTCGGAAAAACTCGGTCCATTGATGTACGCCGAAGAAGAGGGTGAAGTGTTCCTCGGTCGTGGCGGCGGTGGTCAGCATGCCAGTTTCTCTGGCGAGACGGCCAAGCTGATCGACTCCGAAGTGCGCAGCATCATCGACCAGTGCTACGGCACGGCCAAGCAGATCCTCACGGATAACCGTGACAAGCTTGATGCGATGGCGGATGCCTTGATGAAGTACGAGACGATCGATGCCGATCAGATCGATGACATCATGGCAGGTCGTACGCCTCGCGAACCTCGCGACTGGTCTGGCGGCAACGACGCTTCCGGCACGCCTCCGGTGGTGCAGGATGGGCGTCCGGAAACACCTATCGGCGGCCCGGCTGCTGACGTTTAAGGTTTGAAATGACTTCTGTTCAGTCCTCGACCCGGTTGCCTTGCGGCAACCGGGTTCTTGATTTGGCCCAGATGCATGTCATGGGCATTCTCAATGTCACTCCCGATTCCTTTTCCGATGGCGGCCGATACAGTCAGCTGGACGCGGCCCTGCGCCACGCCGAGGCGATGGTGGCGGCCGGCGCGACGCTGATCGACGTCGGTGGCGAATCGACCCGGCCCGGAGCCAGGGCCGTTTCACCGCTTGAAGAGCTCGAGCGAGTAGCGCCTATTGTCGAGCGCATCAGCCGCGAACTGGATGTGATTATCTCGGTCGATACCTCCACGCCTGCCGTCATGCGTGAAACCGCAAGGCTGGGGGCAGGGTTGATCAATGACGTGCGCTCGCTGCGTCGCGACGGTGCTCTGGATGCAGCGGCGGCCACCGGTTTGCCGGTGTGCCTGATGCATATGCTCGGCGAGCCGGGCGATATGCAAGACAACCCGCAGTACCAGGATGTTACGAAAGAGGTCGGCGAGTTTCTCGCCGAACGCATGGTCCAGTGTGCGTCGGTGGGTATCCCTGCTGAGCGGATCATCCTCGATCCGGGCTTTGGCTTCGCGAAAACCCTGCAGCACAACCTGAGCTTGTTTAAGCATATGGAGGCTCTGCATGCCTTGGGTCGGCCCCTGTTGGTCGGGGTTTCACGAAAGAGCATGATCGGGCAAGCCTTGAATCGGCCGGTGGGAGAACGTCTGCATGGCGGCTTGGCACTTGCGGCGCTGGCTTCGGTCAAAGGTGCGCGTATATTGCGCGTCCATGATGTGGCGGAAACGGTCGACGTGGTGCGGATGATTGCCGCCGTAGAATCAGCCGAATAAAAATGATGGAGTACTTATGAGTAAAAAATACTTTGGCACCGACGGCATTCGTGGTCGGGTCGGTCAATACCCTATCACTCCTGATTTCATGCTCAAGCTTGGCTGGGCGGCAGGCATGGCATTTCGCAGCATGGGCGCCTGCAAGGTGCTCGTGGGCAAGGACACCCGGATCTCCGGTTACATGTTCGAGTCGGCGCTTGAGGCCGGGCTGACCTCGGCCGGTGCTGATGTGTTGCTGTTGGGGCCAATGCCGACGCCGGCCATTGCCTATCTGACGCGGACCTTTCATGCCGAAGCCGGCATCGTGATCAGCGCTTCGCATAACCCTCATGACGACAACGGCATCAAGTTTTTCTCTGGTAAGGGCACAAAGCTCCCGGATGAAGTCGAGCTGATGATCGAAGAGCTGCTCGACACCCCGATGACCGTGGTTGAGTCGAGCAAGATCGGCAAGGTGTCGCGAGTCAACGATGCCTCGGGCCGTTATATTGAATTCTGCAAGAGCAGCGTTCCGACCGGCACCAGTTTTGCCGGCCTGAAGATCGTGCTCGATTGTGCCCATGGTGCGACCTATAAAGTGGCGCCTAGCGTGTTCCGTGAGTTGGGGGCGGATGTCGTTGTGCTTTCTGCCAATCCTAACGGCCTGAACATCAATGACAATTGCGGTTCGACCCATATGGCGCCGCTGCAAGCGGCCGTACTGGCCGAATGCGCCGATTTGGGTATCGCCTTCGACGGTGATGGTGACCGGGTGCAGATGGTTGATCACACCGGCGCTGTCGTCGATGGTGATGAGCTGCTGTTCATCATCGCTCGCGACCTGCAGGAGCGTGGCAAGTTGCAGGGCGGTGTGGTCGGTACGCTGATGAGTAACCTGGGGCTGGAGTTGGCCCTGGCGGATCTGGCGATTCCTTTTGTGCGGGCCAACGTTGGTGACCGTTACGTCATCTCCGAGTTGCTGGAGCGCGATTGGCTGGTGGGCGGTGAAAACTCGGGGCACATTGTCTGCTTCAGTCACACCACTACCGGTGATGCGATCATTGCTGCATTGCAGGTATTGATGGCGCTGAAGAGGCGCTCAGAAGGCCTGGCTCAGTCGCGTCAGGCGTTGCGCAAGTGCCCTCAGGTGTTGATCAATGTGCGGTTTGGCGGTGGTGCGAACCCGCTCGAGCATCCGACCGTCAAGGAGGCTAGTGATCGTGTCACTCAAGCGATGGCGGGCCGTGGGCGCGTGTTGTTGCGCAAGTCCGGGACAGAGCCACTGGTGCGTGTCATGGTCGAAGGCGAGGACGAAACGCAGGTTCGCGATTACGCCGAAGAGCTGGCAAAACTGGTAACTGAAGTTTCTGCCTGATTTCGGCTTGCCAGCCATGATTGTGTTGGGTAACATCTGCGCCCACTTTGACCGACGAGGTACAGCATGCGTCGCCCTATGGTAGCTGGTAACTGGAAGATGCACGGTACCCGCGCCAGCGTCGCTGAGCTGATCGACGGCCTTCGTGATCTGGCCTTGCCAAGCGGTGTTGATGTCGCGGTGTTCCCACCTTGCTTGTATATCAATCAAGTGATTGATGGTTTGCAAGGGAAGTCGATTTCGGTCGGCGCGCAGAACTCTGCGATTGAATCCGGGCAAGGTGCGTTGACAGGTGAGATTTCGCCGAGTCAGTTAGTGGATGCAGGTTGTTCCCTGGTGCTTGTCGGGCACTCCGAGCGCCGCCAGATAATGGGCGAACTCGACGGGACGCTGAATCGCAAATTTGCGGCAGCGCAGGCATGCGGCTTGATTCCGGTGTTGTGTGTAGGGGAAACCCTCGAGCAGCGCGAAGCCGGAAAAACTCTTGAGGTTGTCGGGCGTCAGCTGGGCAGCATCATCGAGGAGCTGGGTGTCGGGGCTTTTGCAAAGGCAGTAATCGCTTACGAGCCGGTCTGGGCCATTGGTACCGGGCTGACTGCTTCGCCGCAACAAGCGCAGGATGTGCACGCAGCCATTCGTGCCCAGTTGGCGGCAGAGAATTCTGAGGTCGCGCAAGGTGTGCGGCTTCTATACGGCGGCAGCGTGAAGGCGGCCAATGCGGCCGAACTGTTCGGCATGCCGGATATCGATGGGGGGCTCATTGGTGGAGCTTCCCTGAATGCAGATGAGTTCGGTGCGATTTGTCGCGCCGCGGGAAACTGAAAAAATGCTGGAAACAGTCGTAGTCGTTTTTCATCTGCTGGGTGCATTGGGCGTAGTTGCTCTGGTATTGCTGCAGCAGGGTAAGGGTGCGGACGCTGGCGCATCTTTCGGAGCAGGTGCTTCAAATACTGTGTTCGGAAGCCAAGGTTCCTCTACCTTTCTTAGTAAGTTTACTGCTATACTTGCCGCCGGTTTCTTCATAACCAGCTTGGGGTTAGGTTACTTTGCTAAAGAGAAGGCTCACCAGCTGACTCAAGTAGGTTTGCCAAACCCGGCAGTGTTGGAAGTTCCAAAGCAACAACCGGCTTCTGATGATGTCCCGGTGCTTCAAGAGCAAAAGTCGGCTACTCCAGCGACTGACGTGCCTCCAGCTCAAGAGCAGAAGTAAGAAGAGTTTCAAACGTAGTATTGCCGAGGTGGTGGAATTGGTAGACACGCAACCTTGAGGTGGTTGTGCCCATAGGGTGTAGGGGTTCGAGTCCCCTTCTCGGTACCAATTATCAGGAGAGCCCGCTGTTGCGGGCTTTCTTGTAGGTGGAAGGTTACATTGACCCTGTCAGGGATCGGTCGTATACTTCCGCCCCAGCTTTGTCGCGGGGTGGAGCAGTCTGGTAGCTCGTCGGGCTCATAACCCGAAGGTCGTCGGTTCAAATCCGGCCCCCGCAACCAGTTTAAGGAGCCCCTTTTCAGGGGCTTTTTGTTAGCTGGACACTTTCAACGCCGCTATTCGGCGGCGTTTCAAGGATGGGCGTTTCGCCCATTTTTTTATTTTGCATAGCATGCACATACATGCACGAGGGGGTTCAGGTGTCGAGCAAGCTAGAAGAGTTGCAGGCCTTGCTGGCCCCGGTGGTCGTGGCCCTAGGCTATGAATGCTGGGGTATTGAGTTTTCGGCTCAAGGTCGCCACTCAATGTTGCGCGTTTATATCGATAAAGAAGGCGGCGTGCTGGTGGATGATTGTGCCATCGTCAGTCGCCAGATCAGCGGTGTGCTGGATGTTGAAGATCCAATCTCCGTTGAGTACACCCTTGAAGTTTCCTCGCCTGGCATGGAACGCCCACTGTTCACTCTTGAGCAGTTTGCAAAATTTGCCGGTGAACAAGTGAAGATCAAGCTGCGCTCGCCTTTTGAAGGTCGACGCAACTTTCAGGGCCTTCTGCGCGGTGTAGAAGAGCAGGACGTCGTGGTGCAGGTTGAAGACCATGAGTTCCTGTTGCCGATCGATATGATCGACAAGGCCAACATTATTCCCAGTTTTGACTGAGACGCGGATCCCGCGGATCCAATGGCTTGCGAAAGGCGAGGCGTACGATGAGCAAAGAAGTACTGCTGGTTGTTGAGTCGGTATCCAATGAAAAGGGCGTACCGGCAAACGTAATTTTTGAAGCGCTGGAGCTGGCTCTGGCCACTGCTACCAAAAAACGTTTCGAGGACGAAGTCGATCTGCGTGTGGAAATCAATCGCCACACCGGTGCTTATGAGACATTCCGTCGCTGGACGGTCGTCGAAGAAGCAGACCTGGACGATCCGGCTATCGAAACCTGGCCGAGCAAGGTTGCGCAAACGCATCCTGGCGCCAAGGTCGGTGACGTTGTCGAAGAAAAAATCGAATCCATCGAGTTCGGCCGCATTGCTGCACAGACTGCCAAGCAAGTCATCGTGCAGAAAGTTCGCGAAGCCGAGCGTGCTCAAGTCGTTGATGCCTATCGCGAGCGCCTGGGGGAAATCATCTCCGGCACCGTGAAGAAAGTCACCCGCGACAACGTGATCGTCGACCTGGGCAATAACGCAGAAGCGTTGCTGGCCCGTGAAGACATCATCTCTCGCGAAACCTTCCGGGTTGGCGTGCGCCTGCGTGCGCTGCTCAAGGAAATCCGCACCGAGAACCGCGGCCCGCAGCTGATCCTGTCGCGTACCGCGCCGGAAATGCTGATCGAGTTGTTCCGCATCGAAGTGCCGGAAATTGCTGAAGGCCTGATCGAAGTAATGGCTGCGTCCCGTGACCCGGGTTCGCGTGCCAAGATCGCGGTCCGCTCCAAGGACAAACGCATCGACCCGCAAGGCGCTTGCATCGGTATGCGCGGTTCGCGCGTCCAGGCAGTGTCCGGCGAGCTGGGCGGTGAGCGTGTGGACATCGTCCTGTGGGACGATAACCCGGCTCAGTTCGTGATCAATGCAATGTCGCCGGCTGAAGTGGCGGCAATTATCGTTGACGAAGATGCCCATGCAATGGACATCGCCGTTGGCGCAGACAATCTGGCTCAGGCCATCGGTCGCGGTGGTCAGAACGTGCGTCTGGCTAGCCAGTTGACTGGCTGGACCCTGAACGTGATGACCGAATCGGACATCCAGGCTAAGCAACAAGCAGAAACCGGCGACATCCTGCGCAACTTCATCGACGAGCTGGAAGTCGACGAAGACCTGGCACAGGTGCTGGTAGATGAAGGTTTTACCAGCCTGGAAGAGATTGCCTACGTACCGTTGGAAGAAATGCTCAACATCGACGGCTTTGACGAAGAAACCGTCAACGAGCTTCGCGCTCGCGCCAAGGATCGTTTGTTGACCAAAGCCATCGCTACTGAGGAAAAGCTGGCAGACGCCCATCCGGCCGAAGACCTGCTCTCGCTTGAGGGTATGGACAAGGATTTGGCGATGGAACTGGCGGTGCGCGGCGTAATTACCCGCGAAGACCTGGCCGAGCAGTCTATTGACGACCTGCTCGACATCGACGGCATTGACGATGATCGTGCCGGCAAGTTGATCATGGCCGCCCGAGCCCACTGGTTCGAGTAATTAGGCGCGGCCTGAGGAGAGAAGTGCATGACGCAAGTCACGGTGAAACAACTGGCCGATGAGGTCAAAACACCGGTAGAGCGCCTGTTGCAGCAGATGCGTGAGGCAGGTCTGCCGCACACCGCCGCCGAAGAACATGTGACTGACAGTGAGAAGCAATCTTTGCTGACTCACTTGAAAAGCAGCCACAAGGCGAAAGTGGAAGAACCACGCAAGATCACGCTGCAGCGTAAAACCACCAGCACCCTGCGTGTTGCTGGCAGCAAAAGCATCAGCGTTGAAGTACGCAAGAAGAAAGTCTTCGTGCAGCGCAGCCCGGAAGAAATCGAAGCCGAGCGCAAACGCGAACTGGAAGAACGTCGCGCAGTAGAAAATGCTGCACGTCAGAAGGCTGAAGAAGAAGCCAAGCGTCGCGCCGAAGAAGAAGCGCGTCGCCAGCCTGCTGCTGCGCAAACCGCTCCTGTCGAAGCTGTCGCAGCGCCTGTTGCAGTTGCCGAACCCGTGCGTGAAAGCGCCCCGGTCGTGGCCGCTGCACCTGCAGCCGACACTCGCAAACGCGACGAGCAGCGTCGTCCGGACAAACCACGTGCCGACGATAGCAATCGTCGTGGCAGTGGCGATGGCGAGCGCAAAAACGCTCCGCATCGTGCTTCGGTCAAGGAAAAAGCGCCTGCTCCACGCGTTGCGCCACGTACTACCGACGAAGAAAGCGATGGCTTCCGTCGTGGTGGTCGCGGCAAGGCCAAGCTGAAGAAACGCAACGCCCACGGTTTCCAGAGCCCAACCGGCCCTGTTGTGCGCGAAGTGAAGATCGGCGAGACCATCACTGTTGGCGATCTCGCCCAGCAGATGTCGGTCAAGGCTGCTGAGATCATCAAGTTCATGTTCAAACTGGGTACCCCAGCGACCATCAACCAGGTACTGGATCAGGAAACTGCCCAACTGGTTGCCGAAGAGCTGGGCCATAAAGTGACCCTGGTCAGCGACACCGCCCTGGAAGATTCCCTGGCAGAGTCCCTGAAGTTTGAAGGTGAGACGTTCTCCCGTGCACCGGTTGTGACCGTAATGGGTCACGTTGACCACGGTAAGACCTCGCTGCTCGACTACATCCGTCGTGCCAAGGTTGCTGCTGGCGAAGCCGGTGGTATCACCCAGCACATCGGTGCCTACCACGTTGAAACCGAACGCGGCATGGTCACCTTCCTCGACACCCCTGGTCACGCCGCGTTTACCGCCATGCGTGCCCGTGGTGCCAAGGCGACCGACATCGTGATCCTGGTGGTTGCAGCGGACGACGGCGTAATGCCGCAGACCGTTGAAGCTGTTCAGCACGCTCAGGCGGCTGGCGTACCTCTGGTTGTTGCAGTGAACAAAATCGACAAGCCGGGCGCCGATCTCGATCGCATCCGTAGCGAATTGTCGGTTCACGGCGTGACTTCGGAAGAGTGGGGCGGCGACACCCCGTTCGTATCGGTTTCGGCGAAAGTCGGTACCGGCGTGGACGAGTTGCTCGAAGCTGTTCTGCTGCAAGCTGAAGTTCTCGAACTGAAAGCGACCCCTTCGGCTCCTGGTCGTGGTGTTGTGGTTGAATCGCGTCTCGACAAAGGTCGTGGCCCGGTTGCAACCGTTCTGGTTCAAGACGGTACCCTGCGCCAGGGCGACATGGTGCTGGTCGGTTCGAACTATGGCCGCGTTCGCGCCATGCTCGACGAGAACGGCAAGCCAATCAAGGAAGCCGGTCCTTCCATCCCTGTCGAGATCCTCGGCCTGGACGGTACTCCGGACGCTGGCGACGAGATGAGCGTAGTTGCTGACGAGAAGAAAGCCCGTGAAGTGGCTCTGTTCCGTCAAGGCAAGTTCCGCGAAGTCAAGCTGGCCCGTGCTCACGCCGGCAAGCTTGAAAACATCTTCGAGAACATGGGGCAGGAAGAGAAGAAGACGCTCAACATCGTCCTCAAATCCGACGTCCGTGGTTCGCTGGAAGCGTTGAACGGTGCCTTGAATGGCCTGGGTAACGACGAAGTGCAAGTGCGTGTGGTCGGTGGCGGTGTCGGTGGTATCACTGAATCCGACGCCAACCTGGCACTGGCCTCCAACGCTGTACTGTTCGGCTTCAACGTGCGTGCCGATGCCGGCGCTCGCAAGATCGTCGAGCAGGAAGGTCTGGATATGCGTTACTACAACGTGATCTACGACATCATCGAAGACGTCAAGAAAGCCCTCACCGGTATGCTGGGCAGCGATGTTCGCGAGAACATCCTGGGTACCGCTGAAGTGCGTGACGTGTTCCGTTCGCCGAAGTTTGGTGCGATCGCCGGTTGCATGGTTATCGAAGGTGTTGTTCACCGTAACCGTCCAATCCGTGTACTGCGTGAAGACATCGTTATCTTCGAAGGCGAGCTGGAATCCCTGCGCCGCTTCAAGGATGACGCTTCCGAAGTACGTGCCGGCATGGAATGCGGTATCGGCGTTAAGAGCTACAACGACGTCAAAGTCGGTGACAAGATCGAAGTCTTCGAGAAGGTTCAGGTTGCTCGCAGCCTCTAACTCGCGCACTTCAAGAGCCGTGATGGCCAGCCGCATGCAATTGCGCGGCGCATCAGTCGGACTCTAAACGCAACGCCCGGTCTGGCTTTTGTCAGGCCGGGCGTTTGCCGCTTTCAGACCCTTCGGGTTTCACCGTGGGGCAGTAACAGGTAACAAGACATGGCAAAAGAATATAGCCGTACCCAACGTATTGGCGATCAGATGCAGCGTGAGCTGGCACAGCTGATCCGTCGTGAAGTCAAAGACCCGCGCGTCGGCCTGGTCACCATTACCGCTGTTGAAGTCAGCCGTGACGTCGGTCACGCCAAGATTTTCATCACCGTGATGGGCCAGGACAGCCGCGACGACATCGCGCAAAGCATCAAGGTGCTCAACTCCGCCGCCGGTTTCCTGCGCATGCAGTTGGCTCGCGAGATGAAGTTGCGCAGCGTTCCTCAGTTGCACTTCCATTACGACGAAAGCGTCGTGCGTGGCGCGCACCTGTCGGCCCTGATCGAACGCGCGGTGGCTGAAGACAATCAGCACCCGGTAGCGGCTGAACCCGAAGACGCCAAGGAGTAATCGGTGGCTCAGGTCAAACGTATCCGTCGTAACGTCAGCGGCATCATCCTGCTCGACAAGCCGTTGGGGTTCACTTCCAACGCGGCGTTGCAGAAGGTCCGCTGGTTGCTCAATGCCGAGAAGGCCGGGCACACCGGCAGTCTCGATCCGCTGGCCACCGGCGTGTTGCCGTTGTGCTTCGGTGAGGCCACCAAGTTCTCGCAATACCTGCTCGATTCCGACAAGGGTTATGAAACCCTGGCGCAACTGGGCAAGACCACCACCACGGCTGATGCCGAAGGTGAGGTTTTGCTGGAGCGTCCGGTGACCGTTGGTCGTGCCGATATCGAAGCTGTGTTGCCGAAATTTCGTGGGCAAATCAGTCAGATACCTCCGATGTACTCGGCACTCAAGCGTGATGGTCAGCCGCTGTACAAGCTGGCCCGTGCAGGTGAAGTAGTGGAGCGCGAACCGCGTTCTGTTACTATTGCGCGCTTGGAATTACTGGCCTTTGAGGGTGATACTGCGCGGCTTGCGGTGGATTGCAGCAAAGGCACCTATATCCGTACCCTGGTGGAGGATATCGGTGAGCAACTCGGTTGTGGCGCTTACGTGGCTGAATTGCGACGTACCCAGGCCGGGCCTTTCACGCTTGCACAGACCGTCACTCTGGAAGAGCTGGAAGCGGTACATGCCGAAGGCGGCAACGAAGCAGTCGACCGCTTCCTGATGCCATCGGACAGCGGCCTGCTGGATTGGCCACTGTTGCAGTTCTCGGAAGCGAGCGCGTTCTACTGGCTCAACGGCCAGCCGGTACGTGCCCCGGATGCACCGAAATTTGGCATGGTACGGGTACAGGATCACAATGGTCGCTTCATCGGTATCGGTGAAGTGAGCGAAGACGGGCGCATCGCGCCACGTCGTTTGATTCGGTCAGAATGACCGAAAACCAGTCTGTGTAACAGCAGGCTGGCGAGGGTGGCTGTTAACAGGCACGGTCACTACTCATTTTTAGATACAGGGATTTGTCCCTGGCCTGTTGAAACTGTTTTTCTGAAACAGTTTCCTGATAAAAGGATTGCCTCATGGCTCTCGACGTTCAAGAAAAAGCTCAAATCGTAGCTGACTACCAGCAAGCTGTTGGTGACACTGGTTCGCCAGAAGTGCAAGTTGCACTGCTGACCGCCAACATCAACAAACTGCAAGGTCACTTCAAGGCCAACGGTAAAGATCACCACTCCCGTCGTGGTCTGATCCGCATGGTTAACCAGCGTCGTAAGCTGCTGGACTACCTGAAAGGCAAGGACGTGAGCCGTTACAGCGCTCTGATCGCTCGCCTGGGTCTGCGTCGCTAATAAGCGATTGCGCTAGAGGTTGGTTGTCTGTCGTGCGTCAGCGGGTTTCCCGCCAGCGCATGGCAGGCTTCCAGCCTCAAGTTTTATCTGGATATCTGCTTTGCCTGAGTGATAGCACCCTGGACAATCCTGTCGGGCCGATTCCCGGCGTTGCCCAAGAATTTCGCAAGAAACCAGTTCCCCCAAGAGCCACAAAGAAGGTAGGACACCGTGAACCCGGTAATCAAAAAATTCCAGTTCGGTCAGTCGACCGTTACCCTCGAGACTGGCCGTATCGCCCGTCAGGCCTCCGGCGCAGTATTGGTCACCGTTGACGACGACGTCAGCGTATTGGTGACCGTAGTCGGTGCCAAACAAGCCGATCCAGGCAAGGGCTTCTTCCCTCTGTCTGTTCACTACCAGGAAAAGACTTACGCTGCCGGCAAGATCCCTGGCGGTTTCTTCAAGCGTGAAGGCCGTCCTTCCGAGAAAGAAACCCTGACTTCCCGACTGATCGACCGTCCGATCCGTCCGCTGTTCCCTGAAGGCTTCATGAACGAAGTGCAGGTTGTCTGCACCGTCGTTTCCACCAGCAAGAAGACCGATCCGGACATCGCTGCGATGATCGGTACCTCGGCTGCGCTGGCCATCTCCGGCATTCCTTTCGATGGCCCGATCGGCGCTGCCCGCGTTGCGTTCCACGAAAGCACCGGCTACCTGCTGAACCCGACTTACGAACAACTGAAAGCTTCGAGCCTGGACATGGTCGTTGCCGGTACTTCGGAAGCCGTTCTGATGGTTGAATCGGAAGCCAAAGAGCTGACCGAAGACCAGATGCTGGGCGCGGTACTGTTTGCTCACGACGAGTTCCAGGTGGTGATCAACGCCGTTAAAGAACTGGCCGCTGAAGCTGCCAAGCCGACCTGGACCTGGGCTCCACAGCCAGAAGCCACTGCTCTGCTGGGCGCTATCCGTGCCGAGTTCGGCGACGCGATCTCCCAGGCTTACACCATCACCATCAAGGCCGACCGTTACGCTCGCCTGGGTGAGCTGAAAGACCAGGTCGTTGCCAAGCTGTCCGGTGAAGAAGGTCAGCCTTCCTCCAGCGAAGTCAAAGCGGCTTTCGGCGAAATCGAATACCGCACCGTTCGCGAAAACATCGTTAACGGCAAGCCACGTATCGACGGTCGCGACACCAAGACCGTACGTCCGTTGAACATCGAAGTCGGTGTTCTGCCAAAGACCCATGGTTCGGCTCTGTTCACCCGTGGCGAAACCCAGGCTCTGGTCGTCGCGACACTGGGCACCGCCCGTGACGCACAGCTGCTGGATACCCTGGAAGGCGAGAAAAAAGACCCGTTCATGCTGCACTACAACTTCCCTCCGTTCTCGGTGGGCGAGTGTGGTCGCATGGGTGGCGCTGGTCGTCGTGAAATCGGTCACGGCCGCCTGGCCCGTCGTTCGGTTCAGGCCATGCTGCCGGCTGCCGACGTGTTCCCGTACACCATCCGTGTTGTGTCGGAAATCACCGAGTCCAACGGTTCGAGCTCCATGGCTTCGGTCTGCGGCGCTTCCCTGGCTCTGATGGACGCCGGCGTTCCGATGAAGGCACCAGTTGCCGGTATCGCCATGGGTCTGGTTAAAGAAGGCGAGAAATTTGCCGTCCTGACCGACATCCTGGGTGACGAAGACCACCTGGGCGACATGGACTTCAAAGTAGCCGGTACCGCCAAAGGTGTTACCGCGCTGCAGATGGACATCAAGATCAAAGGCATCACCGAAGAAATCATGGAAATCGCTCTGGGCCAAGCCCTGGAAGCGCGCCTGAACATCCTCGGTCAGATGAACCAGATCATTGGCCAGTCGCGTACCGAACTGTCGGAAAACGCTCCGACCATGATCGCGATGAAAATCGACACCGACAAAATCCGTGATGTCATCGGTAAAGGCGGCGCGACCATTCGTGCGATCTGTGAAGAGACCAAGGCTTCGATCGATATCGAAGACGACGGCTCGATCAAGATCTTTGGCGAGACCAAGGAAGCGGCTGAAGCGGCACGTCAGCGCGTTCTGGGTATCACCGCTGAAGCTGAAATCGGCAAGATCTATGTAGGTAAGGTTGAGCGCATCGTCGACTTCGGCGCATTCGTCAACATCCTGCCGGGCAAGGACGGTCTGGTTCACATCTCGATGTTGAGCGATGCTCGCGTAGAGAAAGTGACCGACATCCTGAAAGAAGGCCAGGAAGTGGAAGTTCTGGTACTGGACGTGGACAACCGCGGCCGTATCAAGCTGTCCATCAAAGACGTAGCAGCGGCCAAGGCTTCGGGCGTTTAATTACCCCCGCGCTTAACCGCTGAACAGCAAAACGCCCCGACTGGTTCGGGGCGTTTTGCTGTGTGCAGGAAAAAGCTGAGCGTGGAATTTGGTGTGGCGAGGGAGCAAGCTCCCTCGCCACAAGTTGCCGGACCTCGAGACCAGTGCTAGGTTTAGCCCACAGCCCGTGTAGCTCAGCCGGTAGAGCAGCGCACTCGTAACGCGAAGGTCGCAGGTTCGATTCCTGTCTCGGGCACCATTTCCCCCCGCTTACTTCACCTTTCTGCTCAGCTCCTCGACGGTGCGCTTGAGTTGATCCATCGCGCGATCCTGGTCGTTGATCTTCTGTTTCAGGCTGGAAATCTCGCTGTTGTTCGAACTGGAGCTGGAGCCGCTGTTGCGCTTGAGCTCTTCCACTTGCTTGCTGAGGCTGTTCAGGTCACGTTCCTGTTCATTGACCGTGCGCTTGAGGTCATCAATCTCTTTGCTGCTGGAGCTGGTGCTGGAACCGCTGTTGCGTTTGAGTTCTTCGATCTGACGGGCCTGTTCGCTGATGGTGCGCTTCTGGCTTTCCAGTTCGCTGGCATTGGCCTTCACGGTTTTTTGCAGGTTGTCCAGATCATCGATGCTGACGCTGGTTCTGACGAGCGTGTCCTTGCCGTATGAATTGTGGAGGGCGGAGATTTTGTCGGAGTACAGCGAAGGGTCAGAGGTGACTTCGACAGCCGCTTGAGCAGCGCTGGCCAGTGTCAGGCTGCCGAGCAGCAGGGTAGCAGCGGCAAGTCGGGTGGACGAAAGCTTTAAAAAGCTGCGCATCACTGGGGTTCCTTGTGAAGTGCTGATATGGCACATCGCTATGACTTGGGATTTGGATTTATGTTCCCCGAGGTCTCCAGCATCTCTTGCACTCAGCTTTTTGCGGGATAGATGTAAAGAGCCGTGTAAATCATCGGCAAAACGTCCTATATTCGTTGCCTGCATGAGCATCGCCCAGCAGTTTTCAGATGATCCCGAATGGTTCTGAAGGCCAGACAAACCGGGCTTCAAACGGTTTTTTGCGTCAGAGAGATCCTTGATGATCCAGATCCATCTTCCATTCCCCAGATCAGCGAGAACGCCATGACCGTTAAAGAATTGACCCAAGAAGCCAGACACGAAGAAGCCCTGAGAAAGTACGTGCTGGACGCACCCGAATTGATGGACGAGATCAAGGACTTGCCTGCCGACGATCAGAAAGACCAGATCCAGTGGGCGTTCGAGGATGAGGCAGAAGCCCAGGGTTTGCAGCCTTGGGAACTGACACTCAAGTACACCTCAAGCCCCGAAGAGTACGAGGCCGCGCGCCTGGCACTGCACAAGGAGGCGGCCGAGGTATTGGGCGTCGAGTGGGAAGAGTACTGCGAGATGAACAATCTGGTGGTCTGAAAAAAACGCCAGCCTTCATGAGGCTGGCGTTTTTGATTATCAGGGGTGTGATCAGAGACTCAGTCGCATCGACAGGTCCACGGCCTTCACATCCTTGGTCATCGCACCAATCGAAATGTAATCCACCCCGGTTTGCGCAATCGGCAGCAACGTACTTTCGTTGATGCCGCCGCTGGCCTCCAGTTTTGCCTTGCCGGCGTTCAGGCGCACGGCTTCGCGCATATCATCCAGGCTCAGTTCATCGAGCATGATGATGTCGGCCCCCGCCGCCAGGGCTTCTTTGAGCTCCGCCAGGTTCTCCACTTCGATCTCCACTGGTTTGCCCGGAGCGATCTTGTGCGCGGCAGCAATAGCCTCAGGGATGCCACCGCAGGCGGCGATATGGTTTTCCTTGATCAGGAAGGCGTCATACAGGCCGATGCGGTGGTTGTAGCAACCGCCGCAGGTCACGGCGTATTTCTGGGCCAGACGCAGCCCCGGCAGGGTTTTGCGGGTATCGAGCAACTTCACTTGGGTTTGGGCGACGAAATCCGCCAGGTACTGCGCGCGAGTGGCCACGCCCGAGAGCAGTTGCAGGAAGTTCAGCGCGCTGCGTTCGCCGGTGAGCAGCGAGCGTGCCGGGCCTTCGAGGTGGAACAGCACCTGATTGGGTATCACCCGCTCGCCATCGCTCACCTGCCAGTGCACGGCGACCCGCGGATCCAGCTGCCGAAACACGGCATCGACCCACGCAGTGCCGCTGATGACGGCAGCGTCGCGGGTGATGATCGTGGCTTTGGCCAGACGTTCGGCCGGGATCAGTTGCGCGGTGATGTCGCCGCTGCCGATGTCCTCGAGCAACGCGCGGCGCACGTTGGCTTCGATTTCGGCGGTCAAATCGGCGAGACGTAGATTCGGCATAACGGGCTCCACAAACAAAGTGGCCCGATTATAGGGCCATGGCGCGAGGCAACCCAAGGCATCAACAACCATCCCGTCGTTCGCAAACCTGCATTTGGTCGATTCGCGTGAGCAATTGACTCTAAGCAAGGGTCTTTCATAAACGTCTGTTTCTTTGGGAGCGCAGAGTCTGCTGGCACAAGAGAGGTCTTTTGCAGATAATTCTGCCTTGCATTTGACGTCATAGCTTTGACGTACCTTTGGATTCCCGATTATTGAATGACAGCGGGTGGGCAATGTTCTCCGCTGAGCGCCGGCTGTGTGGCCGGCGTGCTCGATCTTTCTTACCGAACCGAAGAATCACCGTTTCAGGAGGCTTGGATGCACAACGACGGGAATGTAGTGCCTTTGCACAAGGCGACTACCGACCAGGCGACTCATTCGCTGCTCGCCCGCCTGCCCGTGATTCTGCTTCAGGTTCGCGACAAAGCAGCTCAACAGCTCAAGCAGGGTTTGCAGGAGCTGTTCGATAACGCCGACGACACCTTGTTCGAAATGGCCGACCGGGCCCGGAACGATGTCGAGCAAAACATCTTCTTCGAAGCCATGCGCGATTTGCGCCTCAAGCGCAAAAATATCGAGCGCGGTTTTCTCGAGCAGTTCGTCGAGGCTTTCCTCAGACTTACGCAGTGCGACACCTCACAGGCTGCCTTGCCCCGGGCATTGGCTTTCGATACCTCGGTGTCGTTATCCCATGACGATATGGAGCGTAATGTGGCGGTGGAGGTCATGGTCGGCAAAGTGCTGAACCGCGATGGCTTCGCCCTCGACCAGCTCACCGCCCGACTGAGCACCCTGCTGGGCAAGAAACTGGTCGAACAGCACAACCCCCTGGGGCCGACGCTGCTCTGCGAGTATTTCCTGCAGGCGGGGCGCAACCTGGGAATGGAGATCAAGGTCAAGCTGATCATCCTCAAGCTGTTCGAGCGCTATGTGCTCAGCAACGCCGATCAGCTCTACGCCGAAGCCAATCAACTGCTGATCGCCACCGGCGTGCTGCCGGACCTCAAGCCCGCCCCGGCGCGACGTGCCACCGATCGAGCGGCTGCCAGCGTTCACGCCGACCCTGTCGAGGCAGGGAGTCGCAGCGGCAATCCACAGATTGACGAGGGGGTGCAGGAAGTTTTCGCCGCCTTGCAGGAGTTGCTGCTCCATGTGCGCGGCAGTGTTGCGCCGACTCTGGAGGTCAGTGCCCAGACCCAGCCCATTTCTACCCGCGATCTGCTGCGCCTGCTCTCGCACTTGCAGCAATACGTGCCGGCGCTGGCGGTTCAGGACGACTTCGACCTGCGTAACCAGCTCGAACTGCTGCTGACTAGGGTCAGTGTCAAAAGTGGCAGATCGCGGGTGGTCGGGGTGGCCGATGAAGACGTGATCAACCTGATCGCCATGCTCTTCGAATGCATTCTCGATGACCGCAACCTGCCGGATTCCCTCAAGGCGCTGATCGGCCGCTTGCAGATTCCGATGCTGAAAGTCGCGGTGCTCGACAAGAGTTTTTTCAGCCGCGGTAGCCATCCCGCCCGGCGCTTGCTCAACGAAATTGCCTCGGCAGCCATGGGCTGGGGTGAGTGCGATGACCATCAGCGCGACAGTCTGTACCTGCGCATCGAGCAGGTGGTGCAGCGCTTGTTGAATGACTTTGTCGATGACCCGGCGATCTTTTCCGAACTGCTGGCGGATTTCCTCGCCTTCACCAGTGACGAGCGCCGTCGCAGCGAATTGCTTGAGCAGCGCACCCGTGACGCCGAAGAAGGCCGCGCCAGGACTGAACTGGCGCGTCAGCGCGTCGAGCAAGCGCTGAATCAGGCGTTGATGGGCAAGGTTTTGCCGCACAGCGTGGTGGCGTTTGTTCAAGCGGCGTGGAGCAAGGTGCTGTTGCTGACCTGCCTCAAGCACGGTGACCAGTCCGCCGAATGGCACGCCGATGTGCAGACCATGGAACAGTTGATCTGGAGCGTGCAGCGTCATGACGAACCCGACGCGAGCCTGCGCTTGTTGGCGCTGGTGCCAGGGTTGCTCAAGTCGTTGCGCGATGGGCTGAACAGCTCGGCATTCGACCCGTTCGCTACCAGCGAGTTTTTCAGCGAGCTGGAAGCCCTGCACGTTCAACTGTTTGAACGTCCGAGCCAGAGCAGCACGCCTGTCGAGGGGCCGATGATGGTCGAAGTGCAGGAGGAAATCGTGCTTCGTACTGCTGACGAAGGCCCGGTCGAAACGGCCTCGGTGCGTTTGCCGGAGGATGATGTCGCGCTACTGCAAGTCGATCAACTGCGCCCGGGGTGCTGGGTCGAGTTTCAGGAAGACGAGGAAAACACCCTGCGTTGTAAATTGACGGCGATCATTGAAACCACCGGCAAGTACATCTTTGTCGACCGTACCGGAATGAAAGTGCTGGAGCACAACCGTACCGGCCTGGTCCTGGAGTTTCGGCGTGGCGCGGTGCGTAGGCTGGACGACACCTTGCTGTTCGATCGGGCGCTGGAATCAGTGCTGGGCAACCTGCGGCGTCTCAATCGCGGCAAGTGATCGCGCGCCGAGGGTCTATCGCGGCATACTGGGCGCCAACACAGTCGTCGTTGAAGGAGCCTGTATGCAGTTGGACCCCGCGAGTGGTTGGTGTCAGGGTGTGCGTTTATGCCCTTCGCCCAACTTCAATGCGCGCCCCGAGGGCGAGATTTCCCTGCTGGTGATCCACAACATCAGTCTGCCGCCCGCGCAGTTTCTGACCGGCAAGGTGCAGGAATTTTTCCAGAATCGCCTGGATGTCACGGAACATCCCTACTTTGCAGGGATCGCCGACCTGCGGGTGTCTGCACACTTTCTGATTGAACGTGACGGCACCGTCACTCAGTTTGTCTCTTGTCTTGAGCGCGCCTGGCACGCCGGCGTTTCGTGTTTCGAGGGACGGGAAACCTGTAACGATTTTTCCGTGGGCATCGAGCTTGAAGGCACGGATGATCTACCGTTTACCGATGCGCAATATCAGGCGTTGACGACTCTGACCCGACAGCTGCAAAGCGCCTTCACGGGCATCACCGCGCAACGTATCTGTGGGCATAGCGACATTGCACCCGGGCGCAAGACTGATCCGGGACCGGCGTTTGACTGGGCACGCTATCGCGCGGCCCTGGCAAAAGCCGCTCAGGAAGAAGAGGAGCAACAATGAGTTTTCTGGTGCTGCTGTTGGCGGTCTGGATCGAAAAATTCTCGGCCCTGCGCCATCGGGTCCAACGTGATGGCGGCTGGGTGCGCGAGCTGAACAAGCTTGAAGCCAGCCCACGCATGACCAACCGTCCGTGGCTGATACTGGTGGTGCTGGTGTTGTTGCCGGTGGCACTACTGGGGCTGCTGTTGGTGGTGCTGGACCCGGTGGCCTATGGCTTGCTGGCGTTGCCCGTGCACCTGTTGGTGGTGATTTACAGTCTGGGGCGTGGCGATCTGCTGGGCGGCCTGGGGCCGTTTCGCGATGCCTGGCGCCGGGAAGACCTGCAGGCTGCCGCCCATGTGGCCAAACGCGACCTGGATATCTGCGCTGACAGCGGCGAGCAACTGCTGGAACGGGTGCAGGGGCATCTGCTGTGGGAGGCCTATCAAAGCTTTTTCGCGGTGATCTTCTGGTATTTCCTGCTGGGCCCGGTCGCGGCCCTGAGCTATCGACTGCTGGCGCTGGCCGAAGAGCATGGGCAAAATCCGGCCGTGGTCGAGCGCGCGACACAACTGCGCCACGCATTCGATTGGGTGCCGGTGCGGTTGCTGGCGGCGAGCTTCGCGCTGGTTGGCAACTTTGTCGCGGTCAGCCGGGTGATGCTGCATGAGCTGCTGAACTGGAACATCAGCGCCGCCCAACTGATCGAGAAGGTCGGACTGGTGGCTGGTGAAATTCCGGCGCCGGTGGTCGGCCCGGACGGCATCAACAGCCTGGACCGGATCTGGGAACTGCTGCTGCGCGCGGCGGTGCTTTGGTATGCCGGGTTTGCGTTGTGGACAGTGTTGTCGTAATCCACAACACATCTGAAGCGAACTTCATTGTGGCTAGGGGCTTGCCTGTGGCGAGGGAGCTTGCTCCCGCTGGGGCGCGAAGCGGCCCCCTACGCCGTTTCAGACAGATCGAGTTGTCCGGATTTACGACTGCTTCGCAGCCGAACGGGAGCAAGCTCCCTCGCCACAGGGGCTCATCCGCTCCAACAACGGCGACCTGTCGTTAACCTTAAGTTACAAAACCTCCCTCCGATTTAGGCTATACAGAGGCAGCGCCAATAGTGGCTATCTGCTGTCTCTGCGCGCCTGCCAATAAAAATAAGAAATCAAAGGGAGACTTCACAGTGAAGAGCTTGCTCTATCCCGCCGTCGCGCTGATGAACCGCTTGAGCTTCGGCATGAAGTTCAGCCTGATCAGCGTGCTGTTCCTCGTACCGATGCTGGTGACCAACTTCTATCTGGTGCGCGATTCCTATCGCGAATTCCAGGGCACCCGGATCGAGTTGCAGAGCCTCGACCTGTTGGGCAGCGGCCTGAGCCTGCGTCGAGACCTGGAAACCCTGAACAACCTGGTACAGATCAACGTCACCCTGGGCCAGTCCAGCAAAGCCGGTCATGTCGAATCGACGATCAGTGCCCTGGAGCAAAGCGTCCTGAGCCGTTTGCAGGGGCTGGCGGCGATGACCACTGACCCGGAACAAATCACGTTTTTCGATGGCAAACGCGATGAAATGATCGCCGCGTTCAAGGCCCAGCAAGCGGAAAACTCCCTGCAAAGCAAAAGTGCGCTGATCGGCAAGTTGCTCGGCAACGCGCAGATTTTCAGCCATATCATTGCCAGTCAGGCCGGCCTGAGCCGCGACAGCCAGAGCGACATGCGTCAGCTGAGTGAACTCATTACCAACGTCACGCCGGCCGTTACCCAGACACTCGGTGAAGGCCGGGCGATGGGGTCTTACTCGCTGGGGCAGGGTTTTCTCAATTCGGCCTCGAGTACCCGATTTGATGAGTTGCTGGCGCAGATCGAAAAACTTCAGGCCGAATACGGCCTGAAGTTGAAGGACGCACTGGGCTCCAGTAAAGCCGCGCACGAAACCCTGGCGGCTCAGGCAGAAAGCAGCAAGGCCTCCCTGAAAAAGGCCAGTGAACTGTTCGAAGAACAGGTGGTGATGGCCGACACCCTCGATGCGCCGTGGCAGGCCTTTTTCGATCAGGTCACGGGCCTGATGGACCAGACCTATCAACTCAACGAAGCCACCCTGAAGTTTCTCGGCACCCAGTTGCAGCAGCGACTGGAGCAGCACCGTACCCACATGGTGTTGCAGGCGGTAGCGCTGGCGCTGGTGTTTGTATTGATTTTTTACCTCTATGGCGGGTTCTACGCCTCGACCCGCACCACCCTCAAGCGTCTTGGCGCGGTGATGGACAAGGTGGCGGCCGGTGACATGACCGTGACCTTCAGCGCCAACAGCCGCGATGAACTGGGCGAGTTGGGCGAGGTGTTCACCGGCACCGTGAAGAAAATCCATGATCTGATCGAGCGAGTGGGCCAGACCGTCAGCGAGGTCGAGCGTCAGGCTGGGCAGGTCGAACACGTATCCGCCCAGAGCAACCTGGCGGTGGCGGGGCAGCGCACACAGATCGAACAGGTCGCCACGGCGATGAACCAGATGTCGGCCACTTCTCTGGAGGTGGCGCGCAGTGCCTCTGCGGCTGTCAGCAGCGCCCACAGCGTCAATGACGAGACCATCAGCGGTCGCGGATTGGTGGAGTCCCAGCAGGGCAGTATTGCTGCACTGGCCAGTGAAATCGATCAGTCGGTGCGGGTAATCAATCAACTGGCCAGCGACAGTCAGTCCATCAGCCGTGTGCTGGAAGTGATCAAAAGCATTGCCGAACAGACCAACCTGCTGGCCCTCAATGCCGCCATCGAAGCTGCGCGCGCGGGCGAGCAGGGCCGTGGTTTTGCGGTGGTGGCGGATGAGGTCCGGACCCTGGCCAAACGCACCCAGCAATCGACCGAAGAAATCGAGCAGATGATCGCCAAGCTGCACAGCGGTGTCGGTGCGGCGGTCAAGGCGATGGGCACCAGTCATCAGATGGCTAGTGGCACAGTCGGGCAGTCGGAAAAGGTCCAGCAGGCGCTGGAAAACATCCTCGGCGCCGTCGGCATGATCGTCGACCAGAACCAGCAGATTGCCGCTGCGGTAGAGCAGCAGACCGCTGTGGCTCACGATATCGACCAGAACATCGTCGAGATCAACCGCGCCGGCGAGCGTACCGCCGAAGGCGCGCACCAGACCGAGAATGCGAGCCGAGCATTGTCGGCGCAGGTGGTGGAGCTCAAGCAGTTGATCAGCGCGTTCCGGGTTTAAGCATGATCGTTCCCACAGGTATTGGATTACCAGTTAAACAGCTCACAGGCGTTGGCCGTGCTGGCAGCGGCCAATTGTTCGGGGCTGATCGTCATGAGGGTGGCCAGTGCCTCGCAGATCGCCGGCAAATGGGCCGGGCTGTTGCGTTGGCCTGGGAACATGGCGGGGGCCATGTCCGGTGAGTCGGTTTCCAGTACCACCGATTCAAGGGGCAAACCGGCAATCACCCGGTGCATGCGCAAGGCCTGCGGCCAGGTCGCGGCGCCGCCGAGGCCGAGTTTGAAACCGAGCTTGATGTATTCGCGAGCCTCTTCCTGGCTGCCGGCGAAGGCATGAATGATCCCCGCCCGTTTCAAGCGAAACCGTTTGAGTGTGGCGATTACCGCTGCGTGGCTGCGTCGCACATGAATCAATGCTGGAAGGTTGAAGTCCGCCGCCAGTTGCAGTTGGGCGTCGAACAGCGTTTGCTGACGTTCACGATCCAGAGTTTCGATGAAGTAATCCAGACCGATCTCGCCCACCGCGCATAGCTGGCGATGGTCCGCTAACCGCGTCAGCCAGTCACCGAGTTCGGTCAAATCTTCAGGGCGATGGTTATCCAGATACACCGGGTGCAAACCGAACGCCGCGTACAGATCGGGATCACTTTGCACCAACTCCCAGACCCGCTGCCAATTGGCCTGATACACCCCCAGCACCACCATCCGCCGCACGCCGAGCGCGCGGCTCTGGGCCAGCAGCGCCTGGCGATCCGGGTCGAAGTCCGGAAAATCCAGATGAGTGTGGGTGTCGATCAGTTCCACGGCTCAATCCTGACGAATACGCTGCTTGAAGGTCCGTGCGATGGCCTGCACGCCAGGCTGGTAATCGGCCTGTTCGATGGCGGCCACTGCCAGTTCCAGGGCTTTGTCGGCGATCAGTTGATGCTGCTGGGCCATGGCGTTGACCGGCAGTGGCAGGAAGTCCAGCAACTGCGTATCACCGAAGGTGCCCAGGCGCAGTGGGCGGGTTTTCAGCGGGAAATCGTGCAAGGCATCGAACACGCCCTGAAGCAGCACGTAGGACGTGGTCACCAGCGCATCTGGCAAATGGCCCAGGCGCTGAATTAATTCTTCCATCAATTGTTTGCCGCACTCACGGCTGAACGACTCGCCGTGCTCGATCAGCGCCTCGCCTTTGAAGCCGTTCAGCGCTTCCTTGAAGCCCGCCGCCCGCTCCTGGCTGATACTCAATTCGGGACGTGCGCCGATCAGCGCGATCTGTTTTGGCAGCGGCTCCAGCAGGCTGCGAGTCAGGTGCAGGCTGGCTTCACGATCATCGCTGATCACCGAGCAGAAGTACTCGGGCTCCATCACCCGGTCGATGGCGATGATCGGAATGCCTTTGGCTTGCAACTGGCGATAGCTGTCGTCGCCGGCCGGCAGGCAACTGGCGACGATCAGCGCATCGCAGCGGCGGGCGCGGAACAGTTGCAGCAATTGCCGTTCGCTGTCCGGCGCATCGTCGGAGCTGGCGATCAGCAGCTGATAGCCGCGCGCCCGAGCGCCTTGTTCCAGCAGTTTGGCGATTCGCGCGTAACTGGGGTTTTCCAGGTCCGGCAGAATGAAGCCCAGGGTGCGGGTGTGCCGACTGCGCAGCCCGGCGGCCTGCGGGTTGGGCGTGAAGCCATGTTGTTCGACCACTGCCCGCACGCGCTCGACGGTGGCGCTGCTGATGCGTTGCTGTTCGGCCTTGCCATTGATGACGTAACTGGCGGTGGTCACGGAGACGCCGGCCAATTGTGCAATATCACTGAGTTTCAACCCGGTATTCCTTGTTTTTAGAGCGTGCCCCGACATTTTCGCCAATCCTACCCGATTGCGGCAGGCGACCATTGTCGCAGCACATCCGACAATTGGACTTCAAGGATGAGACATTATCGAGTAACGTGCCTAATATTCTAGATTAAACGTTTCAGCAGGCGTATTTTCTACGTTATAGGTCGCTTTGGCCGGTTCTGCCGCGAAACCGCCAAAACTGCGTCTGAAAAGGTGTACTCAAAACGCCTAAGCTGAATCAATCAAAACAATACCTGGCGTCACACGGCGCCAAAAAGGAGAAAGCATGCTCGAGCTCACCATAGAGCAGATATCCATGGGCCAGTCGGCTGTGGATAAAGCCACCGCCTTGCAATTGCTCGCTGACCGACTCGTGACCGATGGCCTGGTGGCGGACGGTTACCTCGCAGGCTTGCAGGCCCGGGAAGCCCAGGGCTCGACCTTTCTCGGCCAAGGTATCGCCATCCCCCACGGCACTCCGGAAACCCGCGATCAGGTATTTGCCACCGGTGTGCGGCTGATGCAATTTCCTGACGGCGTGGACTGGGGCGATGGTCATATCGTTTATCTGGCCATCGGTATCGCCGCCAAATCTGATGAACACCTGCGCCTGCTGCAGCTGCTGACCCGTGCCCTCGGTGAAACCGACCTGGGCCAGGCCCTGCGCCGCGCCAGTTCCGCCGAAGCCTTGCTGAAATTGCTGCAAGGCGCGCCACAAGAGCTGGCACTGGACGCACAGATGATCGGCCTCGGTGTGTCCGCCGATGACTTCGAAGAGCTGGTTTGGCGCGGTGCCCGTTTGCTGCGTCAGGCCGATTGCGTGAGCAACGGTTTTGCCGGCGTCTTGCAGCAGGTCGAAGCGCTGCCGCTGGGCGATGGCCTGTGGTGGCTGCACAGCGAACAAACGGTGAAGCGTCCCGGCCTGGCGTTCGTTACCCCGGACAAACCCATTCGCTACCTTGGTCAGCCGTTGAGCGGGCTGTTCTGTCTGGCCAGCCTTGGTGAAGCCCATCAGGCACTGCTCGAACGTCTTTGCGCGTTGCTGATTGAAGGTCGCGGTCAAGAATTGGGCCGTGCCACCAGCAGCCGCGCGGTGCTGGAAGTCCTTGGCGGTGAACTGCCGGCGGACTGGCCGAGTGCACGCATTGCCTTGGCCAACGCTCACGGTTTGCATGCGCGCCCGGCGAAGATCCTCGCGCAACTGGCGAAAAGTTTTGAAGGCGAGATCCGTATACGCATCGTCGATGGTCACGACAGCGCGGTGTCGGTGAAGAGTTTGAGCAAACTGCTCAGCCTTGGCGCCCGTCGCGGTCAGGTGCTGGAACTCATCGCCGAACCGGTCATCGCCGCCGACGCCTTGCCCGCCTTGCTGGCGGCCATCGAAGAAGGCCTCGGTGAAGAAGTCGAGCCGCTGCCGGTGGTGAGCCAGCAGCGCGAAGTGCTCGTGGAAGTGGAGATCGCCGAAGCGCTGATCGCGCCGAAGTCCGGCAGCCTGATTCAGGCGATTGCCGCCGCACCGGGGATCGCCATCGGCCCGGCGCATATTCAAGTGCTGCAAGTCATCGATTACCCGCTGCGCGGTGAGTCCGCCGCCATCGAGCGTGAACGTCTCAAGCAAGCGCTGGCGGATGTGCGTCGCGACATCGAAGGCCTGATCGAGCGCAGCAAGGCCAAAGCGATTCGCGAGATTTTCATCACCCATCAGGAAATGCTCGACGACCCGGAACTGACCGACGAAGTCGAAACCCGCCTCAAGCAAGGTGAAAGTGCCGAAGCGGCGTGGATGACGGTGATCGAAGCCGCTGCTAAACAACAGGAAGCGCTGCAGGACGCGTTGCTCGCCGAACGTGCCGCCGACTTGCGCGACATTGGCCGTCGGGTGCTGGCGCATTTGTGTGGCGTCGAAACGCCTGCGGAGCCTGCGCAACCGTACATTCTGGTGATGGACGAAGTCGGCCCGTCGGACGTGGCGCGTCTTGATCCGACGCGCGTCGCCGGCATTCTCACCGCTCGCGGTGGTGCCACGGCCCACAGTGCGATTGTCGCTCGGGCCCTGGGTATTCCAGCACTGGTGGGCGCCGGCGCCGCCGTGTTGCTGCTGAAACCGGGCACGCCGCTGTTGATCGATGGCCAACGCGGCCGCCTGCACGTGGACGCCGATGCCGCGACCTTGCAGCGCGCCACCGAAGAGCGCGACACCCGCGAACTGCGCCTCAAAGCCGCCGCCGAGCAACGCCATCAACCGGCGCTGACCACTGACGGCCATCCCGTGGAAGTGTTCGCCAATATCGGTGAAAGCGCTGGCGTCACCAGTGCAGTGGAGCAGGGCGCCGAAGGCATTGGCCTGTTGCGCACCGAACTGATTTTCATGGCCCACTCGCAAGCGCCGGACGAGGCCACCCAGGAAGTCGAATACCGTCGTGTACTCGATGGCCTTGCCGGGCGGCCGCTGGTGGTGCGCACCCTCGACGTCGGTGGCGACAAACCGCTGCCGTACTGGCCGATCGCGAAAGAAGAAAACCCGTTCCTCGGCGTGCGTGGCATTCGCCTGACCCTGCAACGCCCGCAGGTCATGGAGGCGCAATTGCGTGCCTTGCTGCGTGCGGCGGATAACCGTCCCTTGCGGATCATGTTCCCGATGGTCGGCAGCGTCGATGAGTGGCGCCAGGCTCGGGATATGACCGAACGTCTGCGTCTGGAAATCCCGGTCGCGGACCTGCAACTGGGGATCATGATCGAAGTGCCGTCGGCCGCCTTGCTGGCGCCGGTATTGGCCAAAGAGGTGGACTTCTTCAGCGTCGGCACCAACGATCTGACCCAGTACACCCTGGCCATCGACCGTGGTCATCCGACTTTGTCGGCCCAGGCTGACGGCTTGCATCCGGCGGTGCTGCAACTGATCGACATCACCGTGCGTGCGGCTCATGCTCATGGCAAGTGGGTCGGCGTGTGCGGTGAACTGGCGGCCGATCCGCTGGCGGTGCCGGTGCTGGTGGGCCTGGGTGTGGATGAGTTGAGCGTGTCGGGCCGCAGCATTGCCGAGGTCAAGGCGCGCATTCGTGAACTCAGCCTGACCCAGACTCAAACCCTTGCCCAACAGGCCCTGGCCGTGGGCAGCGCGAACGAAGTCCGCGCATTAGTGGAGGCGCTGTAATGGCCAAGATCTTAACCCTGACCCTCAATCCGGCGCTGGACCTCACCGTTCAATTGCCGTTGCTTGTGCCCGGTCAGGTCAATCGCAGCGACGAAATGCACACCCACGCCGCCGGCAAAGGGGTGAATGTGGCGCAGGTGCTGGCCGACCTCGGGCATCAGCTGACCGTCAGCGGATTTCTCGGGGAAGACAACCTTCAGGCATTCGAAACCCTGTTCGCCAAACGCGGCTTTACCGACGCGTTTGTCCGCGTTCCCGGCGAGACCCGCAGCAACATCAAACTGGCGGAAAGCGATGGGCGCATCACCGACATCAACGGCCCGGGGCCGCGGGTCAGTGAAGCGGCGCAGCAGGCTTTGCTCGATCGGCTCGACCAGATTGCACCCGGGCATGACGCCGTCGTGGTGGCCGGCAGCTTGCCCCGTGGCGTGAGTGCTCAATGGTTGCGGGAGTTGATCCTGCGCTTGAAAAAACGCGGCTTGAACGTCGCGCTCGACACCAGCGGTGAAGCCTTGCGCGCTGGCCTGTCGGCCGGCCCATGGCTGATCAAACCCAACACCGAAGAGCTGGCTGAAGCACTGGATTGCGAAGTGGTTTCCGTGGGCGCCCAAGCCGAGGCAGCGAGCCGTTTGCATGCTCATGGCATCGAGCACGTGGTGATTTCCCACGGTGCGGACGGGGTGAACTGGTTCAGTGTCGGCTCGGCGATGCACGCCACGCCACCCAAGGTCAGCGTGCTCAGCACCGTCGGTGCGGGGGATTCGTTGCTGGCGGGCATGCTGCACGGCTTGCTCAGTGCCGATACGCCTGAACAGACCTTGCGCACCGCCACCGCGATTGCCGCCATGGCCGTGACCCAGATCGGTTTTGGCATCGGCGACGCCGCGCAACTGGCGCAGCTCGAACAGGGCGTGCGCGTGCGCCCCCTGACAGAACAATAAGAGGGTTTGCAATGAAATTAGCCATTGTTACGGCCTGCCCGAACGGCATGGTCACCAGTGTGCTGTGCGCTCGTCTGCTCGATGCAGCGGCCCAGCGTCAGGGCTGGAGCACCAGCGTCGAAGTCGTTGACGCGGCCCATCCGGAACGCCAACTGTCGGCGGCGACCCTTGAGGCCGCCGAGTGGGTGTTGCTGGTCACCAGCGCGCCGGTGGACATGTCGCGGTTCGTCGGCAAGCGTGTGTTCCAGAGCACTCCGGCCCAGGCCCTGCAAGATGTCGAAGCCGTGCTGCGCCGTGGGGGGGAGGAAGCCGAGGTTTACGTCGCGGCTGAAGCCACCGCTGAAGCCACCGCCGAACCTGCTGCGGTGGTTAAAAATGCGCCGCGCCTGGTGGCCGTCACCGCGTGCCCGACCGGCGTCGCCCACACCTTCATGGCCGCCGAAGCCTTGCAGCAAGCGGCCAAACGTCTGGGTTACGACCTGCAAGTGGAAACCCAGGGTTCGGTCGGCGCACGCAATCCACTCAGCGCAGCGGCGATTGCCGATGCTGATGTGGTGCTGCTGGCGGCCGATATCGAAGTCGCCACCGAGCGTTTCGCCGGCAAGAAAATCTATCGTTGTGGTACTGGTATCGCCCTGAAACAGGCCGAAGCGACGCTGAACAAAGCCCTGGCCGAGGGCAAGCAGGAAAGCGCTGCGACCGGCGCCAAAGGCCCGGCGAAGCAAGAGAAGACCGGCCTCTACAAACACCTGCTGACCGGTGTCTCGTTCATGTTGCCGATGGTGGTGGCGGGCGGTCTGATGATTGCCTTGTCCTTCGTGTTCGGCATCACTGCGTTCAAGGAGCAAGGCACGCTCGCGGCGGCGCTGATGCAGATCGGCGGCGAGACCGCGTTCAAACTGATGGTGCCGCTGCTGGCGGGTTACATCGCCTACTCGATCGCTGACCGTCCGGGCCTGGCGCCGGGGATGATCGGTGGTTTGCTGGCAAGCACCCTGGGCGCCGGTTTCATCGGCGGGATCATTGCCGGTTTCATCGCTGGCTATGCAGCCCAGGCGATCAATCGCTATGCGCGCTTGCCGCAAAGTCTTGAAGCGCTGAAACCGATCCTGATCATTCCGTTGCTGGCGAGCCTGTTCACCGGTCTGGTGATGATCTACGTGGTCGGCAAACCGGTGGCCGGGATGCTCGCGGGGCTCACCCACTTCCTCGACAGCATGGGCACCACCAACGCGATTCTGCTCGGTGTGCTGCTGGGCGGCATGATGTGCGTCGACCTCGGCGGGCCGATCAACAAGGCGGCTTACGCGTTTTCGGTGGGGCTGCTGGCATCGCAGAGTTATGCACCGATGGCCGCGACCATGGCCGCCGGCATGGTGCCGCCGATCGGGCTGGGCATCGCCACGTTCATTGCCCGGCGCAAGTTCGCCCAGACAGAACGCGAGGCCGGTAAAGCGGCGCTGGTGCTGGGGCTGTGCTTTATCTCCGAAGGGGCGATTCCGTTCGCGGCCAAAGACCCGTTGCGGGTGATTCCGGCGAGCATCGCTGGCGGCGCGCTGACCGGTGCGTTGTCGATGTACTTCGGCTGCAAACTGATGGCGCCACACGGTGGGTTGTTCGTGATGCTGATTCCGAATGCGATCAACCATGCGCTGTTGTATCTGCTGGCGATTGTCGCCGGGAGTTTGCTGACGGCGGTGGTGTATTCGGTGCTCAAGCGGCCAGAAACAGTGGAACTGGCGCTGGAGCCGGCTAACGCTTAAAGGCAAAAAATCGACCCTGTGGTGTTGGTTGATTTTTGTGTCATACCTGCTTCATGCGGCCATGCTTTAGTTTTCCTTTTTCAGGGAGAGCACCATGAGCGAATTCGACCTCGGCCGCCGTCGTGTCATACAAGCTGTCGGGGCCGGGCTATTGCTGCCCGGCCTGGCGCCGGCGGTGATTGCTTCGGTCAATGATCGGCCGCAACTCACCGACGGTGTGCAGTCCGGCGATCTGTTGGGCGACCGGGCGATGATCTGGAGCCGTAGCGACCGTGCGGCGCGGATGGTGGTGGAATGGGACACGCGCAGCCTGTTCAGCAACCCTCGTCGATTCGTCTCGCCATTGGCCGATACCCGCACCGACTTCACCGCACGGGTCGAACTCACCGGTCTGCCCGCCGATCAGGCGATTTTCTACCGCGTGACGTTCGAAGACGCCCAGAGCGGTGTCGCCAGTGAACCCTGGTTCGGCCATCTGCGCAGTGTGCCAAGCGCTCGGCGGGATATTCGGTTCGTCTGGAGTGGCGATACCGTCGGCCAGGGCTTCGGCATCAACCCGGACATCGGCGGCATGCGCATCTACGAAGCCATGCGTCTGCGCCTGCCGGACTTTTTTATCCACAGCGGCGACACCATCTACGCTGACGGCCCGGTGCCGGCGCAACTGACCACCGAAAGCGGCCGGGTGTGGCGCAACATCACCAGCGAAGCCAAGAGCAAAGTTGCCGAAACCCTCGACGAGTATCGCGGCAATTACCGCTACAACCTGATGGACGAAAACGTCCGCCGCTTCAACGCCGAAGTGCCGCAGATCTGGCAGTGGGACGACCACGAAGTGGTGAACAACTGGTCGCCGGGCAAGCAACTGGATGATCGCTACAAGAGCAAAGATATCCACAGCCTGGTGGGCCGTGCGCGGCAGGCCTGGCTTGAATACGCGCCGATGCGTTTGCAGAGCGCCGATGCTGGCGGGCGGATTTATCGCAAGCTGAGTTATGGGCCGATGCTCGATGTGTTCGTGCTCGACATGCGCAGTTATCGCGGTGCCAATGACGACAACCTCGGTGCCGCGAAACCGTTCCTCGGTCGAGAGCAATTGGATTGGCTCAAACGTGAATTGAAAGGCTCCCAGGCCCAATGGAAAGTCATCGCCGCCGACATGCCCATCGGCCTCGGTGTACCCGATGGCGAAGTCAGCCCCGGTGTGGCGCGTTGGGAAGCTGTGGCCAACGGTGATCCGGGCCCGGCTCAAGGCCGTGAGCTGGAGATCGCTGAATTACTGGGCTTTCTGCGGGCGCAGCAGGTACGCAATTTCGTCTGGCTGACGGCGGATGTGCATTACTGCGCGGCGCACCATTATCACCCGGAGCGTGCGGCGTTCCAGGACTTCGAACCGTTCTGGGAGTTTGTCGCGGGGCCATTGAATGCGGGGAGCTTCGGGCCTAATGCGCTGGATAAAACTTTCGGCCCCGAGGTGGTATTCCAGAAGGCACCCGCGGCGCAGAACACTTCGCCGTTTGCCGGGTTTCAGTTTTTTGGCGAGGTGAACATCGATGGGCAGTCGGGGGAGTTGAGTGTCGTGCTGCGGGATCTGGATGGGGTGGGGGTGTTTGAGCGTAAGTTGCAGCCGGTTTGAGGGCTTGATGCTTGATCGTTCCCACGCTCTGCGTGGGAATGCCTCAACGGACGCTCCGCGTTCGGCTCTGGAAGGGACGCGGAGCGTCCCAGGCTGCATTCCCACGCGGAGCGTGGGAATGATCATGTACCGCGCTATTAGTAGACGTCGCGGCGGTAGCGGCCTTGTTCGATCAGGCGCTCGACTTCATCCGCACCCAGCACTTCATTGAGCACTTGGTCCACCCCTGACGCCATCCCCTGCAAACTGCCGCAGATGTAAATTACGGCGCCATCGGCCAGCCATGTCTTCAACTCATCGGCAGACTCGCGCAGGCGATCCTGCACATAAACCTTCTCGGACTGATCGCGGGAAAACGCCAGGTCCAGACGCGCCAGATCACCGTTGATCAACCACTCTTCCAGCTCCGCACGGCACAGGTAATCGTGTTCCCGATGACGCTCACCAAACAGCAGCCAGTGACGCTGCTGCCCATCGGCAATCCGTGCCTTGAGCAAGCTGCGCAACCCGGCCAGGCCGGTGCCGTTGCCCAGCAGGATCATCGGCACCGGTTCGTTCGGCAGATGGAAACCACTGTTGCGCCGCACCCGCAGGCTGATGTGGTTACCCACGGGGACGTGTTCGGTCAACCAGCCGGAACCGATGCCCAGACTGCCGTCTGGGTGCAGTTCCTGACGCACGATCAATTCCAGTACGCCGTCGGCGGCGATCGAGGCGATGGAGTATTCGCGCAGGGCCAGCGGCACCAACGCGCTCACCAGCGCTTGCGCGTGCAGGCCGACCAGATGAGCGCGGTTCTCGGGCAGTTGGCGGCTGGCCAGGGCTTGTTCCAGAGACTGCGCCAAGCCATCGAGTTCAACCGTGGCCCGACCGTCAATTCCCAAGCCGTCGAGGAAATGCTCGATCGCCCACGCACCATTGCGCGGCAGCACTTCTACCAGATCACCGGCCAGCCAACTGCTGGTAGTGGGGGCGGTGAGGCCCAGCAAATACACGGGCGAACCGCTGCTGTCCGGGTTCATCAGCTCGCGACGGGCCAGGGTCCAGTTGTCGTAACTTGGCGCTTGCCAGGTGTCGACCGGTGCCTGGCCCGTCAGCAGACCGAGTTGCTGTTGCCAGTGACGCAGGGCGTAAGGGTCGCCACCGTCGACTTCAACCGGGGCGAACAAGGTCTTGCCGCCGTGCTCGCCCAGCCAGGTGTGCAAGCGGCGGGCGAAGCCGCAGAAGTGTTGATACTGGCGATCGCCGAGGCCGAGCACGGCATAGTTCAGGCTTTCGAGGCTCGGCGCACGCCCCAGCACTTTGCGTTCGAAACCACGGGCGCTGTCCGGCGCTTCGCCGTCGCCAAAGGTGCTGACCACAAACAGTGCGTTGCTGGAATCTCGCAGGTCCTGTTCGCTGACATCGGCCAGCGGCTGAACCTTCACCGGTAATCCGGCAGCCTGCAATTGCCCGGCAGTCTGCCAAGCCAGTTGTTCGGCAAATCCGCTTTGACTGGCGAAGCCGATCAGCCATGCCGGTGCGTCGCTACCCGGTTGCTCAAGGCCTTTACGGGCATTCTTGATCTGACGTTTCTTGCGTCGACGGTCCAGGTACAGCAACCAGCCTGTGACGAAAAACAGCGGCATGCTCAGCGCGGCGATGGTCAGGATGATCCGCCCGATCAGCCCGAAATAACTGCCGACGTGCAGTGCATAGATGCTGGTCAGCAGTTGCGCCTTGAGACTCTTGTCGCTGTAACGGTCATGACGGCTGACCGCGCCGGTCACCGGATCGAGGGTGATCTGGTTCCGCGCCTGGTCGTGGGGCGAATCTTTCAGCAGGTAGAACACGGTTGCCGGTTGCCCGGCCACTGGCGGCATCCGAACGTTGTAGGACGAAAGACCAGGGCCGGCGGCGCTGTAGATGCTGCTCCACATCGCGGCGTAATCGGCGGTGGGGGCCGGGCCGCTTGGCGCAGGGCCGCGACCACCACGAGCTCGCTCGTTTTGTGGCGAATCGGAAAGTAGCCTGGTCAGCCCTTTGTTGTACCACTCGTACGACCAGGACAACCCGGTCAACGCCGCCAAAAGGTAGAACACCAGGCACCAGGTACCGGCCACCGAGTGCAGGTCCCAGTTGAAGCTGCGACCCTTTTTCTTCCAGTCCAGCGTCAGCCAGGCGCGCCAGCTCTTCCACTGGCGCGGCCAGCGCAGGTACAGGCCGGACAGGCAGAAGAACACCAGAATCAGCGTACAGGCGCCGGTGATTTGCCGGCCGACATCACCCATGGCCAGGACCCGGTGCAGTTGCAGCATCAGGCCAAAGAAGTCCTGGCCCGTGGCGTCGCCCATGAACTCGGCGGTGTACGGGTTGAAATAACGCATCTGCCCGCGACGTTCGCCTGGCGGCGCTGTGAAGATCACCCGCGCAGCGTTGCCACTGTCGATCTCGACCCAGAGCATCGAGACGGTCTTGCCCGAAGCGCCTTCGATTTTTTCCACCAGTTCGGCCGGTGGCAGCACGCCGGCGATCTGCTTCTCGACGTGCAGTACAGAGGGGTTCAGCGCCCGCAGGATTTCATCCTGAAACGATACTGCCGCCCCGGTAATGCCCATCAGGGCCAGGACCAGTCCGGCGCTGATGCCGAAAAACCAGTGCAACTGGAACAGGGATTTCTTCAACACGTCGCTCGCCTTGTTCGTTCAAATGTCATCATCACGGCGCGCATTATGCCGTGAGTTGTCGAGAAGCATTCTTTTTTACACACAAAAGCCCCGTTCACATTGATGAACGGGGCTTTTACCTGAGCGCTTTGGTCTTCACGCTTCTGTTATCAGAAGTGGAAGTTGGCACTCAGCAGAGCAGTGCGGCCCGGCGCCACGTGGGCGTAGTGCGTCTGGAATACCTGGTCGAAGTAACGCTTGTCGGCCAGGTTTTGTACGTTGAGTTGCAGGTCGACGTTCTTGGTCAGGCGGTAGCTGGCCATCGCGTCGTAACGCCAGTAGGACGGGATCTCCACCGAGTTGGCGACGTTGCCGAACTGGGAATCGACGAAGGTCGCACCGGCACCGACGGTCAACTTGTCCGGCACCAGGTCGTAGGTCGACCAGAACGTGAAGTTGTTCCGTGGGGTGCTTGGCATGTGGTTGCCTTCATCGGCGGCGAGGGTGGTTTTGACCACTTCGCTGTCCATGTAGGTGTAGCCACCGAAGACTCGCCAATTGCGGGTCAGCTTGCCGGTGTAGGTCAGTTCCAGGCCATTGACCTGCTGTTCGCCGTCCAGCACTTGGGTAGCGCCGCCATCCGGATCGTTGATACGCGCGTTGGTTTTCTCGGTGCGAAACAGCGCGGCGGTCAGCGACAGGTCGTCACCGAAGAAGTCCCACTTGGTGCCGATCTCGTAGTTGCGGTTCTTTTCCGGGTCCAGACTGCTGTTGTTCGCAGCCAGTTCCAGGCCACCGTTGCCGCTGGTTTCGCCAGCCGGGTTGCTGGACGTCGAGTAGGCGGCATAGATGCTGCCGTTTGGCAGCGGGTTGTAGACCACGCCGATCTGGTAGTTCACCAGGTCGCTGGTGTTCTGACGGGAGAAACTGCCCGCGGGAGCCGTGCTGCTGGCGTTGGCGAAGCCGCTGGATTCGACCTGGTAGTTGTCATAACGCAGGCCCAGGTTCAGGGACCATTGCTCGTTGAACTTCAGGGTGTCGAACACGTAGGCCGCGGCGGTCTTGGTGTCTGTGTCGGTGAAGGCTTTGCCGTCGGTGATCGTGCCGTTCCAGTTATCCCCAGGCGTCGGGTTGTACAGGCTGGTGCAGTCGCCGGAGTTGAACAGGGCACGGTTGCACCGGGTGCCGCTGGCGCTGGAGGTCAGGAGGTACGGACGGTTGTGGGTGTCCTGATAGGAAAACTCCAGGCCGGTCACCAGGCTGTGCTCGATGGCGCCGGTGTTGAATTTGGCGCTCAGGTCGGTCTGGTTGATCCAGCCGCTGGACGTCGAGTTACGGCTCTTCGCGCCACGGTAGGCGCTGCCGTTAGCCACGTTGCCCTTGCTGTCGTCAGGGTTGGTGACGATGTAGTCCAGGGTCGAACGGGACATGCGGAAGCTGTTCGACACGGTCAGGCTATCGTTCAGATCGTGTTCGAGCTTGATCGTGCCGCTGTCGTTGCTGGTCTGGCGATAATCGCGACCGGTGAGGCCGTAGAAGTTATCGCGGTTAACGTTGGCCGGCTTGTCGACGTTGTACTTGCTGCGGTTGGGGCTCGAGGTCAACGGGATGCCGTAGTCGGGCATGTCGTCGGTTTCGACGTGGTAGTAGCCGACGGTCAAGCGGGTATCGGTGCCCAGGCCGAAGGCAAAGGAAGGTGCCACGCCCCAGCGGCTGACGTCCACGGCATCACGCCCGGCAACGTTGGCTTCGTGCTTCATCAGGTTCAACCGGAACGCTGAGGTGTCGGTTATCTGCTGGTTCAGATCGAGGGTGGTGCGCTTGGTCTGGTCCGAGCCCCAGGTGAAGCCGCCGTTGTAGGCGTTGCCCAGCTTGGCGGTCTTGCTCACCAGGTTCAGGCTGCCACCGGTGGAACCGGCGCCGGTGAAAGCTGACCCCGGGCCTTTGCTGACTTCGATCGATTCAACGTTGAAGATCTCGCGGCTCTGGGACGCCACGTCGCGCATGCCGTCGATTAACACGTCGCTTTCGGCGTTGAAGCCGCGAATGATCGGACGATCGCCGGCCGGGTTGCCGCCCTCGCCGGCACCAAAGGTGATACCCGGGGTGGTGCGCAGGGCGTCGACCAGGCTGGTGGCGCCGGTGTCGCGAATCACTTGTTGCGGGATCACGGTGACGCTTTTCGGTGTCTCGCGCAGTGGCGCGGTGTACTTCTTGGAGGCCGAGGTATCGGTCTTGTAGGAGGTGTCATCCTGCTCGCCTACAACGCTGGTCGCGTCCAGGGATATGGCATTGCCGGGTGCTTTTTCGTCGGTCTTTTCTGCCGCGAAAACCATGTGGCCCGCGGAGCCTGCAGTGATCGCCACGCCAATTGCTGACGCGAGTAAACGCGGTGAACTGACCGTTGATTGTGGTTGTTGGCGTGACATGTGAATTCCCCTCCCCAAGGATTTGAGGCCGCGGAATGTAGAGTAAATACGTATTTGTATCAATTGCGAAACGTTACTATTCGCGACAAATTTACATTCTTTACAATTTGCCTTTACGGTTTTTGCGGTTTCATTCGTCTCTCGGGTTTTACATCGGCAATAAGAATCAATACCATTAGCGCTCCTTTGCCTTCAGGTGTCTTTCCATGTTGCTGCACATTCCCGGCGTGTTCGCGAAAGAAGAGGTGCCGCGCATTCGCGAGGCCCTGGCGCAGGCGGATTGGGCTGATGGCAAAATTACCGCCGGTTACCAGTCGGCGAAGGCCAAGCACAATCTGCAATTGCCTGAAGGGCATCCGTTGGCCAAGGAAATCGGTGCCGCGATGCTCGAACGGTTGTGGAAAAATCCGCAGTTCATGTCGGCGGCGCTACCGCACAAGGTCTTCCCTCCATTACTGAACTGTTACACGGCCGGTGGCAGTTTCGACTTCCACATCGACAACGCTGTGCGTCAGCCCAAGGGCAGTATCGAGCGGGTGCGCACCGACCTTTCGGCGACGCTGTTCTTCAGTGAGCCGGAGGACTACGACGGCGGCGAACTGGAAATCCAGGACACCTTCGGCACCCAGCGCGTGAAGTTGCCGGCCGGCGACATGGTCCTGTATCCCGGCACCAGCCTGCACAAGGTCAACGCCGTTACTCGTGGCGCGCGGTATGCGTCGTTTTTCTGGACCCAAAGCCTGGTCCGCGATGACAGCCAGCGCGCCTTGCTGTTCGAGATGGACGGGGCGATTCAGCAGCTGACCCAGGACATGCCCGACCATCCTTCATTGATCCGCCTGACTGGCACTTACCACAACCTGTTGCGTCGCTGGGTCGAGGTATGAGTTATCAATTGCGCCGCGAGGAAGTCCTCGACGGTGATCGCCTCAAATCGATGCTCGAAGAAAGCCCAGCGCGGGCGGCCCAGGCGATTCTGATTGCTGCTCGCGAAGGCGTACTCGATGCCCAGGCATTGCTCGGGCAGATTCTGCTGGACGGGCAGGGCATCGAGCAGGACCAACCGCTGGCCGTGCGCTGGTTCGAAATCGCCGCACGGCGTGGGCATCTGATGGCGCGTAATATGCTCGGCCGTTGCCATGAACATGGCTGGGGTTGCGTCGCCGATGCCTCGATAGCCGCGGGGCATTATCGTGTCGCAGCTGAAGCCGGGCTGGATTGGGCGATGTACAACTACGCCAATCTGCTGGCCACCGGACGCGGGGCGATCGAGGATCAGGCGCAAGCATTGAATCTCTATCGGCGTGCCGCTGAACTGGGCCACGCGAAATCGATGAACCTGCTGGGGCGTTATCTGGAAGAAGGCGAGTCTTGCCTCGCCGACCCTCTCGCGGCGCGACTCTGGTATCGACGATCTGCCGAAGGCGGGGATTTTCGAGGTCAGTTCAGTTATGCGGCACTCCTGGCCGATGAGGGGCATGTTGACGAAGCGCTGTCCTGGTTACGTCGGGCATTGGCCACCGGTAACCAGAACTTTTTGCGGGTAAGTGGGGCGGCGCTGAATAACGCCCCCCACCTCAGGATTCGAGAGATGGCTGGGGAATATCGGCAGCGTGCGTCCGATCTCGCTCAACCGTTGGGTTAGCCGCGCAGCCACTGGCCTTTAAGGTTTTCCAGGTAGCGCTTGAAAGGCTTGGCCTGCGCGATCAGCTTTTGACCCTTTTTGAAGATGTCGTTTCCAGCACCCTCGGTGATGGTTTCGAGAAACAGTGACACGGCTTCGACAATGCTGCTCGTTTCATCCGCATACGAGTCGCGCGGTTCGATCACCTTTTTCGTGTCGTTCAGCTGTTTGACTTTCTTGTCGATGTCGCTCATTTGGGTAACGAGAGAGTCCAGGCGACCTTGTCGATCTTTAAGGCGAACCCGCAGTGTGGTTCGAGCTTTAATCAGGTCCTGGTATTTGATCAGTTCGTTTGCTTCATCAAGAAACTTGTTCGCGACCACAATGCCAGCTTTCAACGCGGCGGATTGAGGCGTTTCAGGTTGATTGCCGATCATCCCTGTCAGTTGCTCCAGCAGAGGTTTCAGGCGATCAATGAAACTGAGGCTTTCAAACAAGCTGATCGCTTCGCTCAAGACCTTTTCATCTTCGAGCAGCTTATCCACGGGTGGCTTTTCTTTGTCCAGCTCAATGGTCAATGCCTCGCGAACTTGCGCCAGTTCGGCAATCTTGAATCGATTATTGCTGATGGAGGAATACCGGACACTGTGGATAGCGTCGCTGAGTTCTGTCTGAGCTTCATTAAGCTTGTTAGTGCACATCGAGATCAATTGTGTGGCTATTTTGGTATAGGACTCAATGGCGTTTTTGGTTTGTGCATTCATTTCGCCGGCTGACAGAACGGTCAGCGCTTCCAGCGTCTCGTTGAGTGCCGTGGTTTCCAGGCTGATGATTGCAGAAGTTAATGTCTTGGACGTGACCAGATCTGTCTCGGTGATTTGAGCATTAAGCTTGATCAGCTCATTGCGCAGGGCTTCGATATACAGGTCAGCGGAGCCGATAATGGCCTGATAGCGAATGATTTCTCGGCTATCGCGAATAATCGACATGTCAGGTGCGGTATACGATGGGGTGGTCATAAATATCCTTATTTATAGTGTGGTAAATTGGCTTTGGTATCAGTCGAATGCTTTGGTTAACGCTTTGGCGTTGGATTCAATATTTTTCCAGTTGCTGAGCACAACTTTAAGGCTCGAAACAAAGGACCTGAGTGTGAGGAATTCGTGAATGCCATCAATTTTGTTTTTTGACGAGTCGATGTATTCGGAAATCGTGATCCACAGAGTTTCTAGAAGTGCAGTACTTTCCACCGCTCCGATGATGTAAGAGTCGACGCTGTACAAACGGTCGTGGAGGGCTAACAAGGTGCCCGTCAAAACATTTTTCTTGCGTACTTGCTCGGTGAGCTCATCCCGGCTTCGGATCAAGGGAGCTACATGGGCATCTCGCAGTATGGCTTTGACTCTTAAATATTGGGATCCCAGCGGGTCGGTGAAAGCCATGAAGTAATCGAAGAAGTTGGGTTCGTTTTCTTTGGTTTTTTCATCGACCAAGCGTTGAGCTTCATCAATTTCAGCATTGAGTTTAGTGATCTCGGCATTCAATTCGTGGTTGCCGGCAAGCTTGAGCTTTTCTCCGATCAATACCGCGACCACATTCGTCAGTTCGGTTTTGAAGAGTTTCAGGCGAAGCTGGATGTCAGTGCTGCTGGTTTTCTTTTGTTCGATGGAGCTGGCAATGAACTGGATAGAGTCCTTGATGGACGGAAATCTGTTTTTCTCGTCTCGCCCAATTTTAAGTTCAGGAAGTCTGGCAACCTCTTCGTCAGTCAGGCCTTCAATTGTGCCAATGTAATTTTGGTAGCCGGGCATTGTTTCAATGGCGGCGATAATGTCGTCTCCGAAATACCGCAGGTCTTCAGAAAATGTCTGGAGGCTGCCAGCGACTCTTTTCATCGACAACTCGATGTCGTTCCAGCTATTGGCATTAGTGACGATTTTGGCACAGGCATTTGCAATGTCATAAGGCTCCAGTCCCGCGATGCCAGTATGTTCGCTTTTTAACAGGGTTTTAACGTCGTCAATGTTCACTGGAAGTGACTTGGCGGCAGTAATATATTCTTTGATCCGTTGGATGTCTTTTTTGTCAACAATTGGCGGAGAAGTGCTAAAGGCGAAGCCTTTGCTAATTGGTTTGGCGGTATAGGATGGTGCTTGATTAAGTAGCATGTTTGAAGTCCATTTCAAGTTAGTGAGCACGCAGCATAACTTTACTTTGGGCTTGGGTGGTCGAAGGGTGTGTAACGATATATGGAGTTAGTGGTTGAGTTGGTTTAACTGTAAGCAGAAATAAAAAACCCGTGAAGTTCACGGGTTTTTTTAGTGGGCGATTGCTTGTTAAACGTAAAACGACTTCAGCGGCGGGAAGCCATTGAATTCAACCGCGCTATAACTGGTGGTGTATGCACCAGTCGACAACCAGTACAAACGATCACCAATTGCCAGGTTTAGCGGCAAACCGTACTTGTAGTTTTCGTACATGATGTCGGCGCTGTCGCAGGTCGGGCCGGCGATGACCACTTCTTCCATCTCGCCTTTCTTCTCGGTCCAGATCGGGAACTTGATGGCTTCGTCCATGGTTTCGATCAGGCCGGAGAACTTGCCCACATCCGTGTACACCCATCGCTCTACAGCAGTACGGGATTTACGCGCCACCAGCACCACTTCGCTGACCAGAATGCCGGCGTTGGCGATCAGCGAACGGCCCGGTTCCAGGATGATTTCCGGCAGGTCGTCGCCGAAGTCTTCTTTCAGGAAGCGGATGATTTCTTCAGCGTAGGTTTCCAGGCTGTTGGTGCGGGTGATGTAGTTGGCCGGGAAGCCGCCACCCATGTTGATCAGCTTCAGGTGGATGCCGTCTTCTTCTTTCAGACGTTCGAAGATCACTTTGACCTTGGCGATTGCCGCGTCCCAGACGCTGATGTCGCGCTGCTGCGAACCGACGTGGAACGAGATGCCGTACGGCACCAGGCCCAGGTCGCGAGCGAGGATCAGCAGGTCCATGGCCATGTCGGTCTGGCAGCCGAATTTGCGCGACAAAGGCCAGTCGGCAGTGGTCGAGCCTTCAGTCAGGATACGTACGTAGACTTTCGCGCCTGGAGCTGCCTTGGCGATGTTGCGCAGGTCGGCTTCGGAGTCGGTGGCGTACAGGCGAACGCCTTTATCGTAGAAGTAACGAATGTCTTTGGATTTTTTGATGGTGTTGCCGTAGCTGATCTGGTCGGCGCTGACGCCACGGCTCAGCACTTTGTCCAGCTCATAGATCGAGGCGATGTCGAAGCTCGAGCCTTTTTCTTTGAGCAGGTCGATGATTTCCACGGCCGGGTTGGCCTTTACCGCGTAGTAGACCTTGGCGAATTCGAAACCGGCACGCAGGTCGTCATAGGCCTGGCTGATCATCGCGGTGTCGATCACCACGAACGGGGTTTCTTGTTTGTCGGCGAAGGCCTTCATTTTCTGGAAGGTATCGCGCGCGAAATAGTCTTCGACGTTGATCGACATGCTGGGAACTCCTACTGGCAAACTGAAATTATCAATGGGTGCAAATGAACGCCCTCCGTATCCCCACTTTGGTTCGCCTACTTCCCAAGGCATGTCGCCGAAAGCAAAAAGGCCATGGGAGGCGGTGCTTCCCTTGGCCTTGCTGTCTCGTCGTCAGTACTTGAGCCGGATGGATCGTTTCCAGCATGGACGTTCGGCGCGAACTTTAGGGCGTGAGGGGCTTGAGATCAACAAAAAATGTCGCGTTTTTGCACGCTTCCGTCGTGCGGTCCCTGACAGCTACTGATGTAACCGACCTGCGTGACAGTGTGATGTTCCCAAGACAAGGATTTTAGAAGGGAGCTTGCTTGGCTTTTGTGGCGAGGGAGCTTGCTCCCTCGCCACAAAAGCACTAGAGCCTCATACAAGTCAGGCCAACGCAGTTTCCGCTGGCGAAACAATGCTGGTCTTGCCGCCACGGGACTTACCGGAGCTCAAATACTCGGCAATCGATTCCTGAGTCACTTCCCCAAGGAACACCCGCTCCGCATCCATCACCGGCAACCACGAGCGGTTGAACTCGTACATGCGCGACAGCAGGATGCGCAAATGTTCGTCATACGCCGCGGTGGCGTTGAACTCGCGCCGGTATTGCTCGCAGGTGCCGGTCTGGCGATGCAGGTCGCGCCGACGCACGTAGCCCAAGGCCTTGTTCTCGGCGCAGGTCACCACCACGTAGCGACGGTCCAGTTCGTCCATCAACTCCAGCGCTTCGGCCACCGGGGTTTGCGGGCTGACCGACGGCGCGTTGTCCGCCGCATCTTCAGCCTTCACCAGCAGCAGGCGTTTGAGCGTGCTGTCCTGGCCGACGAAGTTGCTGACAAAGTCGTCCGCAGGATGCGCGAGCAAGGTGTCTGGGTGGTCGATCTGCAACAACTTGCCGGCGCGGAAAATCGCGATCTTGTCGCCGAGCTTGATGGCTTCGTCGATGTCGTGGCTGACCATGATCACGGTCTTGTTCAGCGCCCGTTGCATTTCGAAAAACTCGTTCTGGATCATCTCGCGGTTGATCGGGTCGACCGCACCGAACGGTTCGTCCATCAACAACAGCGGCGCATCCGCCGCCAGTGCACGTATCACGCCGATCCGCTGTTGTTGGCCGCCGGACAATTCACGGGGGTAGCGAGTCAGGTATTGCTTGGGCTCAAGCTTGATCATGCTCATCAACTCGCGGGCGCGGTCGTGGCATTTCTGTTTGTCCCAGCCGAGCAGGCGCGGAACGATGGTGATGTTTTCCTCGATGGTCATGTTCGGGAACAGACCGATCTGCTGGATCACATAACCGATGTTGCGGCGCAGCGTCACTTCGTCGAGGTCGGTGGTGTCTTCGCCGTTGATCAGGATCTTGCCCGAGGTCGGTTTGATCAACCGGTTGATCATTTTCAGCGTGGTGCTCTTGCCGCAGCCCGATGGCCCGAGGAACACACAGATCTCGCCTTCGTTGACGGTCAGGCTCACCGAGTCCACGGCTTGCACATCTTTGCCGTTGCTTTGGAAGGTCTTGCTGAGGTTTTGAAGTTCGATCATTTCAGGAGTCCTTTTGGAGTCAGCGTGCGTTGCAGCCATTGCAGAAGCAGGTCGGCGAAGATGGCCAGAAGGCTGACCAGCACCGCGCCGACAATCAGCATCGACATGTCGCTGCGGCTGATGGAAGCGAGGATGAGTACACCGAGGCCACCGGCGCCGATGGTGGCGGCGATGGTCATCACGCCGATGTTCATCACTACGGCGGTGCGTACGCCGGCGAGGATCACCGGCACGGCGATCGGCAGTTCAACCATGCGCAGGCGCTGGCCGAAGGTCATGCCGATACCGCGGGCGGCTTCGCGAATGCCGGGTTCCACGCCGCTCAGCGCCAGGTAGGTGTTACGCATGATCGGTAGCAGCGAATAGAGAAACACTGCGGTGATCGCCGGCATCGGGCCCAGGCCCTGGCCGAACTTGGAGTAGAACGGCAGCAGCAGGCCGAACAGGGCAATCGACGGCACGGTCAGCAACACCGTAGCGCTGGCTTGTAACGGGCCGGCCAGTGTCGGGAAGCGAGTCATAAGGATGCCCAGCGGCACGCCAACCAGAATCGCCAGCGTTACCGCGATGCCAACCAGGGTGATGTGCTGCCAGGTCAGATGCAAAACCTGCGGCCAGTCGAGATGGGAAAAGGCGTTGAGAAATTCCATGACTTTTCCTCTTTTAGTTCAACGGATGCTGGCGCAGGAAATCTGCGGCAACCGATGACGGGCTTTCGTGATCGACATCGACCCGTGCGTTGAGCTGGCGCATGGTGGCGTCGTCGAACAGTTCGGCCAGTGGCTTGAGCTCTTCGGCGAGTTTCGGGTGGGCATCGAGGTAGGCCTGGCGCACCACCGGCGCGGCGGTGTAATCGGGGAAGTAATGCTTGTCGTCTTCGAGCAACTTGAGTTTGAAGGCGTTCAAGCGACCGTCGGTGGTGTAGACCAGGCCGGCGAATACTTGGCCGTTACGCAGGGCGGTGTAGACCAGCCCGGCATCCATCTGGCGGATGTTGTTACGGGTCAGGTTCATGCCATAGAGATCAACCATGCCGCCCAGACCGTCGGAACGGTTGGCGAATTCGGTGTCCAAAGCGACGAGGTGATTAGTCTTCGCGTCGGCTTGCAACACCTCGTTCAACTGGCTGATGGTGTTGATCTGCGGATAAGCCTTCGCGGTTTTTTCCGGCAGGGCCAGGGCGTAGGTGTTGCTGAATTTCGATGGAGTCAGCCAGACCAGGCCTTTTTTTCCGTCGAGTTCTTTCACTCGGGCGTAGGACTGCGCGCTGTCGAGTTTTTCAGTGACATGGTTGTAAGCCACCAGCGAGACGCCGGTGTATTCCCAGAGCATGTCCAGTTGGCCACTTTCGTGGGCGCTGCGGGCCAGGTTGCTGCCCAGGCCGCCGGTCACCTGGGTGTCGTAACCCTTGGTGCGCAGGTATTGGGAAGTGATTTCCGCGAGCAGGGTTTGTTCGGTAAATACCCTGGCGCCGATGCGGATCAGCGGTTTTTCAGCGGCTTGGGCAAATCCTGCGAGCAGCAGAACGCAGCCTAGTAAAAAGCTTGATGTCTTCATGAGAATTCCTTTGCCGAGGCTTAAGACGGGCGCAGGCCGCGTTCGAGCCAGAGGCGGCTGGCGAGTGTCACCAGTCCGTCGAGCAGCAAGGCCAGCAGGGCGGTGCAGGCCGCGCCGAGCAGCAGTTGCGGCTGATTGTTCAGGGCAATGCCGGGGAAAATCAGGCTGCCCAGACTGTTGGCGCCGATCAGGAACGCCAGCGGCGCGGTCCCGACGTTGATCGCCAATGCCACGCGCACACCACCGATGATGATCGGTACGGCATTCGGCAGTTCGACCCGCCACAGCACCTGAGTCGGGGTCATGCCGATGCCGACGGCGGCCTCCTTGAGCGAACCCTGAACGTTTTTCAGCCCTTCATAGGTATTGCGCACGATCGGCAACAGCGAAGCCAGGAACAGAGCGAAGATCGCCGGGCCGCTGCCGATGCCGAGGATGCCCAGGGCGATGGCCAGTACGGCGAGCGGCGGCACGGTGTTGCCGATGTTGAAGATCTGCATGAAGCGTTCGGCGCGTCCGACCATGGTAGGGCGGCTTAAGACGATGCCGGCGGGGATGCCCACAACGAGGGCGGCCAGCATGGAAGCGAGGACAAGAATCAGATGAGCTTGCAGGTAAAACAACAAATCGTCGCGGTACAGTTCGATCGTGTTGATGCCAATCCAGTGGACCAGCAGGGCCAGAAGGGCGACGACAACCGCACCTCCTGTCAGCCCTTTGCCATAGCGAATAGCCACAGGCAGACTCCTTTTTCAGTCGGCGAACGCAGTCCCGTGTGGCATGCCATTCCTGGCTGCCGGGAAAACAACGTTCGCGAGAAGCAGCTCTACATGCTGATAAAACCGCATGAAATCGAGCCATAAGCGCAGCCTCGTCAGGCTAATTTGCTGATTTTTCAGCCCCTGACGATGGGTCGTAACAGGGGAGTGGACGCCTCCACCTTTTAAAAGGTTCCATAATTCGTAGGAGCTGCCGAAGGCTGCGATCTTTTGATGTTGCTTTATAGAAAGATTGCAGCCTTCGGCAGCTCCTACGTGGGATTACGGCCATCGGCGGCTGCTGTGGATGGTGGTCCGTAGATCACTTTTTAAGCTATACTCGCCGCCCTTTTTTGAATCACCGCCAGGCGATTTCCCATGACCAGACAGGCCGCCGAAGTCGCGAAACGCCGCACTTTCGCCATTATTTCCCACCCCGATGCCGGTAAGACCACCATCACCGAGAAGCTCTTGCTGATGGGCAAGGCGATTGCGGTTGCCGGCACGGTGAAATCTCGCAAGTCCGACCGCCATGCCACCTCCGACTGGATGGAAATGGAAAAACAACGGGGTATCTCCATTACCACGTCAGTCATGCAGTTCCCGTATCGCGACCACATGGTCAACCTGCTCGACACCCCGGGCCACGAAGACTTCTCCGAAGATACTTACCGTACCCTGACTGCGGTGGACTCGGCATTGATGGTCCTCGACGGCGGTAAGGGTGTAGAACCACGGACCATCGCCCTGATGGACGTCTGCCGTCTGCGTGACACGCCGATCGTCAGCTTCATCAACAAACTCGACCGTGACATTCGCGACCCGATCGAACTGCTCGACGAAATCGAAGCAGTCCTGAAGATCAAGGCCGCGCCGATCACCTGGCCGATCGGTTGCTACCGCGACTTCAAGGGTGTTTATCACCTCGCCGACGACTACATCATCGTCTACACCGCCGGCCACGGTCACGAGCGCACCGAAACCAAAATCATCGAGAAACTCGATTCCGATGAAGCGCGCGCGCACTTGGGTGACGAGTACGAGCGTTTCATCGAGCAGCTGGAACTGGTGCAGGGTGCCTGCCACGAGTTCAACCAGCAGGAATTCCTCGACGGCCAACTGACCCCGGTGTTCTTCGGTACCGCGCTGGGCAATTTCGGTGTCGATCACGTGCTCGACGCTGTGGTCGATTGGGCACCAAAACCACTGGCCCGTGTCGCCAACGAGCGCACCGTCGAGCCAGTGGAAGAGAAGTTCAGCGGTTTCGTGTTCAAGATCCAGGCGAACATGGACCCGAAACACCGCGACCGCATCGCCTTCATGCGCATTTGCTCCGGCAAATACGAAAAAGGCATGAAGATGCGCCATGTGCGCACCGGCAAGGACGTGCGGATCGGCGACGCGCTGACGTTCTTCTCCTCCGAGCGTGAGCAACTGGAAGAAGCGTTCGCCGGCGACATCATCGGCCTGCACAACCACGGCACCATCCAGATCGGCGACACCTTCACCGAAGGCGAAGCCCTGGGCTTCACCGGCATCCCGCACTTCGCCCCGGAACTGTTCCGCCGCGTACGCCTGCGCGATCCGCTGAAATCCAAGCAACTGCGTCAAGGCTTGCAGCAACTGGCCGAAGAAGGCGCCACCCAGGTGTTCTTCCCCGAGCGCAGCAACGACATCATTCTCGGCGCCGTCGGTGTGCTGCAGTTCGATGTGGTCGCCAGCCGTTTGAAAGAGGAATACAAGGTCGAGTGCTCCTACGAGCCGATCACGGTGTATTCCGCGCGCTGGATCGAGTCCGGCGACAAGAAGAAGCTTGAGGAATTCACCAACAAGGCCGTGGAAAACCTCGCCCTCGACGGCGGCGGTCACCTGACCTACCTGGCCCCGACCCGGGTCAACCTGGCACTGATGGAAGAACGCTGGCCGGACGTGAAATTCCGTGCGACGCGTGAGCATCACTAAGCGCTGAGTTGCAAACCCCAAAGCCCTGATGCGCGAGCCTCGGGGCTTTTTATTGTCCGGGCGGCGAGCCGCACCATGCCCCATGTAGGCTTTTTCCAGTTCGCCTGTGGCTTGCCTCCTGTTTTGCATATTCGGCGTTTTTACCCGCGACAACCTGAGCGCTGACGTCTAGTGTTCGAAGCTCACGCAAGCGGCCTTTTCAAGGATCAATGGAATGACGAGTCGGCTGACTCACCTGCTGCGGCTGGATGGCTATTTCTGCGCAATGGCCTGGGTGTTGGCGGCGTTGCTGTTCATCAATCGCTTGAGCAGCATGGTCAAGCTGTTCATGGCGTTGTACCTGCGCCAGGAACTGGGGCTGGCGATTGAAACCGTCGGCTGGCTGTTATCCGCTTATGGCGCGGGCTTGCTGGTCGGGTCGATGCTGGGCGGATGGCTGAGCGATCATGTCCGCACGGCGCGGCTGACCGCTGCACTGTTTTTTGTCTCTGTGTGGGTTCTGGTTTTGCTGGGGCTGATCACGCAAGTGCCACTGCTGGCCGGCCTGCTGTTGCTCAGTGGAATCCTCGACGGAGCGATTCGGACACTGCATCAACGGCTGATCATGGAGTATTGCGAAGTTGCACAGCGTCCGCGTGCACAGGCCTTGAGCCGTGTCGCCAGAAACCTCGGGATGGCCGTTGCCGGGGTATTGGGCGGAGTGTTGGCACAATCCGGTTTTCGCTGGGTATTTTTCGTCAGCGCGGCCATGACCTTGCTGGCATTGCTCTGGTTTGTCCGTACGACATGGCGTCGACCGGTGCTGATTGCTGACGAAACGCCCGATGCAGAGTCGGGTTCGGGTGTGCCGTATCACGACAAACCGTTCCTCTGGTTGTTGGCCGCAGCGGTCTTGCTCGGAATGGCGTTCGATACGGTCTACAGCATGTTGGGCAACTATCTGCGTGATTACTACCGGTTGAGCACCGAAGCCATTGGCTGGCAGTTCGGTCTCAATGCGACGCTGGTGGTGGTGCTGCAAATTCCACTGTCCCATTGGGGAGAGCGGTGGGGTGTACGGCGGCAACTAGTGGCGGGATGCTTGATGCTGGCGGTCGGGCTGGGCATGTTGCCACTGGGTTCCGGGCTGTTTTACGCCTGCCTGTCGACGATGATCTGGACGCTGGGGGAGGCGTTGTTCATGCCGCCGCTGAATGTGTTGGTGATGCAGCATGCCCAAGCCGGAAAAAGCGGCCAGTACTTTGGCCTGTTCTTCATGAGTTGGAGTGCGAGCGCGCTGGTTTCGCCTGTCCTTGGCGGCCAGCTGTATGGTCATTACGGCGGGCATAGCGTCTGGTTCGCAAGCGCGGTGCTGGCGATGTTGTCCATACCGCTGATTTATCAAGCGACGCGGTTGTCCGGGTATAAAAAGGCTCTTCCTTCCGTGCGCAGCGAGCCCGCATCACTTAGTTGATCTGGTTATAGGCATTATTCGAAACCAATCTCCCTTCTCACGGCATTTCCCGACCTTCGTTAGCGTCCTATCTGGAGAATCGCGCTAAATTTCTCTCTGCGCCATTCCGGCACCCATGCTTCACCCAAGAAAGGATGGAATCGGCTATGAGCATTATTCAACGCATTGTGTTGCTGCTGAAGGTTTTGGTGATGCTATCCCTCGGCACGTCAGCGGCGTGGGCGGAGTGCACGAACCATGATGAGCAGGCCTGGAGCGGGCAAGGCGTGCACAGCGAGCTGATGCTCGCCGCATCGGAATCGGGCAGCTCGGACGATGACGACACCGCCGACGACCCAGACAGCAACGAAGACGACACTTGAGCCTGAATGACAGGCAAAAGAAAACCCCGTCTGCCTGACTGATGCGCAGTCGGGGCAGAAGGGGTTTGGTCAACTCAGCAAAAGCGCGCCCCGGTATCCGGGGCGCGTTTTTTCAGGCCGCGCCGTCGAGGAATTGCTCGGCGTAGTGGCAAGCCACCTGGCGTGTGTCGAGCAGGCGCAGGGCCGGCTCTTCGATGGCACAGCGCTCGGTCGCGTACGGGCAGCGCTTGTGGAAGGCGCAGCCAGACGGCGGGTTCAGCGGGTTTGGCAGTTCGCCGACGATCTTGATTTTCGGCTTGTCCGGATCCGGGTGAATGGTCGGCGTCGCCGACAACAGCGCCTGGGTGTACGGGTGCAGGGGACGGGTGTAGATGTCCTCTTTCGGGCCCATTTCCACCGGACGGCCGAGGTACATCACCATCACGTGATCGGCAACGTGGCGCACCACCGCCAGGTTGTGGGAGATGAACACGTAAGCGGTGTTGAACTCTTGCTGCAAATCCATGAACAGGTTGAGTACCTGCGCCTGAATCGACACGTCCAGCGCCGAGGTCGGTTCGTCCGCCACCAGCACTTTCGGTTGCAACATCATCGCGCGGGCCAGGGCGATCCGCTGGCGCTGACCGCCAGAGAACATGTGCGGATAGCGCTGGTAGTGCTCGGGACGCAAGCCTACCTGTTTCATCATCGCCTGGACTTTCTCGCGACGTTCGGCGGCACTGAGGTTGGTGTTGATTAGCAGCGGCTCAGCCAGTTGATCACCTACTTTCTGCCGTGGGTTCAACGATGCGTAAGGGCTCTGGAACACCATCTGCACATCTTTGCGCAATTGCTTGCGCTGAGCCTTGTCGGCGCCGGCGACTTCCTGCCCGGCGATTTTCAACGAGCCGGAGGATGGCTCTTCGATCAGCGTCAGGGCACGGGCCAGGGTGGACTTGCCGCAACCCGATTCGCCCACTACGGCGAGGGTCTTGCCGGCTTCCAGTTCGAACGACACACCGTTGAGGGCGCGTACGGTCGCATGACCCTTGAACAGGCCGCGAGACACTTCGTAGTGACGGGTCAGGTTGCGGGCGGTAAGTACGACGGCCATTACGCCACCTCCTGGTTCAACGGGTAGAAGCAGCGGGCGAGGCTGTTGCTTTTCTGGTCAAGGGCTGGACGCTGGGTGCGGCAATTGTCTTGCACGTACGGGCAGCGCGGCGACAGCAGGCAACCTTGCGGACGGTCGTAACGACCGGGAACAATGCCCGGCAGCGTCGACAGGCGCGCAGCACCCAGGCTGTGTTCTGGAATGGCCTTGAGTAGCGCTTCGCTGTACGGGTGCGCCGGAATGTCGAACAGTTGTGGCACCTGACCGACTTCAACCGCTTGGCCGGCGTACATCACGCACACGCGCTGGGCGGTTTCGGCCACGACCGCGAGGTCGTGAGTAATCAGCACCAGGCCCATGTTCTGCTCTTTCTGCAGGGCCAGCAGCAGGTCCATGATCTGCGCCTGAATCGTTACGTCGAGTGCCGTGGTCGGTTCGTCGGCGATCAGCAGTTTCGGTTCGCCGGCAATCGCCATGGCGATTGCAACACGCTGGCTCATGCCGCCGGAGAGTTGATGCGGGTAGGCATCCATTCGGCTGGCGGCGCCCGGGATTTCCACTTTTTCCAGCAGTTCGATGGCGCGCTTGCGAGCGTCCTTCCTGGACATTTTCAGATGCAGGCGCAGCACTTCTTCGATCTGGAAACCGACGGTGTAGCTCGGGTTCAGCGCGGTCATCGGGTCCTGGAAGACCATGGCCAGGTCTTTGCCGACGATTTGCCGACGCTGACGGTTGCTGAGTGCGAGCATGTTCTTGCCGTCGAAATTCAGGGCGTCGGCGGTGACGATCCCCGGATGCTCGATCAGGCCCATCAGCGCCATCATGGTCACGGACTTGCCGGAACCCGACTCGCCAACGATGGCCAGCACTTCGCCCTTTTCCACGGAAATGTCGAGACCGTCGACCACCGGAACGGCGTTGGCGTCGCCGAAGCGAACGTTGAGATTCTTGATTTCTAACAGTGACATTTGAATCTCCTCAGGCGGCGTTCTTGAGTTTCGGGTCCAGCGCATCGCGCAGGCCGTCGCCCATCAAGTTGATTGCCAGCACGCTGAGCAAAATGGTCAAACCAGGCAAGCTCACCACCCACCAGGCGCGTTCGATGTAATCGCGGGCCGAAGCCAGCATGGTGCCCCACTCAGGGGTAGGCGGTTGTACGCCAAGGCCGAGGAAGCCCAGTGCCGCGGCATCGAGAATCGCCGAGGAAAAGCTCAGGGTGGCCTGAACGATCAGCGGCGCCATGCAGTTGGGCAGCACGGTGATGAACATCAGGCGTGGCAGACCGGCACCGGCCAGGCGCGCGGCGGTCACGTAGTCGCGGTTCAACTCGCCCATCACCGCGGCGCGGGTCAGACGAACATAGGACGGCAGGGACACCACGGCGATGGCGATCACGGTGTTGATCAGGCCAGGGCCGAGGATGGCGACGATCGCCACGGCCAGCAGCAGGGACGGCAGGGCCAGCATGACGTCCATCAGGCGCATGATGGTCGGGCCGAGCACGCGCGGGAAGAACCCGGCGAACAGTCCCATCAGGATGCCCGGAATCAGCGACATCACCACCGATGACAGGCCGATCATCAGCGACAGGCGCGAGCCGTGAATCAAACGCGACAGCAGGTCGCGACCGAGTTCATCGGTACCCAGCAGGAACTGGATATGCCCGTTTTCCAGCCAGGACGGCGGGGTCAGCAGGAAGTCGCGGTACTGTTCGCTCGGGTTATGCGGTGCGACCCATGGGGCGAAGATTGCGCAGAAAATCACCAGCAGCATGAACAACAGGCCTGCGACGGCCCCTTTGTTCCTGGAAAAGGCATGCCAGAATTCTTTGTAGGGCGACGGATACAGCAGGCTTTGATCGACTGCTACCGGTGTAGTGAGAGTGGTCATGGTCATTGATCTCAGCGCTGATGACGGATGCGTGGGTTGGCAAAGCCGTAGAGGATGTCCACTACGAAGTTGACCAGAATCACCAGGCAGGCGATTAACAGGATGCCGTTCTGCACCACGGGATAGTCCCGTGCGCCAATGGCTTCGATCAGCCATTTGCCGATGCCGGGCCAGGAGAAGATGGTTTCGGTCAGGACCGCGCCGGCCAGCAGCGTGCCGACTTGCAGGCCGACCACCGTCAGTACCGGAATCAGCGCATTGCGCAGGCCGTGCACGAACACCACGCGCGCCGGCGACAGGCCTTTGGCGCGGGCGGTACGGATGTAGTCTTCACGCAGCACTTCGAGCATCGACGAACGGGTCATCCGTGCGATCACCGCCAGCGGGATGGTGCCGAGCACGATGGCTGGCAAGATCAGGTGATGCAGGGCATCGAAGAACGCCCCGACGTCATCGGCCAGCAACGTATCAATGAGCATGAAGCCGGTGCGTGGCTCGATGTCGTAGAGCAGGTCGATCCGCCCGGACACCGGGGTCCAGCCCAGACTCACCGAGAAGAACATGATCAGGATCAGGCCCCACCAGAAGATCGGCATCGAGTATCCCGCCAGGGAGATACCCATTACCCCATGGTCGAACAGGGACCCTCGCTTGAGTGCCGCGATCACCCCGGCCAGAAGGCCCAGGATGCCGGCGAACAACATGGCGGCCGTGGCCAGTTCCAGGGTCGCGGGGAATAGAGAGCTGAACTCGGTCCAGACGCTTTCACGGGTACGCAGGGATTCGCCGAGATCGCCGTGGGCCAGTTTGCCAATGTAATCCAGGTATTGGGCATACAGCGGTTTGTTCAGACCTAGGCGTTCCATTGCCTGAGCATGCATTTCGGGGTCGACCCGACGTTCGCCCATCATCACTTCCACGGGGTCGCCAGGAATCATGCGGATCAACGCGAAAGTCAGCAAGGTGATGCCGAAGAATGTGGGGATCAATAACCCCAATCGGCGGGCAATAAAACTAAACATCTTGTGTGGTACCTCATCAGCCGGTTAGGCGTGCCCGGCATCACTGGGGTCAGCGATGCCGGGAGTTTCTTATCTACTTCACCTGGGTGGTGGCGAAGTTGTTAGTGGTGAGGGGGCTAATGTGATAGCCCTCTACGTTGGTGCGCATTGCAGTGAACATGCGGGTGTGCGCCATGCTGATCCATGGCTGGTCCTGATTGAAAATGTCCTGGGCCTGTTCGTAGAGCGCCTTGCGTTCGGCCGGGTTCACTTTGGCCCGTGCTTCGTCGATCAGCGTCTGGAACTTTTCATTGCACCAGCGAGCGTAGTTTTCGCCGTTCTTGGCCGCCTCACAACTGAGCATAGGCGTCAGGAAGTTATCCGGATCGCCGTTGTCGCCCGCCCAACCGGCGGACACCATGTCGTGCTCGCCGTTTTTCGCGCGCTTGAGCATTTCGCCCCATTCCATGACACGAATATCGACCTTGATTCCAACCTTGGCCAGATCTGCCTGCATCATTTGTGCGCCGAGCATCGGATTAGGGTTGGTCGGGCCGCCGCCGTTACGGGTGAACAGGGTGAACACGGTGCCATTCGGCACACCGGCTTCCTTGAGCAGGGCGCGAGCCTTGTCGAGGTCGCGAGGCGGGTTGGTCAGTTTATGGTTGTAGCCCAGCAGGGTGTCCGGGTACGGGTTGACCGCCACCGTCGCATTGCCTTTGCCGAACAGCGCGTTGACATATGCCTCTTTGTCGAACGCGATGTCGATGGCTTTGCGCACTCGCACGTCGCTTATGTACGGGCGTGCGGTGTTCATGGCGACGTAGGAGACGGTCATCGCGTTCAGCTCATCAACCTTCAGGTTGGTGTCTTTCTTGATGCTCGGGATGTCATCCGGTTTTGGATACAGCGCGATCTGGCACTCGTTGGCCTTGAGCTTTTGCAGGCGCACGTTGTTGTCGATGGCAATCGCCAGGACCAGCGCGTCAGCCGGTGGCTTGCCACGGAAGTAGTCCGGGTTGGCCTTGAAACGCACCTGAGCGTCTTTCGCATAACGCTGGAAGATGAACGGGCCGGTACCGACCGGTTTGTTGTTCAGGTCGCCGGTCTTGTTGGCTTTGAGCAACTGGTCGGCGTATTCGGCCGGGTAGATCGAGGAGAACGCCATGGCGATGTCTGCCAGGAACGGTGCTTCGCGGCGGGTCAGGGTGAACTTGACCGTGTTGTCGTCGACTTTTTCTACGCTTTTGAGCAGTTCCTTGAAGCCCATGCTTTCAAAGTACGGGAAGCCCACGCTCGATTTCTTGTGCCACGGATGGTTCGGGTCCAGCTGGCGCTGGAAGCTCCAGACCACGTCGTCGGCATTCATGTCGCGGGTCGGCTTGAAGTATTCGGTGGTGTGGAACTTGACGCCTTTGCGCAGGTGAAATGTGTAGGTCAGACCGTCGTCGCTGATGTCCCAGGACTCGGCCAGTGCCGGGATCACTTCAGTGGTGCCGGGCTTGAAGTCCGCCAGACGATTGAAGATGGTTTCGGCCACTGCATCGGCTGTGACTGCAGTCGTGTACTGGACCATATCGAAGCCTTCCGGGCTGGCTTCGGTACAGACCACCAAGGGTTTGGCCGAGACGCCAACAGCGACACTCAGCAATGCGGCAGCGATGGCCGCTCGTAGGGGAAGCATTTTCATCAAGAACCCTCTGCAATCGGTTGAACAGGAAAAAACCGAACGGCCGACTCATCATGAGTCAGCCGCCGGCGTGCGTTTTACAAAATGTTGAACGGGATGGTGGTCACGAGACGGAACTCGTTGATGCTGCCATCCGCCTGGTTTTCGCTGGCACGGTGCGCGGTGTAGGTTGCGCGAACAGTGGTGGCCTTCAGCGGGCCGCTCTGTAGGGCGTAGGTCGCACCGATACCGTATTCGTAATGGGTTTCGCCATCCTGGGCCTGGATACCGTCGTAACCCTTGCCTGCTACGCCGCCGTTGCCGGTGTAGTGAGTACCGTCGATACCCCAGCCGCGAGCCTGGTAGATGTTGAACTTCAGGCCTGGCACGCCGTATTCGGCCATGTTCAGGCCGTAGGCGATCTGGAAGGACTTCTCGTTCGGGCCGTTGAAGTCCGACAGCAGGGAGTTGGCCAGGTAGATGCCGTTGGTTTCATGCAGGTAGTCGAAGTACTCGTTACCGTTCACTTCCTGGTACGAGAAGGTCAGGCTGTGGGCCTGGTGGGTCAGGCCGAACGACAGGGAGTAGGTGTCGTTGTCAATTTTGCCTATGAGGGCTTTACCTTCTTCCTGGGTTTTGTAGTAGTTCAGGCCGGTGGTCAGGCTCAGGACCTGGCTGTCGCCCAGCACATGACTGGCGCCGAAGTAGTACTGGTTCCAGATGTCTTCGGCCTGGGTCGCCCAGAGGCTGGTGGTCAGGCTGGCGAATGGGGTGTAGGTGATACCGCCGGTGTAGATGTGATCGGTTTCAACGATGCCGTTGGCGTATTCGGTGCGGAATTTACGCTGGCTTTCTTCGGTACGCGGAGAGTTGCGATCGAAGGTGGCCAGGTCGAAAGCCAGGTTGTTCAGCTCTTCGCTGTGGATGGCCACACCTTCGAAGCTCGAAGGCAGCGCACGGTTACCGATGACATCGACCATCGGGCTGCTGAAGTTCATGCGGCCAGCGGTCAGGGTAGTGTTGGAAACACGGGCCTTGACGTTGGCCAGGCCCAATTTGCTCCACTGGCCGACGGCGTCGCCACCTTCTTCGGTCAGGGTACGGTTGTTGCCCGCGCCAGGACGGGTTCCCGGTGCGCCGCCGTTGTTGGACGCCAGATCCTTACGATCACGATCCAGAGCGATGGCATTGTAGGCCGCCACTTCAGTACTGAAGCCTACGGTGCCTTCAGTGAAACCGGAGTTGTACTTGACGATAGTGCCCTGAACCCAGTTGATACGACGATCAGTCGGGGTCGATACACCGTCCTTCTTGTAAGTGAAATTGCCGCCACGTTTCAATTGCTCGTTGGCGTACCAGTTACGCGTGCTGCCGGTGATCGACTGCCCTTCGACGAAGCCAGTGGCTTCACTCTGAGCATTTTTCTCATTCACGGTAACCGGGGTAAAAGCCTGGCTCTGGGATTCTGCATAAGCCGTGGCGGTCACGCTGCTGATGGCCAAGGCCAATAACGCGGTGCTGCTCAGTTTCATGTGTGAAGCTCCTTTCTTTCTTTTTTTAATGCCGGTCTTTTTTGGTGATCCGGCTATTTGGTTTAGAACTCATTCAGGCTTCGCAAACGTTTGCTGTAGGCCGATTTGACGAATTACGGCAATACGCTTGCGTGAGGGCGGAGTCCGCCCCCAGCGTTTATGGCTAATCGGTTATTGGTCGATACTGACGCCCGAGAACACGTTGCGACCGAAGGGACTGACCTTGAACCCTTCGACTTTGGCGCTCAACGGCTGGTTGACCGTCGAGTGGGCGACCGGCGTGATCGGTACCTGCTGCTTGAGGTACTGCTGCGCCTGTTTGTAGAGCACGGTGCGTTGGTCGCGGTCGGTGACGACCTTGGCCTGCTTGATCAGCTTGTCGTAGGCCGGATCACACCACATGGAGTAGTTGTTGCCGCCAATGGCATCGCAGCTGTACAGCGTGCCGAGCCAGTTGTCCGGGTCACCGTTGTCGCCGGTCCAGCCGATCAGGCTGATGTCGTGCTCGCCGTTCTTGGTGCGCTTGATGTACTCGCCCCATTCATAGCTGACGATCTTGACCTTGAGGCCGATCTTCGCCCAATCCGCCTGAAGCATTTCGGCCATCAGCTTGGCGTTGGGGTTGTACGGACGCTGGACCGGCATGGCCCAGAGGGTGATTTCGGTGCCTTCCTTCACGCCGGCAACCTTGAGCAGTTCCTTGGCTTTTTCCGGGTTGTAGGAGGCGTCCTTTATGGTGTCGTCATAGGACCACTGGGTCGGTGGCATGGCATTGACCGCCAGTTGACCAGCGCCTTGATAGACGGCGTTGAGAATGCCTTGCTTGTTCACCGCCATGTCCAGCGCCTGGCGCACTTCGAGCTGGTCGAAAGGCTTGTGCCGGACGTTATAGGCAATGTAGCCGAGGTTGAAGCCGGGTTTCTCGATCAGTTGCAGTTTCGGATCATTCTTCAGTGCGGTCACGTCGGCGGGGCGCGGGTGCAGGGTGATCTGACACTCATTGGCCTTGAGCTTCTGCACGCGCACCGAGGCGTCGGTGTTGATGGCAAAAATCAGGTTGTCGAGCTTGACCCGGCTCGGGTCCCAGTACTGCTTGTTGCCGCTGTAACGGATGTTCGAGTCTTTCTGGTAGCTCTTGAACATGAACGGCCCGGTGCCGATCGGCTTCTGGTTGATCTCGCTCGGCTTGCCGGCCGCCAGCAACTGGTCGGCGTATTCGGTCGAAAGGATGGCGGCGAAGCTCATGGCGATGTTCTGGATGAACGCGGCGTCGACGTTGTTGAGCGTCATCACCACGGTCAGCGGCCCGGTCTTCTCGACCTTGGCAATATTCTTGTTCAGGCTCATCCCGTTGAAATACGGGAACTCGGTCGGATAAGCCTTACGGAACGGGTGCTGCGGATCGAGCATGCGATTAAACGTGAACAGCACGTCGTCGGCGTTGAAATCGCGGGTCGGCGTGAAGTATTTGGTCGTGTGAAATTTCACCCCCTCGCGCAGGTGAAACGTGTACTTGAGGCCGTCCTCGGAAATATCCCAGCGGGTTGCCAGGCCAGGTACGACATTGGTGGCGCCTTTTTCAAACTCTGCCAAACGGTTGTACAGCGGCTCGGCGGCGTCGTTATCGGTCGCAGTGGTGTACTGCGCGGTGTCGAAACCGGCGGGGCTGCCTTCGGAGCAGAACACCAGGCTGTTATTGGCGGCCTGGCTGATGGAAGTGGCGGCCAGCAGGCCGGTGCCCAGTAATGCGGATAAAACCAAGGAATGGCGCATGACGCTCCCTCTTTTTGTAGTGTTATTCAATGCGCCGCGATCCCGTCCGGGGACGTTGTGGCGGCATTGAGCTCAAACCAATACGGGCAGCAAACCGATAGCCCACACAGTCACTGGTCAGAACCCGACGGTAGGTGCCGTGGGTCTGGCAGTAAATGCGCTGAGTCCTAAAGACTCGTAGGAAAAGGCAACGCGTCCTAACCCCTGGCTGCGTCAGACAGCGGATTTGGATGTAGGCAGATTCCTAGCTTCTCGGCAGAAAAAAGCAGCGGCGACGCTGAAAACGTCGCCGCTGCCTTTTCTTATTTGCTGACGCTGACGCCGTAGAAGGAGTTCAAGCCAAATGGGCTGATCTTGAAGTCCTGCACGTTGGCGCGCATGGGTTGGAACACCGTCGAGTGAGCGATAGGTGTGTATGGAACAGCATCTTTGAGGACGTGTTGCGCCTGTTTGTACAGTTCGGTGCGCTTGGCCTGATCGGTGGTGCGTTTGGCTTCCTTGACGAGGCCGTCGAATTTCTTGTCGCACCATTTGGAGAAGTTGTTGCCACTCAGCGAGTCGCAGCCGAACAGCACGTTGAGCCAGTTGTCCGGGTCACCATTGTCGCCGCTCCAGCCGATGATCATCGCCTGGTTCTCGCCGCCTTTGGAACGTTTGATGTACTCGCCCCATTCGTAGCTGGTGATCTTCACGTTCAGGCCGATCTTCTTCCAGTCGGACTGCAGCATTTCAGCCATCAGCTTGGCATTCGGGTTGTACGGACGCTGTACCGGCATCGCCCACAGAACGATTTCGGTGCCTTCCTTGACGCCGGCTTCCTTGAGCAGCTGCTTGGCTTTCTCAGGATCGTACTTGGCATCCTTGATGGTGGTGTCGTAGGACCATTGGGTCGGCGGCATGGCGTTGACGGCCAGTTGGCCTGCGCCCTGATAAACCGAGTCGATGATCTGCGGCTTGTTGACTGCCATGTCCAGCGCCTGACGAACGCGCAGGTCGGCCAGCGGGTTCGGCTCGTTGCTGCCCTTGACCTTGTCCATCACGTTGTAGGCGATGTAGCCCAGGTTGAAACCGGCCTGGTCAGGCAGCTTCAGATCCTTGTCTTCTTTCAGCGCTTTCAGGTCGGCTGGACGCGGGAACAGGGTGATCTGGCACTCGTTCTTCTTCAGCTTCTGGATACGTACCGACGGGTCGGTGGTGATGGCGAAGATCAGGTTGTCGATCTTCACGTCATCAGGCTTCCAGTAGTCCTTGTTCCCGGTGTAGCGGATGTTGGAGTCTTTCTGGTAGCTCTTGAACACGAACGGGCCGGTGCCGATCGGTTTCTGGTTGATGTCGGCAGTCTTGCCTTCCTTGAGCAGCTGGGCAGCGTACTCGGCGGACTGGATCGAGGCGAAGCTCATGGCCATGTTCTGGATGAACGCAGCGTCTACATCTTTGAGGGTGAACTTGACGGTGTGGTCGTCGACTTTATCGATCTTGGTGATGTTGGTGTCCATCCCCATGTCGGTGAAGTACGGGAATTCGGTCGGGTACGCCTTACGGAACGGGTCATCCTTGTTAATCATGCGATTGAAGGTGAACAGCACGTCGTCGGCGTTGAACTCACGCGTCGGCTTGAAATACGGGGTGGTGTGGAACTTGACGCCTTCACGCAGGTGGAAAGTGTAAGTCAGGCCGTCGCTGGAAATGTCCCACTTGGTCGCCAGGCCAGGAATCACGGCGGTGCCGCCGCGCTCGAACTGGGTCAGGCGGTTGAACATGGTTTCTGCAGAGGCGTCGAAGTCGGTTCCGGTGGTGTACTGACCTGGGTCGAAACCGGCCGGGCTTCCTTCGGAGCAGAACACCAGGTTAGACGCCGCTTGGGCGAAAGGTGCACTGGCTAACAGGCTTGCGCCGACTAAAAACGGAATGACCGCGTGTTTAAGCATGGTGGCCTCATGATTTGTTGTCATTTTTGGAATTAGAGGACGACCTCGTGAGTCGACCTGCGGATACTTATGCAGGGGCCGTACCCAATGCAAGATCCTGAATGGCCACAAGTCCTAAAGAGTGGCACGAACGTACCTTAATGTCGCATATGTATAAATAGTGACGTATTTGACCGTTTGCACAGGTTTTTTACGGTGCAAAACGCGCACCGATAAGGGGCAACCGGGGCGTCTGACGCACCCGGTTGGAGCCTGGTGTTACTTATTTATACCCACGCCATAGAACGGAGTGAGGCCAAACGGGCTGATCTTGAAGTCGGTGACTTCCTTGCGCAGTGGCTGGAACACCGTCGAGTTCGCAATCGGTGTGATAGGTACTTGTTGTTTAAGGATTTGCTGTGCCTGTTGGTACAGTTTGACCCGTTGCTGTTTGTCCGTGGACACCTTGGCTTGCTGCACCAGTTTGTCGTAGGCCGGGTCACACCATTTGGCGTAGTTGCTACCTTTCACCGCAGCGCAGCTGTAGAGCACGCCGAGCCAGTTGTCCGGGTCACCGTTGTCGCCGGTCCAGCCGTAGATCATCGCGTCATGCTCACCATTCTTGGCGCGCTTGATGTACTCGCCCCATTCATAGCTGACGATGTTGGCCTTGATCCCGACTTTCTCCCAATCCTGCTGGATCATCTGTGCCGACATCCGCGCATTGGGGTTGGAGGCGCGCTGCACGGTCATGGCCCACAAATCGATGGTGGTGCCGGGGGCAACCCCTGCTTCTTTCAGTAGCGCGCGGGCTTTGGTCGGGTCGTGCGGGGCGTCCTTGATGCTCGGGTCATACGACCATTGCGCCGGTGGCAAGGCGTTTTGCGCCAGTTGCCCGGCACTCTGGTAGACAGCCTTGATGATCGCCGGCTTGTCGATGGCCATGTCCAGCGCCTGGCGCACCTTGAGTTGGTCCAGCGGCGGGTGGGTCACGTTGTAGGCAAGGAAGCCGAGGTTGAAACCGGCTTGCTTGAGCACCCTTAGATTCGGGTCTTGCTCCATCACTTCGATGTCTGCCGGGCGCGGGTAGCCGCTGACCTGGCACTCGCCGGCCTTGAGTTTTTGCAAGCGCACGGCGGCGTCCGGGGTGATCGAGAAAATCAGGTTGTCGAGTTTCACGTCCTCGGGTTTCCAGTAGGCCTTGTTGGCGGCGTAGCGGATCTGCGAGTCCTTCTGATAGCGCTTGAACACGAACGGGCCGGTGCCGACCGGTTTCTGATTGAGGTCGGCGGCTTTGCCTTCCTTTAACAGTTGGGCGGCATATTCGGCGGACTGCACCGAGGCGAAGCTCATGGCGAGGTTTTGCACGAACGCGGCGTCGACGTTGTTCAGGCTGAAGCGCACGGTGTGGTCGTCGATCTTGTCGATGCTTTTGATCGTGGTGTTCAGGTCCATGTCGGTGAAATACGGCGACTCGGCGGGGTAGGCTTTGCGGAAGGCGTTTTCCGGGTCGAGCAGGCGCTGGAAGGTGAACAGCACGTCGTCGGCGTTAAAGTCGCGGGTGGGGGTGAAGTAGTCGGTGGTGTGGAATTTCACGCCGTCGCGCAGGTGGAAGGTGTAGGCGAGGCCGTCTTCGGACACGTCCCATTTTGTTGCCAGACCGGGTTCGATTTCGGTGCCGCCGCGTTTGAATTGGGTGAGGCGGTTGAAGACGGTTTCGGCGGAGGCATCGAAGTCGGTGCCGCTGGTGTATTGGCTGGGGTCGAAGCCGGCGGGGCTGGCTTCGGAGCAGTAGACCAGGGTGGTGGCGGCTTGGGCGGTTTGTGCGAGTGATGCGGTTGTGGCGAGGGCGAGTGCGAGCAGGAGTGGTTTGACGGTGGTTCTTTCCATGGAGTCCCCGGGGTTTGCGCGGTGATGTTTTTTTGAGGGTAGCGTTGTTGGCGGGGAGGGTGGAAATATCGTTTTTTGAGGGGGACCCCTCTATCTGGGCATAGTTGGGCGGGGCGAGGCTTGCCCGCGAAGGCGGCAGATCAGCCAGCATATATCCTTAGGCAGGAACTGAAATCCCACATGGAAGATTTGGAATGACTCGAATTGTTGAAATCCTGATGTACACCTTGAAACCGGGATCAGGATTGGATTTCCATCGAATAATGCGGGAAGCAAGCGTTCCGCTTCACTTAAAGGCGGGTATGGATGTTGTTTCTTATGGCGGCTCTTTGCATGACGATGACAGTTATCACTTAATTCGCTCCTACGAGAGCGAGAATCATCGCCAAGCCTCTCAAGATCTTTTTTACTCAAGTACTGATTGGAAGCAAGGTCCGAGGGCAGACATCATCAGTCGGATTGAAGTAAGCACAACGACTGTTATGACGCTCACTCAAGAGGCGATTGATGCCATCAGAGCTTCCCATAAATCTATCCAGAGCTGATGCTCAATCAGCATAGGCATTCACTGACATTCACCATGTTGTCGGTGAAACGTGCGTTGGACAAGGTCGATCCGCAGGGGTAAGCAGGCGTTCAGTCAGTTTTACCGGGTTATCGTTCTTCGCGGGCAAGCCTCGCTCCTACGGGGGGTAGGAGTACACAAATGCTGCGTACAACAAAATCCCGTAGGAGCGAGGCTTGCCCGCGAAGGCGGCGGATCAGTCACTACAAAACTGACTGACCCACCACTGCATCAAGGCATCAACACTTCAATCGCCCCATCCGCCGTCATGCTGACCTGGCTGGTGCCGGCTTCAACTTCTGGCGTCACCGGTGCCGAATCCATGCCGGCGGCGGCTTTCATCATCATCGGCCCGCGCATGTACGGTTGTGGATAACCGTTGCTGTTGAGGTTCAGATTGACGATTTTGTAGCTCTTGCCGCCCAGGGCGTCGGTGGCGAGTTGGGCGCGGGCCTTGAAGGCGCTAACGGCTTCTTTGAGCAGGGCGTCTTCGCTGGCTTTGCGGGTTGGGGTGGCGATGGCGAAGTCCATGCCGCCCATTTTCAGGTCGGTGAGCAGTTCGCCGGTGAGTTTGGACAGGGCGGCGAAGTCCGAGCTTTCCAGGCGCAGTTCGGCGCGTTCACGCCAGCCGGTGATTTTCTGGCCTTTGGTGTCGTAGATCGGGTAGCTGTTGCGGCTGCCTTGGCGCAGGGTGATGTCTTTGACTTGTTTAGCCTGGGCCAGTGCCTTGTTCATGGTGGTGCTGACGTCGGCGGCGAGTTTGGCCGGGTCGGTGTTTTGTTCTTCGGTGTAGAGGGTCACGATCATCAGGTCGCGGGCCACTTCCTGGCTGACTTCGGCGCGCAGGGAGATCTGGTTGTAATGCAGCTCGTCGACGGCCAGGGCCGGGAGGCTGGCGGCGGTGCCAACGCTTAAGGCAAGAAGGGCGGCGCTGCGGCGCAATGTGTGCATGAAAAGCTCCTTGGACGATGCGCAGGGGTTAGGGTCCGAACCTGCGTGAAACCATCAGACTCTAGCTTCAACGATACGGTTCGCCCAGTTACAACTTCTATACAGTCTCAACCGGTGCCGGGCTTTTGTGGCGAGGGAGCTTGCTCCCGCTCGGCTGCGAAGCAGTCGCAAAATCGGTATGCGTGGTTTGTCAGTTTCACCCGGTTGAATGGTTTGGGCCTGCTTCGCAGTCCAGCGGGAGCAAGCTCCCTCGCCACAGGGGGGCTCATCGGCGAAGCATTCACTTATAAATCCATGAGCCGCAACTGTGGTCGTTTGCCGCACTTTCGCCTCTCAGGCCCGCGGCTTGGTTATACTCCGTGCGATCCGCCTGGAGCGCTCATCAGGAGAGCTCATGCTCGCCCCCGTACAACTGACTTCCGCCACTCGCCAGAACCTCTGGCGGCTGACTTTCATCCGGATTCTGGTGCTCGCCGCCCAGGCCGGCTCCGTGGGCCTGGCCTACTGGCTCGAACTGCTGCCATTGCCGTGGGTGCAACTGGCAATGACACTGGGCTGTTCGACGCTGTTGTGTGTGTTCACCACCGTGCGCCTGCGCACTTCGTGGCCGGTCACTGAGCTTGAATACGCCCTGCAACTGGCCTGCGACCTGTTTATCCACAGCGCCTTGTTGTTTTTCTCCGGTGGCTCGACCAACCCGTTCGTCTCTTATTACCTGGTGCCGCTGACCATCGCCGCCGTCACGCTGCCGTGGCGCTATTCGGTGATTTTGTCGGGTATCGCCCTGGCGCTGTATACGTTGCTGCTGGCGCGGTTCTATCCGCTGGAAACCTTCCCCATCGCCCGGGAAAACCTGCAGATCTACGGCATGTGGTTGAGTTTTGCCTTGGCCGCCGCCGTCATCACCTTCTTTGCTGCACGCATGGCCGAAGAGCTGCGCCGTCAGGAAGAGCTGCGTGCGATCCGCCGCGAAGAGGGCCTGCGAGATCAGCAATTACTGGCCGTCGCGACTCAGGCTGCCGGTGCCGCCCATGAACTGGGCACGCCGCTGGCGACCATGAGCGTGTTGCTCAAAGAGATGCAGCAGGATCACCCCGACCCGATGTTGCAGGACGATTTGAAGGTTTTGCAGGATCAGGTCAAGTTGTGCAAGGAAACCTTGCAGCAGCTGGTGCGCGCCGCCGAAGCCAACCGTCGCATGGCGGTGGAAATGCAGGACGTCACCGACTGGCTCGACGAAGCGCTCAACCGCTGGCACCTGATGCGTCCTGAGGCCAGTTATCGCTTCCAGCGTCTGGGCCAGGGCACGGTGCCGCGCATGGCGCCGCCGCCGGATTTGACTCAAGCGCTGTTGAACCTGCTGAACAATGCCGCCGATGCCTGCCCTGAAGGCTTGCAAGTGACCCTGGACTGGACTGCCGAAGACCTGACCATCAGCATTCGCGACCATGGCGCCGGTGTGCCGTTGGCCATTGCCGAGCAGATCGGCAAACCGTTTTTTACCACCAAGGGCAAAGGTTTCGGCCTGGGCCTGTTTTTGAGCAAGGCCAGCGTGACACGCGCCGGCGGCTCAGTGAAACTCTACAGTCATGAGGAAGGCGGCACGCTCACCGAGCTGCGCCTGCCCCGTGTCGCCCGAGGAGACGAACATGAGTGACGAGATCCAAGTTGAAGGCGAAGAACTGCCGCATTTGCTGCTGGTAGACGACGATGCAACCTTCACCCGCGTGATGGCCCGCGCCATGGCCCGCCGTGGTTTTCGCGTCAGCACCGCAGGTTCCGCCGAAGAGGGCCTGACCATCGCCCAGGCCGATATCCCTGATTACGCCGCGCTGGACCTGAAAATGGACGGCGATTCGGGCCTGGTGTTGCTGCCCAAGCTGCTCGAACTCGACCCGGACATGCGCGTGGTGATCCTCACCGGTTACTCGAGCATTGCCACCGCCGTCGAGGCAATCAAGCGCGGCGCCTGCAATTACCTGTGCAAACCGGCGGACGCCGATGACGTGCTGGCCGCGTTGCTCTCCGAGCACGCCGACCTCGACACCCTGGTGCCGGAAAACCCGATGTCCGTGGACCGTCTCCAGTGGGAGCACATTCAGCGCGTCCTGACCGAGCACGAAGGCAACATCTCCGCCACGGCCCGCGCCCTGGGCATGCACCGCCGCACGCTGCAGCGCAAACTGCAGAAGCGCCCGGTCCGTCGCTGAACGAGCGCTGAACGGTTATCGCCAGCCCTCGCGATCACACGAGCCGATCATCTATGATCGGTTCGTGTGTGTTCTTTTCTTTATTGAGCCTTATCCATGAATCAGAACGCTGAATATTCCGCGGTCAATGATGCTGTGCGCGGGCAGTTTTTTCGCAAAGTCTGGGCGATGACCACGCCTTACTGGCGCAGCGAAGAGAAGGGCAAGGCCTGGACGCTGTTAATCGCGGTGATCGCGCTGTCATTGTTCAGCGTGGCGATTTCGGTGTGGATCAACAGTTGGTACAAGGATTTCTACAACGCCCTGCAGAAGAAGGACGAAGCGGCGTTCTGGCAATTGATCCTGTATTTCTGTGGCATCGCGGCCGTGGCGATTCTCGGCGCGGTGTACAGGCTTTACCTGACCCAGATGCTGACCATTCGCTGGCGGGCCTGGCTCACCGAAAAGCACTTCGCCCGCTGGCTCGGCAACAAGAATTACTACCAGCTGGAGCAGGGCGGTTACACCGATAACCCGGACCAGCGGATTTCCGAAGACCTCAACAAATTCACCACCAACACCTTGGGCCTGGGCCTTGGTCTGATCCGTAACGTCGTCAGCCTGGTGTCGTTCTCGATCATTTTGTGGGGCGTGTCGGGCAGCATTGAAGTGTTTGGCTTCACGATCCCCGGCTACATGTTCTGGTGCGCGCTGGTTTACGCCGCCGTCGGCAGCTGGCTGACGCATGTGATCGGTCGTCGCTTGATCGGCCTCAACAACAACCAGCAACGTTTCGAAGCCGACCTGCGTTTCTCCATGGTACGGGTTCGCGAGAATGCCGAAAGCATTGCGCTGTACAACGGTGAACCGAATGAGAACCGTCGTCTGAGCAGCCGCTTCGGCCTGGTCTGGCACAATTTCTGGGACATCATGAAAGTGTCCAAGCGCCTGACCTTCTTCACCGCCGGTTATGCGCAGATCGCAATCATCTTTCCGTTCATGGTCGCCGCGCCGCGTTACTTCGCCGGCAAGATCGAGCTTGGAGAGCTGATGCAAATCAACTCCGCGTTCGGCAACGTGCAGGAGAACTTCAGCTGGTTCATCAGCGCGTACCAGGACCTCGCCGAGTGGCGTGCCACCTGTGATCGTCTGCTGAGTTTCCGTCAGGGCATGACCGACAACGAAGAGCGCGCGCCGGCCATCGATGTGCAGAATCAGGGTTCGGCGCTACGGGTGCACAACCTTGGTCTCGACCTGGCTGACGGTCGTCATCTGCTGACCAATGCCGACATGATCGTGGAGGAGGGCGAGCGCGTCATGCTCAGCGGTCGTTCCGGCAGCGGCAAATCGACCTTGCTGCGGGCGATGGGGCACCTGTGGCCGACCGGCCACGGCAGCATCCGCCTGCCAACAGCGCGTTATCTGTTCCTGCCGCAAAAGCCCTATCTGCCGATCGGCAGCCTGCGCGAGGCGTTGAGTTATCCACAGCCGGGCGACACCTACCCGCACGAGCGCTACGTCCACGTGCTTGAAACCTGCCGCTTGCCGCACCTGGTTTCGCGTCTGGATGAAGCCAATCACTGGCAGCGCATGCTCTCGCCGGGTGAGCAGCAACGCCTGGCCTTCGCCCGTGCGCTGCTGTATGCGCCGCAATGGCTGTACATGGACGAAGCCACTTCGGCGATGGATGAAGAGGATGAAGCGTCGCTGTATCAGGCGTTGATCGATGAGTTGCCGGGCTTGAGCATTGTCAGCGTCGGCCATCGCAGCAGCCTGAAACGTTTCCATCCACGGCATGTGCGCATCGAGAATGGCCACCTGGTGGACCAGGCCGTCACTGCCTGAACCTGTGGGAGCGTGGCAGGCCACGCTCCCACAGGTCAACGGTGATCGTACAACCTGCATGCGCTATGATGCGGTTTCAGCCGCTTTTTCGAGACCGATGTTCACCATGGAAAACCCGATCGACGCACCTCGCCTCCCTCGCAAGCGCCGCAGCCTCGCACAGGAATTGGTGACGGTGTTGTCCGAGCAGATCCGCGACGGTCAGCTCAAGCGTGGCGACAAGTTGCCCACCGAGTCGGCGATCATGAATGCCCATGGCGTCAGCCGCACCGTGGTGCGTGAAGCGATTTCCCGTTTGCAGGCCGCAGGGCAAGTGGAAACCCGTCACGGCATCGGCACCTTCGTGCTCGACACCCCGAGCCCGAGCGGCTTTCGTATCGACCCGGCGACCGTGGTGACCTTGCGCGATGTATTGGCGATTCTGGAGCTGCGCATCAGCCTGGAAGTGGAGTCCGCCGGCCTTGCCGCGCAACGTCGCAGCCTCGAGCAGTTGGCCGCGATGCGTGAGGCGCTGGACGCCCTCAACGAAAGTGCCGCCCACGCCGGCGATGCCGTGGCGTCGGACTTCCAGTTCCATCTGCAAATCGCCCTGGCCACCGGCAACCGCTACTTCACCGACATCATGACCCACTTGGGCACCAGCATCATTCCGCGCACACGCCTCAACTCCGCGCGCCTGGCCCATGACGACCAGCAACACTACATGAGTCGTCTGAGCCGTGAACACGAAGAGATTTACGACGCGATTGCCCGCCAGGATTCCGATGCGGCGCGGGCGGCGATGCGCTTGCACCTGACCAATAGCCGTGAGCGGCTGCGCCAGGCACATGAAGAGGCGCAGGCGCAGCGAGGATAGGCTTGCAGGTTGGGGATTTGTTGCCTGACAGATGAGGTCAGTGGCCCTCCTGGAATATGTCAGTCAGTCCTCAAAATCGAACGATCCACTCTCACCGCCAACTCAGCAGCCCCAGGTTTGGCATCGAAGACCGCATGCCCCTGGTCATCCACGACCGCGCGAGCAACCGGCAAGCCCTTCGACAGCAACTCCAGCGGCGCACCTTTCAGCGATTGGCCAGAAGCCAATTCCAGTTTCAATTTGATAGTCATCAGTGATCTCCTTATCAGGCATTGGCCGCTGAATTCAGCACGCCGGTTGGTTTGTAGTCCTTGAGCAGCAGATATGTGCTCCAGCCCCACCAGTCATCCACGGTCGCGGTATCGTTGAGGTTGTTGACATCCTTGCGCCGCAACACCTTGCTGCCCTCGACCCTGAACAGTGGCGAGAAATTGCCTGCCGGGTTCAGCACCGCTTGCAGGTCCGGCAGCTTTTTCAGCGCAGCAAAGCTGCCGGGCGACGGCGCAAGGCCACTGAGATACGCCGCGAACACTTCATCCGCAGACACCTGAACCGCTTGATTCACCTGCGTGCGGTTAGCGCTGTCGATCGCGTCGAAATAGCGTTTGTCGCCGTAGGCGTGCCAGTGATCGCCGTCGCCATTGCGCACGTTGAGGCCGAACTTGCTGTCTTCGTCGTGCATGAAGCGGGTGATCAACGAGCCCAGATCACTCGGCGTGACCGCCGCCGCCAACTGTTTACGCGGCACTCGCAAATGCCCTGCGGAAAACAGGTCGGTGAGGGAGTGGTCGGCAAAAGCGTTCATCGCATAGGCCAGCTCCAACTGCTTTTCATCGCCGCTGTTGTGGGCCAGCACCGCTTGTTGCAACGCGGCCGTGTGCCCGGCGATGTAAGCCAGCAGCGCCCATTCGCCAAAGTGGTCGGCATTGTTGGCGGCCAGTTTCAGATAACGCCCCAAAGGGAATAACGCCGAGACGAAACTGCCGCCGCCAGTGATCTTGTTCCACTCTTCCGACAACGTATCTCCGAGGGCCTCATAAGCCTCGTGAGGCTGTTTGCCGTCCTTGATCGCCTGATTCACCGCGGCGATTTCCTTTTGCATCACACCAAGAATCAGCTTCGCCTCGGCGTTTGACGCCGGCAGCATCGCCAGGGAGTTGAAGGCGTTGGTAAAACGCTGGATTCGCTCCTGGGCTGTTGCACCTTCGCTGATTGGTTGCTCGGGAATTCCATAAAAATCACCCCCCAGCGCGATCACTTGACCATAGGTCAATGCCAGGCCATTGGGCAGATGCAACGGCACCTGCCAAGCCGGTTGCGCAGGCGCATCCTTGGCGAAACGCAGCAGGGTGCTGTCGCCGATCGCAGTATGTTCAGCACCCTCGAACCTCAACGAGGGCAAGCCTTTCAGCGGGTTTTTCGGTGGCGTCGGCAGCCGGCCACGGCGCTGATGCTTGAGGCTGTGATGACTTCCGGCGGTGAGTTTAAGCGTGGCGCCATCGCCGGAAACGGCGATGCCGTGCTCGGTAAAAAGATCATCCAGATCGGCGATGATCTGTCGGGTGTTTTCCTTCGGTTGTGCGTGTAGACCTGACATTTCTAGCTCCTTGATATGTCGTAGGCAAAGTTCAAATTAACTGTATGTATATACAGTTATCTGGATCGTAGATGAGAAATCTCCTACGTCAAGGAGTTACCTTTTCTGACTCAAATTCCGAGGGCAGCGATGAAATGCAGTTGACGGTTGTATTTTAAGTTGTACGATGACCTATAACTTCGGCGAAGGCTGAACGGTTTTCTCACACAATGTTGCTACCCAGGGTGTTCGAATAATGAATCCACAAGAACTGAAGTCCATCCTCTCTTCCGGCTTGCTGTCGTTCCCGGTCACCGACTTCAATGCCCAGGGCGACTTCCATCGCGCGGGCTACATCAAGCGTCTCGAATGGCTGGCCCCATACGGCGCCTCAGCGTTGTTCGCCGCGGGCGGTACCGGTGAGTTCTTCTCTCTGGCGGCCAGCGAATATTCGGAAATCATCAAGACTGCGGTCGACACCTGCGCCAGCAGCGTGCCAATCCTCGCCGGTGTCGGCGGTTCGACCCGCCAGGCTATCGAGTACGCTCAGGAAGCCGAGCGCCTGGGCGCCAAAGGCCTGTTGCTGCTGCCGCACTACCTGACCGAAGCCAGCCAGGACGGCGTTGCCGCCCACGTTGAAGCCGTGTGCAAATCGGTGAAGATCGGCGTGGTGGTCTACAACCGCAACGTCTGCCGCCTGACCGCTCCGTTGCTGGAACGTCTGGCCGAACGCTGCCCGAACCTGATCGGCTACAAGGATGGCCTGGGCGATATCGAACTGATGGTGTCGATCCGTCGCCGCCTCGGCGATCGCTTCAGCTACCTGGGTGGCTTGCCGACCGCTGAAGTCTACGCCGCGGCCTACAAGGCTTTGGGCGTGCCGGTTTACTCGTCGGCGGTGTTCAACTTCATCCCGAAAACCGCGATGGATTTCTACCACGCCATCGCCCGCGAAGATCACGCCACCGTCGGCAAGATCATCGACGACTTCTTCCTGCCGTACCTGGATATCCGCAACCGCAAGGCCGGTTACGCGGTGAGCATCGTCAAGGCCGGGGCAAAAATCGCCGGCTATGACGCAGGCCCGGTGCGTGCACCGCTGACCGATCTGACGGGCGAAGAGTTCGAAATGCTCGCCGCGCTGATCGACAAGCAGGGTGCGCAGTAACACTCGATAAAACCAGGGCCGCTGAGCAATCAGCGGCTTTTTGCGTGAGGACTTCTTTTAAAAGGTGCAAGCCGTGGCTGATTTGAAGCGTTACGACAACTACATCGGTGGCCAATGGGTCGCCGGCGCCGAATATTCCAGCAACATCAATCCGTCGGAGTTGACCGACACCATCGGTGACTACGCCAAGGCCGACCTGGCTCAAGTCAACGCCGCCATCGACGCCGCTCGCGCCGCGTTTCCGGCGTGGTCCACTTCCGGGATTCAGGCTCGGCACGATGCACTGGATAAAGTCGGCAGCGAAATTCTCGCCCGTCGCGAAGAGCTCGGCACATTGCTGGCCCGGGAAGAGGGCAAGACCCTGCCCGAAGCCATCGGCGAAGTGACCCGCGCCGGCAACATCTTCAAGTTCTTCGCCGGTGAATGCCTGCGCCTGTCGGGTGACTACGTGCCGTCGGTGCGTCCGGGCGTCAATGTCGAAGTCACTCGCGAAGCTCTGGGCGTGGTCGGCCTGATCACTCCATGGAACTTCCCGATCGCGATCCCCGCGTGGAAAATCGCTCCGGCTTTGGCTTACGGCAACTGCGTGGTGCTGAAACCGGCCGATCTGGTGCCGGGCTGTGCCTGGGCGCTGGCGGAAATCATCTCCCGCGCCGGTTTTCCGGCCGGCGTGTTCAACCTGGTGATGGGCAGCGGTCGAGTGGTCGGCGAGGCGCTGGTCAACAGCCCGAAAGTCGATGGCATTAGCTTCACCGGTTCGGTTGGCGTGGGCCGGCAAATCGCAGTCAATTGCGTGTCGCGCCAGGCCAAGGTGCAGCTGGAGATGGGCGGCAAGAACCCGCAGATCATTCTCGACGACGCCGACCTCAAGCAAGCGGTCGAACTGTCGGTACAGAGCGCGTTCTACTCCACCGGTCAGCGTTGCACCGCGTCCAGCCGCCTCATCGTCACCGCCGGGATTCACGACAAGTTCGTCGAAGCCATGGCCGAGCGGATGAAGTCGATCAAGGTCGGCCACGCGTTGAAGTCCGGCACCGACATCGGCCCAGTGGTGTCGCAAGCGCAGTTGGAACAGGACCTGAAGTACATCGACATCGGCCAGTCCGAAGGTGCGCGTCTGGTCAGCGGTGGTGGGCTGGTGACGTGCGACACCGAGGGCTACTTCCTCGCCCCGACGCTGTTTGCCGACAGCGAAGCTGCGATGCGCATCAGCCGCGAAGAGATCTTCGGCCCGGTGGCCAACATCGTTCGCGTAGCGGATTACGACGCTGCACTGGAAATGGCCAACGACACCGAGTTCGGACTGTCGGCGGGTATCGCCACCACGTCGCTGAAGTACGCCAACCACTTCAAGCGCCACTCCCAGGCCGGGATGGTGATGGTCAACCTGCCGACCGCCGGCGTGGATTACCACGTTCCGTTCGGTGGGCGTAAAGGTTCATCCTATGGCTCACGTGAGCAAGGTCGCTATGCGCAAGAGTTTTACACGGTCGTGAAGACCAGCTACATCGGCTCCTGACAGGAAACACCGCCGTATCGGCATCGATACCGCACCCCTGTAGGAGCTGCCGAGTGAAACGAGGCTGCGATCTTTGCTTTTAAAGATCAAAAGATCGCAGCCTCGTTTCACTCGGCAGCTCCTACACAGGGAACACAACAGTTTCACCCGCGCATAAAAATAATCAGTGGGAGTACATCTACAATGCAATCGACCAAGCCGACTCACGTCCGCTATTTGATCCTGCTCATGCTGTTTCTGGTGACCACGATCAACTACGCCGACCGGGCGACCATCGCGATCGCCGGCTCCAGCCTGCAAAAAGACCTCGGCATCGACGCGGTCACTCTCGGTTATATCTTCTCCGCATTCGGTTGGGCCTACGTGGCCGGGCAAATTCCCGGTGGCTGGCTGCTGGACCGGTTCGGTTCGAAAAAAGTCTATGCCCTGAGCATCTTCACCTGGTCGCTGTTCACCGTACTGCAAGGTTATGTCGGTGAGTTCGGGCTTTCCACCGCCGTCGTCGCGCTGTTCATGCTGCGCTTTCTGGTGGGCCTGGCCGAAGCGCCATCCTTCCCCGGCAACGCACGCATTGTGGCAGCGTGGTTCCCGACCGCTGAACGCGGCACCGCCTCGGCGATCTTCAACTCGGCGCAATACTTCGCCACCGTATTGTTTGCGCCGCTGATGGGCTGGATCGTCTACAGCTTTGGCTGGCAGCATGTGTTTATCGTCATGGGCGTGATCGGCATCATCTTCTCGGGGATCTGGCTGAAAGTTATCCACAGTCCGCGTCAACACCCGATGATCAATGACGCCGAGTTCAAGCACATCGCCGACAACGGCGGCATGGTCGACATGGACCAGGACAAGGGCAAAGGCAAAAAGGTCGACGGTCCGAAGTGGGACTACATCCGCCAGTTACTGACCAACCGCATGATGCTCGGTGTGTATCTGGGCCAGTACTGCATCAACGGCATCACCTATTTCTTCCTGACCTGGTTCCCGGTGTACCTGGTGCAGGAACGCGGCATGACCATCCTCAAGGCCGGTTTTATTGCCTCGTTGCCGGCAATCTGCGGGTTTATCGGTGGCGTGCTCGGCGGGGTGATTTCCGACTATCTGCTGCGCAAGGGCCACTCGCTGACCTTCGCCCGCAAAGCGCCGATCATCGCCGGCCTGCTGGTGTCCAGCAGCATCGTGGCTTGCAACTATGTCGATGTTGAATGGATGGTGGTCGGCTTCATGGCCCTGGCGTTCTTCGGCAAAGGCGTCGGTGCGCTGGGTTGGGCGGTGGTGTCCGACACCTCGCCAAAACAGATCGCCGGTCTCAGTGGTGGCCTGTTCAACACCTTCGGCAACATTGCGTCGATCACCACGCCGATCGTCATTGGCTACATCATCAGCTCCACCGGCTCGTTCAAGTGGGCGCTGGTGTTCGTCGGTTGCAACGCGTTGGTCGCGGTATTCAGTTATCTGGTGATCGTTGGCCCGATCAAACGCGTTGTGCTCAAAGAGCCGCCGGCCAGCGGTCCTGAAACGAACAGCAAGTTATCTGAAGCGCATTCCTGAGGAGCGGCGTCATGCAGTTGATTGAACATTCCGACTCGCCGCGCTACATCCGCCTGCACGAGCGGGACAATGTGGTGATCGTGGTCAACGATCAGGGCGTGCCGGCCGGCACCGAATTCCCCGATGGCCTGGTCACCGTGGATTTCGTGCCGCAGAGCCACAAGGTCACCCTCGAGGACATTCCCGAGGGCGGCCAGGTGATTCGTTACGGCCAGACGATCGGCTACGCGTTGCAGCCGATTCCTCGCGGCAGCTGGGTCAAGGAAGATCAACTGCGCATGCCCACCGCGCCACCGCTGGACAGCTTGCCGCTGTCCACCGAAGTGCCGGCCGCGCAGGCACCGCTGGAAGGCTTCACCTTCGAGGGCTATCGCAACGCCGACGGCACCGTCGGCACGCGCAACATTCTCGGCATCACCACCACCGTGCAGTGCGTCACCGGCGTGCTGGATCACGCGGTAAAACGCATCAAGGACGAGTTGCTGCCCAAGTACCCGAACGTCGATGACGTGGTGGCGTTGACCCACAGTTACGGCTGCGGCGTGGCGATCACCGCCACCGACGCGTACATCCCGATCCGCACCGTGCGTAATCTGGCGCGCAACCCGAACCTGGGTGGCGAGGCGCTGGTGATCAGCCTGGGCTGCGAGAAATTGCAGGCCGGGCAGGTGATGCATGACAACGACAGCTCGGTGGATTTGAGCGAGCCGTGGCTGTATCGCTTGCAGGATTCCAGTCACGGTTTCACCGAGATGATCGAGCAGATCATGGCGCTGGCCGAAACCCGTTTGAAGAAGCTTGATCAACGTCGCCGGGAAACCGTGCCGGCGTCCGAGCTGATCCTCGGCATGCAGTGCGGCGGCAGCGATGCATTCTCCGGGATCACCGCCAACCCGGCCTTGGGCTATGCCTCGGACTTGTTGCTGCGGGCCGGTGCGACGGTGATGTTTTCCGAAGTCACCGAAGTGCGCGATGCGATTTACCTGCTGACGTCCCGGGCGGAAACCGAAGAAGTCGCTCAGGAACTGGTGCGGGAAATGGACTGGTACGACCGTTATCTGGCCAAGGGCGAAGCGGATCGCAGCGCCAACACCACGCCGGGGAACAAGAAGGGCGGGTTGTCGAACATTGTCGAGAAGTCCTTGGGCTCGATCGTCAAATCCGGCAGCAGCGCGATCAACGGGGTGCTTGGCCCAGGGGAGCGGTTCAAGCGCAAAGGGCTGATTTTCTGCGCGACCCCGGCCAGTGATTTTGTCTGCGGGACGTTGCAGTTGGCGGCGGGGATGAACCTGCATGTGTTCACCACCGGGCGTGGTACGCCTTATGGGTTGGCGATGGCGCCAGTGGTGAAGGTGTCGACTCGCACAGAACTGGCGCAGCGCTGGCCGGACCTGATCGACATCGATGCCGGGCGGATTGCCACCGGGCGAGCGTCGATCGAAGACCTCGGCTGGGAGTTGTTCCACTACTACCTGGACGTGGCCAGCGGCAAGAAACAGACGTGGGCGGAGCAGCACAAGCTGCATAACGATATCACCCTGTTCAACCCGGCACCGATCACGTAAGGCCGCGTCCCGCGAAGGGGCCATGGAGCTCACCGAAGGTTTCAAGAATGTACCCATAAATAAAAAGGCCGCGATCCATATTGGATCGCGGCCTTTTTATTGGCTTCGATTCAGGCGTCAGACCGCATCCAGCTCCGGTTCATCCGCCTGGACGTTGACCGTTGCTTTCACTTCATCGTGGCGACGGATGTACTTCCAGTCCGCCTCGTCGATGTAGATGCCGTTCGGGCCGCTGCCGCCTTCCAGGTCGATGGCGACGCTGGCGCAGACTTGCGGCTTCACACTCGCCAGGATCGGCACGAAGCCCAATTGCAGGCTGGTTTCCAGCAATGCGGCCTGGTTCTTCTCATCGATATCCGCTGCCTCGTCGAGGTAGTACGGCAGGCGTACGCGGCCGGCCTGGTCGCGGTCCATCAAGTGCAGCAACAAGTACATGTTGGTCAGCGCCTTGATGGTCATGGTGGTGCCGTTGGACGCCGCGCCGTCGATGTCGGTGTGAATCACCGGTTGACCGTTGACCTTGGTGATCTCGAAGGCCAGTTCGAACAAGTCCTTGAGACCGAGCTGGTTGTGGTTCGCCGCCACCAGCCGCGCCAGGTATTCCTTGGCTTCTTCGTTCTTGTTGTCCTGCTCGGCGCTTTGGCTCAAGTCGAAGACGGAGAGGGTTTCGCCTTCTTCGTATTGACCGGCGCTGTGGATGATCTGGTCAATGTGCTTGAGCGCTTCCTTGTTCGGCGCGAGCACGATACGGAAGCTTTGCAGGTTGGAAACCTGACGCTTGTTGATCTCACGGTTGAACAGCGCCAGTTGATGTTCGAGGCTGTCGTAGTCGCTGCGGATGTTGCGCAGGGTCCGGGCGATGTCAGTGACTGCGGCGCGGCGCGCCTTGCCGAGGGTCAGGGCTTCATCGGTGCGGTGCGCGTATGCGTTGATCAGCAGTTGCAGGCGACGTTCCATATCGTCTTCGCTGTCGAACTTGGCCACGCCTTTGAGGCGGACCTGGGCGTACAGCGCTTCGATCTGACCGTCGCTGCGCAACAAACCTTGCCAGCTGTCCTGATAGTCGTTGAGCAGCGGCAGCAAGTTGTCCATGGAATCGTCGATCGGGTCCATGAACGGCGTGCCGAACGGCAGGTCAGCCGGCAACAGCTGACGGCGGCGCAGGGCATCGTCGAGGGTGCGTTGCTTGGCTTCCATGTCGCCGATCTGCCGGCCGACCAGTTGCAGCTTGGCCGACAGTTGCTGGACGCGTTCGGTGAACGCATCGCTTGAACGCTTCAATTCGTCCTGCGCCGCTTCCATCTGCGCCAGTTGCTCAAGCTTGTCGCCTTCCTCGGCGCTCAGGGTTTGCGCGCGGCGGAAGTCTTCCAGGGCTTTCTGCGCATCCAGCACCTGTTGGTACAGCGCCTCGGTCTGGGTCTTGCTGGCCGCACGGTCGGCTGCTACGGCTTGCTGGGTTTTCAGTTGCTTGAGTTCTTTGTCCAGACGCTCTTTCTGATCGCGCAATGCGGCACGGTCGGCCAGGGCTTGCAGCGCTGGCGGCTCGATGTGCGAGATGTCGATGGACAGGCCCGGCACTTCGAAGCGCTCGCCTTTGAAACCGTCGAGGATCAATTCCATGGATTTGACCCACTGACCGTCCTCGTCCAGCGTGATGCCATGTTCGCCCAGCGGCAGGCTGAACAGCGCGCTGTTGAACAGGCGCATCAGGCGCTCGACGTCCTGTTGCGAGAACTCTTCGCGCAGGCGGGCGTAGCTGTTGTTGTCGGCGTGATCGAGTTGTTGCTTCACCGATTTCAGGCGTTTTTCCAGATCCCGCAGACGCTCTTCCAGGTCTTCGGCAGAGAACTGCCGCGACTGTGCCAGCGCACCGGCCAGTTCGTCGTGCGCGTCCTTGGCGGCAAGCAATTGCTGTTCGAGGACTTTGACGTCATCGACCAGCGCGAAGCGATGCTTGAGCACCGACAACTCGCCGAGCCAGCGCTGGATACCGGTGATTTCCCGTTCCAGACGCATCAGCTCTTGAGTGCCGCCGCGTTGATCGTTTTGCAGGGCGTCCTGCTCGTTGCGGTAATGCTCGGCCTGAATCGTCAGTTCTTCCTTGCGCGCACTGGCGTAGTCCGACCAGGTGCCAAGCAAGGAGTCGAGCAGCGGAGAGATGCGGTGCAACTTGCCGCGCAGGATATTGCGCTGGGTCACGCCTGCCGCAAGGGCTTCGACCAATGGGCCGGCAGTGACCAGCGAGTTGTAATCCTGCTCCATGCGACGAACATCGCGGAACGCTTCTTCGCACGCGGCGATGTAGTCGACACTGCCGGAACGCAGGCTGTGTTCGAAGGCATCGAGGAACAGCTGCTTGAGCTTGGCCGCGGTGATTTCGCGCATGTGCAGCAGGTTGATGAACAGGGCGCGGAAGGTCTTCAGGCTCTGCTCGCTGGTGGAGCGCAGCGGGATCAGCGTCAGGTCCAGCGGAATCGAGGTGTGACCGCCGACCAGCAAGCGACGCAGCTCATCAGGCTTCAACTCGTAGGCTTTCAGGCCTTCGCGTTCAAGGTTGGTGAACAGTTCTTTCTGGCGCAGGCAGGTATCGTTCTTCTGGTAATGCGCCAGATCCAGTTTGCCGGCATAGGCAAAGAACTGGTGGCCGAAACCACCGCCCGGGCCGCGACCTACCACGCCGATGACGTGCGGGCCGTGGGGCAGCGACACTTCAACGAGGATGTAACTGGTGTCCGAGGCGAAGTAGAAGCGACGGGATTGTTCCAGGCTGTACTTGCCGAAACTCATGTCCGACATGCGCGCCAGGATCGGGAACTGCAAGGCGTTGATCGAGGCGGATTTGCCGAGGTTGTTCGCGCCGTAGACCGACAGCGGCTCTTCCAGCGGGAACAGGCCGAGGCTGTAACCGGCGGTGTTCAAAAGGGCAAAGCGGCGAATGCCGTAGCGTTCCTTGCTCATGCGTCGGTCTCCTGTTCTTCGGCAATGGCGCGGGCCAGGGCGTCTTCTTCGCTTTCACCTTCGAATTCACTGAGGTCCAGCGGGTCGTCGGTCTGCAGCAGTTTTTCGTCGCTGTCTTCGTCGATCAGTACCGGCGCCGGCAATGGCAGCACGCTGTGCAGGCTGGCGGCCAGGTCGCGGTCTTGCTGGACCGACAGGCAGACATCGAGGAAGCGGTGCATCGGCGGCAGGAAACGGTAGACACCGTTTTCTTCGCCGGCGAAACCGAGCTGGGTCATGCGGCGCATGATCTTTTCTTCGAGTTCTTCGACGGTCTGCACTTCGGCCTGGATGAACAGGTCGCGGTACTTCTCCAGCAACGACGGCAATTCATCGCGACCTAGGCTGCCGCCGTCGAGTACGGCGACCGGGTCTCGGCCCTGATCGGCCAGGTGCTCGACGAGGATGAAGGTGAACAGCGCCAGTCGTTGGGCAGTCTTGTTCACTGCGGCGGCGGCGAGGTCCGGCACGAAGTAGTAGAAACCACGGGTATCGCAGACCAGTTCAAAGCCCAATGCCTTGAACAGCGTGCGGTACTGGTCCTGGAAGTTCGACAGTTGCGCGTACAGTTCAGGGTCGCGGCGGCTGACGTGGTAGCCCTTGAACAGCTCGCGAAAAATCGGCGCCAGCTGGGACAGTTCGGATAGATCAAGATGCATTTGGGATGCTCGCAGAATCCTCGGCGGCGGTGTCGCGGGCCGAGAGCAGGGCGAAGGAGCACAGGCTGACCTGATGCTCGTGAGTGTGGTAATCGCGGCGTTCCAGACGCTCGCGCTTGAAGCGTTTTTCCCGCGACAGGCGCGAGAACCAGTAGAGCAATTCGTCTGTAGCGCCGTCCGGTTCCTGCTCCAGCAGCCAGCTCATCAGATCCGGCATCGGCAGGGCGTTTTCGCAGCGTTCGAGCATTTCGCGAACGGTACGTGGCGCGCGCGGGGCCTCGCCTTTCTGGGTCTTGTGGGCCTTGGGGAAGCGCGCCGGTTTCGGTTCGAACCGGGCCAGCGCATACACGTAGGCCTCGACCTGACTGGCGCTACCGAGGAAGGTGCTTTGCGGGCGGGTGAACAGCGGCATCGCGGCTTGTGGCACCGCATCGATGCCTTTACGACGAATGGCCGACAACGCCAGGGCTGCGCCACGGGTCACGGCGTTGTGCCGGCGGGCTTCTTCGCGCAGCGGCAGCAGCAGTTCGCGGGCGTGACGCAAAGTCAGCTGGGCGCTGGTCTGCATTTCGAGGATGCGCGCGTGGGTGCGCAGCAGCATGTCGTCGTCGACCAGATGGCCGAGGCGCTGCTGTTCGGTGAGCATGCGCAACAACACGTTCTCAACTTTACGCACGCCTTGTTCGAAGGCGCCGTCGGCATTCACCAGCTGGATCATCGGTTCGACGTATTCGTCCCAGGTCGCCAGCACTTCAGCATAACGCTGACGCAGCGGAATCTGCCGGTCGCTGGTCTTGGCCCGCTCGGCGACGGCCACCAAGGCCTGTTCGTCGTTGGCGAGTTTCTTCAGCACGTCCCGCACACGCATGTCGAGCAGGCGCAACTGGCGCGCGAGATCGTTGCCGTCGCGAATGTCGAAGGCGTCCTGGATGTAACCGGCCAGGCGTTCGAGGTGGCGCAGATAGGCTTCGATTTCCAGGCACAGGCCCAGACGGTGCTCACGGCGCAGGTAAGCGAGGAAGTCGTGAATCTGCGCGTTGAGCTCGAAACGGTTCGGACTTTTCGCCACGGGAACCAGAATGTCGAGGTGAATCCACACGTCCAGCAGGCTGGTGATGTCCTGCGGTGTGCTGTCCAGTTGCTGGGCGGCCAACTGTGAACGCAGTTCGTTGAGGCTCAGGGTGCCTTGGTCGAAGTGCTCGCACAGTGGCTCCAGAAGTGCCCAGTGTTCAGCGAGGGCGCGCAAGACGCGCTTGGGTTCGATCATCGGAATGGCCGGCTGGTTGGCAATTAAAAGCCGCGATTGTACTTCATCGCAGCCGTGTCGATTCACTCTCGGGATGGGCTGTCGCTTCTTCTATCGGTGAAGTCTATCGATCAAGCGTGGGCGATCTTGAGCGAAGGGCGGTAGAATCACCGCACTTTAGTTATCCACAAGTGGCCGACCTTTGCTTATCGAGTCCCGTCGTCGCGCTTATTTGACCGCCATGCAGGTGGTCAACTGGCTGCCGCGCACCGAATTGCCCTTTGCTGCGCCATCGCGGCCCGAGCTGCTGGAGACGCCTGAACCGTTGGTCGTCGTCCCGGTGACGCCTGCTCCGGTAGCGCAAACACCCGTGGAACCTGTGGTCAAACCGGCCGAGCGGGTGAAAATCGAGGTGCAACGGCCGACGCCATCGGCTGGAAAACCAGCAAGCAAAGCGACGCAAGAGAGCGAAGAGGCACCGCTCGTCGCCAAGGCTGCGCCAGTGCCGCCACCGCGTTTCGCTCTGCAATTGCTGCGAGCCGGTCGCTGCCTGTTGCTGGTGGAGTTACCCACAGGCGAAACTTTCCAGACCCGCGATCCCGCTTATCTGTTGCTAAAAGACATGCTGCGCGCCGCCGGCCTGCCGGACAGCCCGCAGATCGTCGGCGAGCCGGTGCGCTGGCCGCTGCTGGCTCGCGGCACGATGGACCAAGGGCCGGAAGCGGCTCGGGATTTCGTCCAGGGTTTTCTGTCGGCCCGCCTGGAAGACGCACCGTGCGTCTGCCTGTGGCTGATCGGCCTGCCGGCGGTGCGTTTTGCCGGTGAGGCTAACGCCGAATCCTTCAACCGTGAACTTCAGGTCGAAGGCCTGGGGTCGGTCTGGGCCTTGCCGGGCCTGGAGTTATTAATGGAAGAGCCACAGCGTAAGGCTGATGTCTGGCAAGCCATGCGTCGGCTGATGGCGCGTTGGAAAGAATCGAATGAGTGACGCTGTATCGTTCCGCCCGATGACCGAGGCGGACCTGGACGCTGTACTGAAAATCGAATACGCGGCCTACAGCCATCCCTGGACCCGCGGGATTTTTCTCGATGGCCTGGGCAAGTATCAGATCTGGCTGATGTTCGAAGGGCAGCAGCAGGTCGGTCATGGCGTAGTGCAGATCATCCTTGATGAGGCGCATCTGCTGAACATCACCGTCAAACCGGAAAATCAGGGCCGCGGCCTGGGCTTGACGCTGCTGGAGCATTTGATGTCGATTGCCTACAAGGCTGAGGCGCGGGAATGTTTTCTGGAAGTGCGCGACAGCAACCGGGCGGCGTTTCGGTTGTATGAGCGGTATGGGTTTAACGAGATCGGGCGTCGGCGGGATTACTACCCGGCGGTTGGCGGGCGAGAAGATGCCGTGGTGATGGCCTGCACCCTGGTTGATTGATCCCCCTGCATTGGCATCCAGATCAAGGCTTGCCGTCCAACGGATCCCGCCGGGCCAACTCCGCTTCATCCAGCCCGGTGCCTGCGCCGATATCATCCTCATCGACGATGCTCAAGTCCCAATCCGCCTGGCCGTCTTCACCCGCTTCGTGGGCATCCCGTGCGCCGTCTTCACGGATCAGGGTTTCCGGGCTCAAGTCATCGTCGGTGACGTCATTGTCGTTGGTCGAGGCCCCGGTCATGCCAGCTTTACGGATGCGCTCGTCGGGCATCTTCTGCGCACGCTCGCGTTCGGGGATCAGGTCGCCGATTCTGGTGCCGGGTTCTTCCTCGTCGAAATCCAGCTCATGCACCGAGCCCATGCGGTCTTCATCGTCGTCGATGGGCTCGGGTTGCTCCTTATCGAACGGACGTCGTGAATCAGTCATGGCTATTCCTCATACTGTAGGCCCTACTACAATTGACCCACTGGACTGCCGAGAATTCCCGCGGGCATGGAGCGCCGGCTAGCCGTTACATACATCAGGGCATCAGGGGGATCTGCATCTCGTGCGTGACCCCGACAGGCGGTTGTCTGTCAAAGCAGTGCATCATTCTCGAGGCTTCATTGCATGAACGACTTACAAGATCTGATTGATAACAACGAGCGCTGGGCTGATGCGATCACCCGCGAAGATCCTGATTTCTTTGCCAAGCTAGCCCGTCAGCAAACCCCGGAATACCTGTGGATCGGCTGTTCCGATGCACGCGTGCCAGCCAACGAGATCGTCGGCATGCTGCCGGGCGATCTGTTCGTGCACCGCAACGTGGCCAACGTGGTGCTGCACACCGACCTCAACTGCCTGTCGGTGATTCAGTATGCGGTGGATGTACTCAAGGTCAAACACATTCTGGTGACCGGCCACTATGGTTGCGGCGGTGTACGCGCCTCGATGCAGGATCGTCAGTTGGGCCTGATCGACGGCTGGCTGCGCTCGATTCGTGATCTCTACTATGAAAAACGCGACGAACTGGCCAAATTGCCCTCCGAAGAAGAGCGGGTCGACCGTCTCTGCGAGCTCAACGTGATTCAGCAGGTGGCCAACGTCGGTCACACCAGTATTGTCCAAAACGCCTGGCATCGCGGGCAGAGCCTGTCGATCCACGGCTGCATCTATGGCATCAAGGACGGTCGCTGGAAGAGCCTGAACGCTACCATCAGCGGTTTCGAGCAGTTGCCACCGCAGTACCGTTTGCGCCCGGTCGAGGCGTTGTAAAAGCCATTCAGATGAGACTTCGCCGACGCCAGTGTTGAAAGAACTGTTCTCCATTGGCATTCGGCGACTCGTCGTAGCCGATGATCCAGCCACGGCAGCAGGGACAACCGCAGCGGCAGGCGAACTGCCGCAGCAGCTTGTCTTCTGTCGCGGCGAAATCCATCGTCAGTCGGTCACCCTTTTTGATGTCTTTGAGCGCCCATAACCACAGCTCGCTCATATCGAGAAAGACGTTGGGGTCGCAGGAGTGACTCAGCAGACCACTGAAGCACGGATCGTAGACATGGATTCCCGGCGCCAACTGCCGGGTGTGTCGGCAGCGATAGGGCAATAGATGTCCGGAAACCCGGCAGATTCGGCTGATGCGGGGGAACTCGCGCAGTGCCGCGACCGCCATTGCCGATCCCTCAGCGTTGTAGATGATTTCAAAGTCGTCTTTGGAGGGGAATCCAAGGCGAAGGGGCAACTCTACAAAGGGATAGATGCCATTGGATGGCGGTAGGGTTATTTCTTGTTCGGCACGGGTTCTCATAACAATCCTTGTCGGCTGGGTGCTACGACGTCCTTTAGCTGACTTCCTGTCAGCTCTGCAGCACATGGGTACGCCCCAAGCCTCTCGCAAATGAAACAACCGGTCTACTGTCAGATATGACAGGCGAAAAAAGCCCTTTCCCGCGTCAGCCATGGCTCACGCGGGAAAGACTTTCAGCGTTTTACAAGTGTGGGGCAGGTGCGGATGTCACAAGAACCGGGGTCTGCAGCTGTTTCAGCTCGGATTTGACCGGCGCTGTTGCGCACTTGGCCACCGCCTGTTCAGGTGTCAGGTTGCGGATCGAGGTGTAGAACAGTTCACAGGTTTTTTCTTTCTGGGTCACTTGCCAGGTTTGAGTGCATCGTTTCAGCTGATCGGCTGGGTTGCTGCCCGGTTTGCTGCCCATCCCGGCTTGCCAGCACGCGGCACTCAAATCCTGCCCCATGACTTTCAGCCCCGCGGCGTCGGCCTTGGCCTGTGCATCATCGCCGCTATAGGCTTCGGGGTCGGCGGCGTACCAGATGTAGCTCGGGTGGTTGGAACCCAGTACGGGTACCGCAACACCCTTGCTCGGGATGATGGTTGCCAGGCCCAGCACGTCCACAGTCTGTCCGTATTGTTGCTTGATCCAGTTACGCACCGGTGAACCAAAGGCGACCATTGGCAATGCAGCGCCTTTGGCATTCTGGCTGACTTCCTTGACCATGGTGGTCTGGTAGTCCGTGAAGTAGTTGTAGACGCCTTCCAGATCCTTGCCAGCGGTGGACGGCGCGGCAATCGGCGCGATGTCGATGATGGTCTGATAGGCCGGCGTCTGGTCGGCAGGAATGTTGTTGGCGGTCAGCAGCGCGGCCCAGCGGTCGGTGGTCTTGGACTCCAGATAGTCCTGGGCCTGGGTCAGGGAATAATCCGGCGGGAAGTGCAGCAGTTCGACGCTTTTGCGGTTTTCCAGCGCCATGCCCAGCGGCAGGAACAGGTACCAGTTATAGGTCCATTTGCCATCGGCACTCAGCTTGTTGGCGCCGTTGTAGGCCAAATCCCCGGCATTGAGCAATGCGCTCAATGGCTTGTCATAGCCTTTGGGCACACCGCTGATATGGGCGTGGAGCTGCTTGTTTTCGGTTTTGACCAGCACTTTTGCGGTCTTGTAGCCATCGCGTTGTACGCTTTGGGTCAGGTAATGCTCGACGGTCTGCTCCAGTGTCCAGTTGCGGAAGCAGATGACGTTGCAGTTGTTGGGGTAGGCGAACAGCCGAGTGACGCGTTCGGTACTGCCCAGATTCAGATCGACATCGGCGTGAGCGGCGGCACTCAGGGTAAGCGCGGCGAGGGTGAATCCTGCGAGTTTGAACATGCTCAGATCCTTTTCAGCGTGAGCCCTCGGAGGTGGGGCGGGTACATACTGAAACTAGTTGTGTTGAACGGTCTAGTACACAAGTGAAAAGATCGCCAGTCAGAGCCCCCTCCTTCATCAGGCAAAGTGCAGTGCATTGCTCAAATCGCCCATGGGTTTCTGGCCACGGGCAATCATGGCATCGTCCCGCTGCCTGAGCCCATCGAGCTTTTCAAGCTGAAACACCCGGGTGATCAACCGCAGAATCGAGCCAGTGTCATAGACCGTGTGATCTACCATGCCCTTGCGCGCAAACGGCGAAACCACCAGCGTCGGTACCCGCGAGCCCGGCCCCCAACGGTCGCCCTTGGGCGGTGCGACGTGATCCCACCAACCGCCGTTCTCATCGACCGTGACCACGACCACCATGTTTTTCCACTGCGGGCTTTCCCGCAGCACTTTCAAGGCGCGGACGATGTGCCGGTCGCCGGACGCTACATCGGCGTAACCTGCGTGCATGTTCAGGTTGCCCTGGGGTTTGTAGAAACTCACCGCCGGCAACGTGCCCGCCTCGGCATCGGCGAAGAACTTGTTGGTATTCGACTCATCGCCCAACCCCGCATCCCGTAGACGTTTGTCGCGCTCCAGCGGGTTTTCCGGCCCCTGCTGCTTGAAGTAGTTGAACGGCTGGTGGTGATACTGGAAGTTCGGGATTTTCGGAATGCCGCCAGAGTCCTTGTACTGATCCAGCGTCGCCTGCCAACCTCCAGCGTACCAGGCCCAGTCGATGTTTTTCTTCGAGAGCTTGTCGCCGATGTGTTCGTGGGCCTGGGGGACCATGACATTCGGCAGGTCTGGCTTGGCGTACGCCGGGCGCTCGGGGTCGCGAATCCAGGTCGGCCAGTACGGCGGAGCCAGCGTGTTGACCCCATAGCCGTCCGGTGTCAGCGCGCTGGGGCCGAATTGGGGTGGGGCGGTCATGGCACTGGCCGGGGATTGTTCCAGAGGCTTGAGGCGTGGATCGGCCGGGTCATCGCTTTGCAGCGTGGCGATCTGTGTCTTGGCCACCGAGTTGACGGCGTCCGGATAGAACGGCGCGGTGGCGCTGATCAGGTATTGATGGTTGAGAAACGAGCCGCCGAAAGCCCCCTGGAAAAAGTTATCGCAGAGCACAAACTCTTGGGCAACGTCCCACAGCCGCAGGGAATATCGACTCTGGGCGTAATGCCCCATGGGCAGGCCACCGGAGTCGGCCCAGGCGACAAAGCCGTCATTTTTGCCACCGTTGATCTGCATCTGGTTCTGATAGAACGCATGCCACAGGTCGCGCGTCACCAGGCCAAACGGTAAGTCTTCTGCGTTCGGACCTTTGAGGGCAAAGGGCGCGTTAGGCAGGTGTTCCTGGAACTGGGTTGCGCTGGGGTAAGTCACGCCATCGAGGGTTTGCGGGCCGATCTGCAGCACGCCGCCCCAGACTGGCGGCAGGGTCTGCAACAGGCTGCCATCGCGATCACGCTGCTGATATTCGACAGGTTTGAGGCCCGAGAGCGGTTTCTCGACGCCGGGGAAGTCGCCGAACAGATTATTGAAACTACGGTTCTCGGCGTAGATCACCACCACGGTTTTCACCTGGTCGCGTAGGGCTTTGTCCAATTCGACAGGTGAAAGCAGGCGTTCGACCGGTTTACCCGACTCATCGCCATGACTGCCACAAGCGCTGAGGGTCGCGCCGACACCGAGTACCGCCACGCCACCCAGGAAGCGGCGGCGACTGGTGTCGGTGGGCGTATCTGTTTGCGGGGAGGGGGCGTCGTTGCGGTCTTTTTCGTCGTTCATGCCGAGTCCTGTCTTGCATAAATGTTTCAATATATTTCAGCGGGACGCTAGCAGCGAGGTGTGACAGCGGGGTGACGGCTCTGAATGCAATGAGTCGCCAGTGTGGGAGCAAGCCCGCTCACACACTCAATGCTGTTCACTCAAGAGCGTCTTGAGTCAAGGAAACCTGTGGCGAGGGAGCTTGCTCCCGCTTGAGTGCGTAGCACTCACAAAAATAGGCGATGGTTATCAGACTTTTGGGCCGCTACGCAGCCCAGCGCGAGCACGGGTTGTCCACAAGCGCATTTGCGTAGACCATGGGCGCCTTGGTTTTTTGCCTGCCAGAGTTCTTTTACATGACTGCCAACATCAATGCGCGCCCGGCGCCCTTCACTCGTTCGGACTACAAGACCCTGGGGCTTGCAGCCTTGGGCGGTGCGCTGGAAATCTACGACTTCATCATTTTCGTATTTTTCGCGCTGACCCTCAGCCAACTGTTCTTCCCGCCGGAAATGCCCGAGTGGCTGCGTCTGCTGCAAAGCTTCGGGATCTTCGTCACAGGCTACCTGGCGCGCCCGTTGGGCGGGATCCTGATGGCGCATTTCGCCGACCGGTTGGGACGCAAGAAGGTGTTCAGCCTGAGTATTCTGATGATGGCGTTGCCGTGCTTGCTGATCGGGATCATGCCGACCTACGCCCAGATCGGCTATTTCGCACCACTGTTGCTGTTGGTCCTGAGGGTCCTGCAAGGCGCGGCGGTGGGCGGTGAAGTGCCGAGCGCCTGGGTGTTCGTCGCTGAGCACGCGCCGGTCGGGCATCGCGGTTATGCCCTCGGTTTCCTGCAGGCGGGGCTGACCTTCGGTTACCTGATCGGCGCCTTGACGGCGACTTTTCTGGCTCAGGCGTTCACCCCGGCGCAAATCCTCGATTACGCCTGGCGTTACCCGTTTCTGCTGGGCGGTGTGTTTGGCGTGATCGGTGTCTGGCTGCGCCGCTGGCTCAGCGAAACCCCGGTGTTCATGGCGATGCAGGCCCAGCGCGAGGCCGCTGTCGAGTTGCCGCTGCGCACGGTTCTGCGTGAACACCGTCTGGCGATGCTGCCGGCGATGATCCTCACCTGCGTGCTGACCTCGGCCGTGGTGGTGTTTGTGGTCATCACCCCGACCATGATGCAGAAAACCTTCGGCATGACCGCCAGCCATACCTTCGCCCTGAGTGCCTTGGGCATCGTCTTTCTGAATATTGGCTGTGTGCTCGCCGGGCTGCTCGTCGATCGTATCGGCGCCTGGCGCACGGTGATGCTGTATAGCCTGCTGCTGCCTCTGGGCATCGGCGTGCTCTATACCTGTCTGATCATTGAAGGCCAGTGGATCGGTCTGGCCTATGCGGTGGCCGGCCTTGGTTGTGGGGTGGTCGGCGCAGTGCCGTCAGTGATGGTAAGCCTGTTCCCGGCGCGGATTCGCGTCTCGGGGATTTCCTTCACCTACAACATTGCCTACGCCGCCTGGGCGAGTGTCACACCGCTGCTGTTGATCGGTCTGATGCCGTGGAGTCCGTGGATTTGTGTGATCTTCTGCGCGGTGATGGGGGCCGTGGGCATCAGCAGTGCGGTGTATTTCGGTGCGCGAATGCCGCGAGTCGGGCGCTGTGCGGTGGCTGGTGCGGCATGAGGTTATTTGTGCTGCCACTATTTTTGTAGGACAACCCTGAAACACTCTTCAGAAAATACCCGCAAAGCCGATGGTTAGGCTGTAAGCCGCTTTTTATCTCTGTCCATCGGTGCTTTCCCATGTTCAATAAACGCTTGAAGCAGGAGCTGTCGGCTCTTCGCGAAGAACTCTCCAGCCTTCTGCAAGTCAAGGAGAGTCTGGAAAGCGAGATGCTGGTCCTGACCCTCGACCCCGATGGGCGGATTCAATCGGTCAACCAAAACTTCATCGGCGAGATGCTCTACAAAAGCAACGACCTGATCGGCCGTCATATCGAAGACCTTGTCCCGGTCCACGTGAAATCGGATGAATTCCATCACCGCTTCAAGGCCGCGCTGGGCCGTGGCGAACACTTTGCCGGCGCGGTCCGTTTGCTGCGTGGCAACGGTGCCGAAGCCTGGTTGCGTTCGATCATGCAGCCGGTGCGGTCCTCGGACGGCCGGATCAAGAACTACGTGATTTACTCCAGCGACCTGACCCGCACCATCGAGGCGTCTCGTGAGCATGAAAACCTGATCGGCGCGCTGGTGCGCTCGACGGCGGTCATCGAGTTCGACCTCAATGGCAACGTGCTGACGGCCAACGACCGCTTCCTCAGCGGCATGGGTTACAGCCTGGCGCAGATCCAGGGTAAACATCACCGTACCTTCTGTGAGCCAGAGGAATACAACAGCGCCGAGTATCAGAACTTCTGGCGTCGCCTGAACGCCGGCGAGTTCGTGGCCGATCGATTCAAACGCATCGACAGCCACGGTCGCGTGATCTGGTTGGAGGCTTCCTACAACCCGGTGGTCGACGCCAACAACAAGCTCTACAAAGTGGTGAAGTTTGCAACGGTGATTACCGATCAGGTCAATCAGGAGCAGGCCGTCGCCGAAGCTGCCAACATCGCCTACAGCACTTCTCAGCAAACCGACCAGAGTGCACAGCGCGGAACTGCCGTGGTGACCCAAGCCGTAGACGTGATGCGTGACCTGGCCAAACACATGCAAACCGCCGGTGAAGGCATCGAAGCACTGAACGAGCAATCGCTGGTGATCGGCACCATCGTCAAAACCATCAGCGGCATCGCCGAACAGACCAACCTGCTGGCGCTCAACGCGGCCATCGAAGCGGCTCGCGCCGGTGAACAGGGTCGCGGGTTTGCAGTGGTGGCGGACGAGGTTCGGCAATTGGCCTCGCGTACCAGCCAGGCGACGGATGAAATTGTCGGCGTCGTGCGTCAGAACCAGGACATGGCGCGCAACGCCGTGGCCCTGATGACTGATGGCAAGCTCCAGGCTGAACAAGGTCTGGCGCTGGCGGCGGAGGCGGGCACGGTGATCGTCGAGATCCAGGACGGTGCGCAGAAAGTGGTGAACGCGGTCGGGCAGTTTGCGAACCAACTATCGACTTGATGCTATCTATCCGGAGCGGGTAGTCCTCAAAAAGGCCTACCCCGCCCGGTAGGCCTTTCCTCGTTCCTGCATACGACTCAATCCCCCAACGCTTCCCCCTCGCGCCGTGGATCAGCCCCGCCGGCCAATGCCGCTTTTCCCTGCGCATCCTTGACCCGAACAATCGCCTGGGTCCCGCTGGTCATGTCGATCTCGCTCACGCTGTGCCCCTTGTCCTTCAGCGCCTGAATCAGTGCCGGGCTGAATTGACCCTGTTCCAGTTCGGTCGGGCCGTTGCGACTGCCGAAGTTGGGCAGGTTGATGGCGGCCTGTGGGTCGAGGTTCCAGTCGAGCAGGCCAATGGTGGATTTGGCCACGTACTCGATGATCTGCGAGCCGCCGGGCGAGCCGACAGTGGCCAGGAGCTCGCCGCTCTGGCGGTCGAAGATCAGCGTTGGCGCCATGGACGAGCGCGGGCGTTTGCCGGGTTCGACGCGATTGGCGACTTTTTGCCCGTGCTCTTCGGGGATGAACGAGAAGTCGGTCATCTGGTTGTTGAGCAGAAAACCCTGGACCATCAAGTGTGAGCCGAATGCCGCTTCCACGGTGGTGGTCATGGACACGGCGCCGCCCTCGTCATCGACCGCCACCACCTGCGAGGTAGAGATGCGCAGCGGCGAGCGGTCCGGTGCGTAGGCGACCTGAATACCCGGCGGGGTGCCGGGTGTGGCCTGACCCATGCTGCGGTCGCCAATCAAGGTCGCGCGTGTCGCCAGATAAGTCGGGTCGACCAATCCTTTGACCGGCACGGGTACGAAGTCGGTGTCGGCGACGTACTGCGCGCGATCGGCATAAGCCAGGCGCTCGGCTTCGGCGATCAGGTGCACGGCTTCAGGGGCTGGCTCGATGCCCGCCGGTTTGCTGGTCTTGACCGGTTTGAGTGGTGCCAGGGCAAAGCGTGGGTCGCGAGTTTCCAAGGCCTGCAAGGTGCCGAGGATTTGCGCCACGGCGATCCCGCCCGATGACGGCGGCGGCATGCCGCAGACCTGCCAGCGTTTGTAGTCGGTGCACAGCGGCGCGCGCTCCTTGGCCTTGTAGCCTTGGAGATCGTTCAGCGACAGGCTGCCGGGGTTGGTATGCCCCTGAACCTTGGCGACGATTTCTTTTGCGATCGGACCGTTGTACAGCGCGTCGGGACCTTCCTTGGCGATGCGCTTGAACACCGCGGCGAGTGCCGGGTTTTTCAGCTGCGTACCGATGGCTTTCGGGTGGCCATCGGCAGTCAGAAAGTAGGCGGCCATGTCCGGTGAGCGCTGGATAAACGCGTCGGCCGCAATCAACTGATGCAGTCGTGGCGAGATGGCGAAACCTTGTTCCGCCAGTTTGATGGCGGGCTCGAACAGCCTCGCCCACGGCAGGCGACCGTGCTTTTGATGGGCCAACTCCAGTGCTCGCAACACACCCGGTGTACCCACCGAGCGCCCGCCGATCTGCGCCTGGGTGAAAGGCATCGGTTTGCCGTCGGCTTGCAGGAACAGTTTCTCGGTGGCGCCAGCCGGTGCGGTTTCGCGACCGTCGTAGGTGCGCACGGCCTTGCCATCCCACAGCACAATCAACGCGCCACCGCCGATACCCGACGACTGCGGTTCGACCAGCGTCAACACCGCTTGCATGGCAATGGCCGCATCAATCGCCGAGCCACCCTCGCGCAGCATCTCCCGCCCGGCTTCGGCCGCCAGCGGGTTGGCGGCTGCGGCCATGTGTCTGGAGGCGTGCCGCGTCTGCAGGTCGGTGCGATAACCGGAGGTGATTTCCGGCGCGACCGGCAAGGTCGAGACCGAAGGCGAAGAGGGCGGGGCGTTACACGCAGCGAGGGTTAAAGCGGTGGCGATCAGCGAAAAGGCTGACAGGCGATAGCGACTCAAGTGGAAGGCTGAGAACACGTGGGGCACTCCGTCCATGGGATAAAAGGTCAAGGGACTTTATCGACCGAAGGAGTCGTACGCAAATCAGGGTTCGCCCGCCACTTTTCTCAAGGCATAAAAAAACGGCCTACCTTTCGGTAAGCCGTTTTTAGTACTTGGTGGCTACACAGGGACTTGAACCCCGGACCCCAGCATTATGAATGCTATGCTCTAACCAACTGAGCTATGTAGCCAAGTGGCGCGCATTATTCACCTGGAACGACGATGCGTCAAGCGTAAATCTAAAATATTTCTCCACACTTTCAACCGCTTATCCCGCTGACCCGAAAAATCGGGTCAGCGGGGGGCATCAACCGAGCTGAAATCTCCCGGTATTCGCACTCAAGGCCTTGCTGCCCTGGCTCAAGGTGTCCGCGGCGAGGTTCACCGCCCGCGCGCCTTCGAGCAAGCGTACCGCCGCCTGATCGACTTGCTGGATGTTGCCGCTGACTTCATCGGCGGTGCTCGCTTGCTCTTCAACGGCAGTGGCGATTTGTGCCAGTGTGTCGGTGACGCTTTGCACCGCGCTGGCGATTTCCCCCAGGCGTTCGCCAAGACCGGTGACGGCTTGCGCATCCGATTGCGCCTGGCCGCAGGCGGCTTCCATCAGGCTTACCGCTTCGTTCACGGTGCTGCGCAGACTATCGACGGTGCCGGCGATCTGCGCGGTGGAGGACTGGGTGCGTTGCGACAGGCTGCGCACTTCATCGGCCACCACCGCAAAGCCGCGACCCTGCTCGCCGGCCCGTGCGGCCTCGATGGCGGCGTTGAGGGCCAGCAGGTTGGTCTGCTCGGCCACGCCGCGAATGGTATCGACCACCAATTGAATCTGCTGCCCTTGCTCGCTGACCCGACCCAGTGCCGCCGCCGTGTCGTTCAGCCGCTGATTGAGCTGCTGAATACTCGCCGTCGTGCGCTGGCTGTCGCGGCTGCTGTCGGCGGCGATGCGCTGGGTATGCTGAGCGCTGCCAGACGCCTGTTCGCAACTCTGGGCGACCCCTTGTGAGGTGGCGGCCAATTGCGTGGCCGCTGCAGCGATCTGGCTGATCTGCAACTGCTGGGCTTCGACTTCGCCAAGAGCACCGCTGGAGTGATCGTTGAGGGTGCGCACCGCGTTGCTCAACTGCAGGGTTTCGTGATCGACCCCCAGCAAACTATTGCGCAGTTGTACCACCGCGACGTTAAGCGAGGTGCTGATCGCCGCCAGTTCGTCGCGGCCCTGTACCGGTACTTGCAAGCTCAGATTGCCGTCACGCAGCGCTTCGGCCAATAGCGTGATGCCGCTGGCGCTGCGACGGATCGAGGCCTGTAAACAGATGAACAGGTACAGCGCGGCCAGCAGCAGGCAGCCAAAAATTGTCGCCACCAGGATGAACTGGCGGATGGCCGAGCCGTGGTAATAATCCAGCCGTTGATCCAGCGAAACCAACGATTGCTGACGCAGCGAGGCGAGGTTGCCGAGGAGGGCGTCGAGACTACGTTCGAAGTCTTCGGGTTTGAGGTTGATGCTGCCACCGAAGACGCCGTCGTCCAGCACTTTCAAACCGGTATCCAGCTGCTTGAGGCTGTCATGGTATTGCCCGGCCCAGGTTTGCAGGGCGCTGGGCAGGCGCGCCTCCAGCAGGCTGCCAGTTTTCACCAGCTGTTCCCGAGCGTCGCCGATGCGGCTGCGCAAGTCCCGCAATTGCAGGCGGCTTTGCAGGGTGAACTGCCCGGACACCACCGAAGCTTGACCAACCGCGGCGAGGCGACCGACCCGTTCGATCAGGTCCGGTGCGTGTTGAGTGGAGATCTGCGTCAGCAGATAAGTTTCCAGCCATGGCGCGAGGGTCAGGCGATTGTCCATGGCGATTTGTTCGCGCAAGGCTTGCAGGGCGCTCAAGGCATTGGTGAAGCGATCGTAGCCGTCCGGCCACCATCCAACGCTGCTCAGGCTTTTCGAATCCAGGCCAGTGAGGGCGCTTTGCAGGGCTTGATAGCGGGTGAGGGTCTCGCCCTCGGCGCCTTCGGTTTTCAGGGCATTGCCCAAATCCGTGGTGGCTTGGGCCACGGCCGGCTGAACCGTGTCGAACGCTGCCATCGCCGCGATAGTTGCAGGTGTCGGCTGGCGATTGGTTTCGGTGGCGCGCCAGCGAGCGGCGCGGTCACGCTGGGCGGAGAGCAAGTTGTCGAGCGCATCCAGGGCAATCAATTGCCGGACCCCGGCGCGTTCGCCGGAGATCAGGCTCAACTTTTCACGATAGTCCTGGCCGATCATCCACAAGCTGCCCGCCAGCGGCAGGATAAACAACAGAAACAGCAGCTGAAATTTGCGTGCGAAGCCGAAACGCCCCAGCAGCCCGATCCCCGGTGATAAAAAAGCCTGCATGCCCCATGACTCCTCTGGACACCACGCACCATTGGCGTGCGTCGAGGCCATTGCGACCGCGACTGATGTCCTTCTAAAAGGCCTCGAAAGTTCACCTTGGTCCGCTCTGTAGGCCGACTCTGTAGCGAAACTTCCCATTCTCGGTCCCCTTTGTAAGGGGCCGCGTTGAAGCGGATAAGCAAGGCAAGATTCAGACCATGGCTTTGCGCTATCACCTTTTTTGAGGTCGTTAGCAGGCTAAGGGGATGGCGCGATTGCACCGAAAAATGGCACATTGACCGACCTGCCTGTGCGCACCCATCCGCAGTACGGAAACTCTCATGGCCATCAGCAACGTTCAGTCCGCCGCGACATCGGCGCCCGCTCCTTCACAAAGCAGTCCGCTGGTCATGCGCATCATCGGCGCAGTGGCGCTGGCGCATTTGATCAACGACCTGATTCAGGCGGTGCTGCCGTCGATCTATCCGATGCTCAAGGCCAACTATGGCCTGACCTTCACTCAGGTCGGCCTGATCACCCTGACCTTTCAGCTGACGGCCTCGCTGTTGCAGCCGTGGGTTGGTTACCACACGGATCGCCATCCCAAGCCCTGGCTGTTGCCGGCCGGCACTGTCTGCACATTGATCGGCATTCTGATGATGTCGGTGGTCGGCAGCTTCCCGATGATTCTGCTGGCGGCGGGGTTGATCGGTATCGGCTCGTCGACTTTTCACCCGGAAGCTTCTCGCGTCGCGCGACTGGCCTCGGGTGGGCGCTTCGGGCTGGCGCAGTCGACGTTTCAGGTCGGCGGTAATGCGGGTTCGGCCTTCGGGCCGTTGCTGGCGGCGGCAATCATCATTCCCTACGGTCAGGGCAATGTGGCCTGGTTCGGCTTGTTCGCGCTGTTTGCGTTGTTCGTGCTGTACCGGATCAGCCGCTGGTACGCCAATCACTTGAACCTGTTCAAACTCAAACAAGGTCAGGTAGCGACGCACGGTTTATCAAAAGGCCGGGTGATCAGTGCTTTGGTGGTGCTGGGGTTGCTGGTGTTTTCCAAGTATTTCTACATGGCCAGTCTCACCAGTTACTTCACGTTCTACCTGATCGAGAAGTTCGACCTGTCGGTGGCCAGCTCGCAGCTGCATCTGTTCCTGTTTCTTGGTGCGGTAGCGGCGGGGACCTTCTTCGGCGGGCCGATCGGCGACAGGATCGGGCGCAAGGCGGTGATCTGGTTCTCGATCCTCGGTGTGGCACCGTTCACGCTGCTGCTGCCCCATGTGGACCTGTTCTGGACCAGTGTGTTGAGCGTGGTGATCGGTTTCATTCTGGCCTCGGCGTTCTCGGCCATCGTGGTGTATGCGCAAGAACTGGTGCCGGGAAATGTCGGGATGATTGCCGGAGTGTTCTTCGGCCTGATGTTCGGTTTCGGCGGGATTGGCGCGGCGTTGCTCGGGCATTTGGCGGATATTCACGGCATTGAGTACGTGTACTTCCTGTGTTCATTCTTGCCTTTGCTTGGGGTATTGGCGATCTTCCTGCCACGGACCAAAAAAGTTTGACCCCCGCAGCCCTGTAGGAGCGAGGCTTGCCCGCGAAGGTCGTTACGCGGTTTGCCTGAATAACCACGTTATCGTTCTTCGTGGGCAAGCCTCGCTCCTGCAGGGGCAGTCGACAGACACAAAAAAGCCGCGTCTAGACGCGGCTTTTTCTTGGGCGGGTGTTTTTTCCTGAAAACTTAGACGTTGAAACGGAAGTGCATCACGTCGCCGTCTTTAACGATGTAGTCCTTGCCTTCCAGGCGCCATTTACCGGCTTCTTTGGTGCCGGCTTCGCCTTTGTACTGGATGAAGTCGTCGTAGGCGATGACTTCGGCGCGGATGAAGCCTTTTTCGAAGTCGGTGTGGATCACGCCGGCAGCTTGCGGTGCGGTAGCACCGACGCGGACGGTCCAGGCGCGAACTTCTTCGACACCGGCGGTGAAGTAGGTCTGCAGGTGCAGCATTTCGTAGCCGGCGCGGATTACGCGGTTCAGGCCAGGCTCTTCGAGGCCCAGGGCTTCGAGGAACATGTCTTTCTCTTCGCCGTCTTCCAGCTCGGCGATTTCGGCTTCGATCTTGTTGCAGACCGGAACCACCACGGCGCCTTCTTCTTCGGCGATGGCCTTGACCACGTCCAGCAGCGGGTTGTTCTCGAAACCGTCTTCAGCGACGTTGGCGATGTACATGACCGGCTTGGTGGTCAGCAGGTGGAAACCGCGAATCACCTGCTTCTCGTCGGCGCTCATGTTCTTCATCAGGCTGCGCGCAGGCTTGCCCAGGGTGAAGTGAGCGATCAGCTGCTCAAGCAGGCCTTTCTGGACCACTGCGTCCTTGTCACCGCCCTTGGCGTTACGAGCGACTTTCTGCAGTTGCTTCTCGCAGCTGTCGAGGTCGGCGAAGATCAGTTCCAGGTCGATGATTTCGATGTCGCGTTTCGGGTCGACGCTGTTGGAGACGTGAATCACGTTCTCGTCTTCGAAGCAGCGGACCACGTGGGCGATGGCATCGGTCTCGCGGATGTTGGCGAGGAACTTGTTACCCAGGCCTTCACCTTTCGAGGCGCCGGCCACCAGGCCTGCGATGTCGACGAATTCCATGGTGGTCGGCAGGATGCGCTTGGGCTTGACGATGGCCGCCAGGGCTTCCAGGCGCGGATCCGGCATCGGCACGATACCGCTGTTGGGCTCGATGGTGCAGAAGGGGAAGTTTTCGGCCGCAATCCCGGACTTGGTCAGGGCGTTGAACAGGGTGGACTTGCCGACGTTAGGCAGGCCGACGATGCCGCAATTGAATCCCATGGTGTTTCCCCTCGGGTAAGAGTCAGGCCTTCTGGCTGTGCAGGTTTTTCATCGCGCGGTTCCATTCACCGGCGAGGATATCCGGCAGCACGCCGAGGGCAAAGTCGATGCTGGCATCGAGTTTTTCCTGTTCGGCGCGTGGCGCACGACCCAGGACGAAGTTTGAAACCATACTGGCAACGCCCGGGTGGCCAATGCCAAGCCGCAGGCGGTGAAAGGTATTCTGATTGCCCAGTTGCGCAATGATGTCGCGCAACCCGTTATGACCGCCATGGCCGCCGCCCTGTTTGAGCTTGGCAACGCCCGGAGGCAGGTCGAGTTCGTCATGCGCCACCAAAATCTCTGCAGGCGTAATGCGAAAGAAGCCGGCAAGTGCCGCTACGGCCTGGCCGCTGCGGTTCATGTAGGTGGTGGGAATCAGTAGACGAACATCCTGACCCTGATGCGAATAGCGTCCGGTCAGGCCGAAATATTTGCGATCGGCCACAAGGTTGACACCCTGTACCTGCGCGATGCGCTCAACAAAAAGGGCCCCTGCGTTATGCCGGGTCTGTTCGTATTCAGCGCCTGGATTTCCCAGGCCAACGATCAGTTTGATGGCAGTCACGATAGGGGCCCTTCCTTGAAGTGGTGGATAACATCGCCGCCATCAGGGAGTGCGGCGAAAGTGGACGACAAGTGCTCATTTACCATTATGTAAACTCCGCGTTCTCGCCCGCTTTCTCGCTACGCTCTAGTCCGCGATGTTTCCGGTCACTCCGGCGTACAGAGTGAAATTACTCTGCAGCGCCTTCTGCAGCTTCTGGAGCAACACGTGGAGCGTGAACGTTGGCAACAGCCAGGTCGTTACCGTGAGCCAGAGCAACAAATTCAACGCCTTTAGGAGCGCTGATGTCGGACAGGTGAATGATCGAGCCGACTTCGGCGTTAGCCAGGTCAACTTCGATGAATTCAGGCAGGTCTTTCGGCAGGCAGGACACTTCGATTTCAGCAACAACGTGCGAAATCTCGCCGCCTTTCTTCACCGGAGCAGCTTCGTTGATGAAGTGCACTGGAACGATAGCGGTCAGCTTTTGGCCAGCAACTACGCGTACGAAGTCAGCGTGCATCACGTGGCCTTTGGCCGGGTGACGCTGCAGAGCCTTGATGATTACGTTTTGCTTGGTGCCGCCAACGTTCAGCTCGATGATGTGGCTGTAAGCCGCTTCGTTTTCGAGCAGTTTGGCAACTTCTTTAGCCAGCATGCTGATGGATTCAGGGGCTTTTTCGCCACCGTAAACTACAGCTGGAACCAGGCTTGCGAGACGACGCAGGCGGCGGCTCGCACCTTTCCCCAGGTCGGAACGCACTTCAGCATTCAGAGTAAAATCGTTCATGTTGTATCTCCAAAATAACCACATTCGCCCCAGCGTTTGCGACCAGCGCTAAAGGCGATATGGGCAAAAAAGCCCCGCCCCGACAGGAATGCCGGGGCGGGGCGCTTTTCGTCAACAGGATGTAATGAAAAGGGCAGGGCCCTTAACGGAACATCGCGCTGATCGATTCTTCATTGCTGATGCGGCGGACCGCCTCGGCAACTACCGGTGCGATATCCAGTTGGCGGATACGCGCACAGGCTTGTGCTGCAGCGGACAGCGGGATGGTGTTCGTCACCACCAGCTCGTCCAGCACGGAATTTTCAATGTTTTCGATCGCCCGACCCGACAGCACAGGGTGCGTGCAGTAGGCGAAAACCTTGGCAGCGCCATGCTCTTTCAAGGCCTTGGCCGCGTGGCAGAGAGTGCCGGCGGTATCGACCATGTCATCGACCAGAATACAGGTACGCCCTTCGACATCACCGATGATATGCATCACTTCAGAGTGATTGGCTTTCTCACGGCGTTTGTCGATGATCCCGAGATCCACGCCCAGGGATTTGGCAACAGCTCGTGCACGCACGACGCCGCCAATGTCCGGGGACACGATCATCAGGTTTTCGAAGCGCTGATCTTCAATGTCATCCACCAGTACCGGGGAGCCGTAGATGTTATCTACCGGAATATCGAAGAAACCCTGGATTTGGTCAGCATGCAGATCAACCGTGAGAACACGGTCGATGCCGACTACGGTAAGCATGTCAGCAACGACTTTCGCGCTGATAGCCACACGTGCGGAACGCGGACGGCGATCCTGACGGGCATAACCAAAGTAAGGAATAACAGCAGTGATACGAGTAGCCGAGGAGCGGCGGAAGGCATCAGCCATCACTACCAGTTCCATCAGGTTATCGTTGGTCGGAGCGCAAGTCGGCTGAATAATGAAGACATCTTTACCGCGGACGTTTTCATTGATCTCGGCTGTAATTTCGCCGTCGGAAAATTTACCGACAGAGATGTCACCGAGAGGGATATGCAGCTGACGTACGACACGCCGAGCCAGATCGGGGTTAGCGTTCCCCGTAAAGACCATCATCTTGGACACGCGCAGTACCTGAAGGCTGAGGGTATACCTGGATGAGTATAGGAAAATGGCAGGGGCGGCTGGATTCGAACCAACGCATGGCAGGATCAAAACCTGCTGCCTTACCGCTTGGCGACGCCCCTGTATCTGTTGCAACGAGTACCCAGTACTCGATTCCTTTTAGAGCAGACTTTGCAGCTTGCGATGCAACATCGAAACGTTGCTTCCTTTTGCTACAAACCCTGTAAGGGTCTCTGTAAGAAGGGCCGAGACTTTATCAGCTTCAGCTTTGCTTGGGAAGCCCCCAAACACACAACTTCCAGTTCCGGTGAGTTTTGCTTCGGTAAAATTACCTAACAAATTCAATGCGTTACGTACCTCTGGATAACGCCTTGCTACCACCGGCAAGCAGTCATTTCGACTGTTTCCCTTGGGAACGGGGCGCACTTTAATGGGAGGAGAGTTACGTGTCAACAGCGGATCTGAAAAAATTTCTGCTGTACTTACAGATACTTGCGGCACCAGCACCAGATACCACGGTTCCTCGGGTTCTACAGGCGTGAGTTTCTCCCCCACGCCCTCGGCGAAAGCCGCGTGGCCACGCACGAAAACCGGGACGTCGGCGCCAAGCGTCAGGCCCAGCGCGGCCAGCCTGTCGTCATCCCAGCCCAGTTGCCAAAGGTGATTGAGGCCCAGCAACGTGGTTGCCGCATTCGAGCTGCCGCCACCGATTCCGCCGCCCATGGGCAGGATTTTTTCGATCCAGATGTCGATGCCCAGTGAACAACCGGATTGCTCCTGGAGTTTTTTCGCGGCTTTGACAATCAGGTTGCTGTCGTGAGGGACGTCGGCGAATTCGGTGTGCAACCGAATCACGCCATCGTCGCGAACGGCGAAGGTGATTTCATCGCCGTAATCGAGAAACTGAAAAATCGTCTGCAACTCGTGGTAACCGTCTTCACGGCGACCGAGGATGTGCAGCATCAGGTTGAGTTTGGCGGGCGAGGGCAGTGTCAGGCGTGGGGCTGTCATCTTCACTGCCCCAGTTTGCGCGGTTGCCAGTCCTTGATCACCAGTGTGACATCAAGGTCGGTGCCGTGCAGTTTGATCCGCTCGGGCAGCCAATAGCCGTTTTGCTCGGCATAACTGAGGTACTCGACCTGCCAGCCATCCTGTTCGAGATTGGCCAAGCGACTGTCGACGTCCAGGGTCAGACGACTTTTGCTGTCCGGGGCCGGGAGACCGCGAACCCACCACGCCAGATGGGATACCGGCAATTTCCAGCCCAGTTGTTCTTCGACCAGGGCTTCCGGAGTCGACGCGTCATAACGGCCCTGATTGGCCACTTCCAGCGAAACTTTGCCGGGGCGCCCGGTCAAACGGGCCGCGCCACGACCCAGCGGACCGGAGAGGCGGATGTCGTAGTAATCCTGGCGCTGCAGCCAGAACAAGGTGCCGCTACCCGAATCTTTTGGCGCGCGGATACCGATCTTGCCGTTGATCTGCCAGCCGTCGAGGCTGCTCAGTTGCTGTTTGTGCTCGCGCCATTGGGCCGGGTTACCGTGCCCCCCGACCGATTCACGGGCGCCGAAGCCCGCGCAACCGGCGAGCAGGGCGATGAAGCTGAAAACGATGATGTGGCGCAAAAACATAATCTTAGAGAGTCTCTGATCCGGTCAGGCGCTTGATGGTGCTGCGCAGGGTAGGGCTGTCGGGCTGTTCCTTGAGGAACTTGCTCCAGACTTGTTTGGCTTCGCGTTGTTTGCCGTTGGCCCACAGGACTTCGCCCAGGTGAGCGGCGACTTCCTGATCGGGGAAGCGCTCCAGCGCCTGGCGCAAATAGCGCTCGGCTTCGTCGAGATTGCCCAGGCGGAAATTCACCCAGCCGAGGCTGTCGAGAACGGCCGGGTCTTCCGGGTTCAACTGGTGCGCCTGTTCGATCAGGGCCTTGGCTTCGGCGTAGCGCGTGGTGCGGTCGGACAGGGTGTAGCCGAGGGCGTTCAACGCCATCGCATTGTCCGGGTCGCGCTTGATGATCAGTCGCAGGTCTTTTTCCATCTGCGCCAGGTCATTACGTTTTTCCGCCTGCATGGCCCGGGTATACAGCAAATTCAAATCATCCGGGAATTTCTGCAGGGCTTGCTGCAGGACGTTCCAGGCCTTGTCACCCTGTTTGTTGGCCGACAGGGTTTCGACTTCGATCAGGTACAACTGGATCGCGTAATCGGGTTGCTCGTCGCGCTGGGCCGCAAGACGGTTTTGGGCTTCGGCGGTCCTGCCGTTGTTCATCAGAATATCGGCCTGACGCAATTGCGCTGGCAGGTAATCGTTGCCCGGCCCGACCTGGGCGTACTCGATCAGCGCGCCCTGGGGGTCGTTGCGCTCTTCAGCGATACGCCCAAGGTTCAGGTGCGCCGAGTCGACGTGGCTTTCCCGGGCGATCAAGTCTTCCAGATAACCTTTTGCTTCGTTCCAGGCCTTGGCTTCCAGGCAGACCAGAGCCAACGAATAACGCAGTTCGTCGTCTTCCGGGTATTGCTGCACCAGGCTCGAGAACTCGACCTTGGCGTCGTCCATACGGTCCTGTTCGACCAGCATGCGCGCGTAGGTCAGGCGCAGGCGTTTGTCGTCCGGGTATTTCTTGATGCTTTTTTGCAGCAACGGCAAGGCTTCATCGCCACGGCTGAGCCCTTGCAACAGGCGCGCGCGCAGCAGAATCGGCGCTATTTCGCCTGCTTCCGGCGGGTTGTCTTCGAGCAGGGTCAGCGCGCCTTTGGCGTCGCCATCCTGTTGCAACAGCAAGGCCTTGCCGAAAATCAGCTGGTTGTTGTGCGGGTGGCGCTGCAACAAACGGTCAAAACCTTTCATCAGGCCGTTGCGGGTTTCCTGATCGGTATCGGCCGCAGACAGGGCGAGGAAGTCGAAATGAGTGTCGCCTTTGCCTTGCAGGACTTTTTCCATATAAGCCATGGAGTCGTCGTAACGTCCGGCGCGGGCGAGTTGCACGGCCGCTGCCCGTTGCGCCTCAAGATCGTTCGGGGCGTTTTTTGCCCAGATCAGCGAAGTGTCGAGAGCCGCTTGATCGGCGCCCAGGTATTCGGCAATGCGAAATGCCCGCTCGGAGATGCCCGGATCCTGGGTATTGATGGCCTGGGTCACGTAGTTGTCCAAGGCAATGTCGTAACGATTGCGCTGGCCAGCCAGTTCGGCGCTCAACAGGCTGAAGACGGTTTCTTCGCTGAACGAGCTGTAAACCTTGGGCTTTTCAGGCGCCGGAGTGCTGTCTTCGACCGGCGGCGTACCGTCCGACGAAACGGGTGCCAAGGCCTGGCAGCCGCTGAGGAAGACAAAAGCGAGGAGCAACGCGGAAGATCTATTCATATAGGAAGAGGACGACTAACCTGCGGTCGGATCATCATGACACAAGCCTTCGGCCAAACATAACCGCCCGGCCAATTTACCCGCACACGCAATCCGGGCAGGCCCGGCGCCGGTGTAAACGAGAACGGATCGCAGCTTCGGCAGCGTCAACCGGGATGATAGATATCGAGTGGTTGTTCTGGCTCTGTCGAAGTAGGACAATTGTCGGCTTCACGTCACCATCAGCGACCTTGAATGGCCTTCCTTGCACTCGGTATTAACCACAAGACTGCTTCAGTAGACGTCCGCGAGCGCGTGGCCTTTACCCCTGAGCAGCTGGTTGAGGCCTTGCAGCAGCTCTGCCGACTCACCGACAGCCGCGAAGCTGCGATCCTCTCCACCTGCAATCGCAGTGAACTGTATATAGAACAGGATCACCTTTCGGCTGACATCGTGCTGCGCTGGCTGGCCGATTATCATCATTTGAGCCTCGACGAGCTGCGTGCGAGCGCTTATGTGCATGAAGATGATGCGGCAGTTCGCCACATGATGCGGGTCGCCTCCGGGCTCGATTCGCTGGTGTTGGGTGAACCACAGATTCTTGGCCAGATGAAATCGGCCTACGCCGTGGCTCGCGAGGCGGGCACCATTGGTCCGCTACTCGGGCGTTTGTTCCAGGCCACGTTCAATGCGGCCAAACAAGTGCGAACTGACACCGCCATCGGTGAAAACCCGGTGTCGGTGGCGTTTGCCGCGGTCAGCCTGGCGAAGCAGATTTTCAGTGATTTGCAACGCAGCCAGGCCTTGCTGATCGGCGCCGGCGAGACCATCACCCTGGTCGCCCGCCATCTGCATGAGCTGGGTGTGAAGCGAATCGTGGTCGCCAACCGCACCCTGGAGCGCGCAAGCACCCTGGCCGAGCAGTTCGGCGCCCACGCGGTGTTGCTCTCGGACATCCCGACAGAATTGGTGCGCAGCGACATCGTCATCAGTTCCACCGCCAGCCAGTTGCCGATTCTCGGTAAAGGCGCGGTGGAAAGTGCCTTGAAATTGCGCAAGCACAAGCCGATCTTCATGGTGGATATCGCTGTCCCTCGGGATATCGAACCGGAAGTCGGCGAGTTGGACGACGTTTATCTGTATAGCGTCGACGATCTCCACGAAGTGGTCGCCGAAAACCTCAAGAGCCGTCAGGGCGCTGCCCAGGCGGCCGAAGAGATGGTGTCGGTCGGTGCCGAAGATTTCATGGTTCGCCTGCGCGAACTGGCGGCGGTGGATGTGCTCAAGGCTTATCGTCAACAAAGCGAGCGCCTTCGCGACGAAGAACTGCAGAAGGCCCAGCGCATGCTCGCCAATGGCAGCAGCGCCGAGGACGTGCTGGTGCAACTGGCCCGTGGCCTGACCAACAAACTCTTGCATGCCCCGAGCGTGCAATTGAAAAAGCTCTCTGCCGAAGGCCGCCTCGATGCGCTGGCCATGGCCCAGGAACTCTTTGCCCTCGGTGAGGGCTCATCGGATAGCTTTTCGGATAAGAAACCGCAATGAAAGCGTCACTGCTCAATAAGCTGGACATCCTCCAGGACCGTTTCGAGGAATTGACCGCCCTGCTTGGCGATGGCGAAGTCATTTCCGATCAGAACAAATTCCGCACCTATTCCAAGGAGTACGCGGAGGTCGAGCCGATCGTCGACACCTATAAACAGCTGCTCAAAGTGCAGGGCGATCTCGAAGGCGCAGAGGCACTGCTCAAGGACAGCGACCCGGATATGCGTGAAATGGCCGTGGAAGAAGTCCGCGAAGCCAAGGAACGATTGATCGAGCTCGAAGCCAGCCTGCAACGCATGCTGCTGCCCAAGGATCCGAACGACGGTCGTAACGTGTTCCTCGAAATCCGCGCGGGCACTGGCGGTGATGAAGCGGCGATTTTCTCCGGCGACCTGTTCCGCATGTATTCGCGTTACGCCGAGCGGCGTGGCTGGCGGGTAGAGATTCTCTCGGAGAACGAAGGCGAACACGGTGGCTATAAAGAAGTTATCGCCCGCGTCGAAGGCGAGAACGTCTACGGCAAACTGAAGTTCGAATCCGGTGCGCACCGTGTGCAGCGGGTTCCGGCCACTGAGTCTCAAGGTCGCATCCACACCTCGGCCTGCACCGTGGCCGTGTTGCCCGAGCCGGATGAGCAGGAAGCCATCGAGATCAACCCGGCGGATCTGCGGGTCGACACCTATCGCTCCTCCGGTGCCGGTGGTCAGCACGTCAACAAGACCGACTCGGCGATTCGTATCACGCACTTGCCGTCCGGTATTGTCGTCGAGTGCCAGGAAGAACGTTCCCAACACAAGAACCGCGCCCGGGCGATGTCCTGGCTGTCGGCCAAGCTCAACGACCAGCAGACCAGCGCCGCGGCCAATGCCATCGCCAGCGAGCGTAAATTGCTGGTCGGTTCCGGTGACCGCTCCGAGCGGATCCGTACCTACAACTTCGCCCAGGGCCGGGTCACCGACCATCGGGTCAACCTGACGCTGTATTCGCTCGACGAAATTCTTGCGGGCGGTGTGGATGCTGTGATCGAACCGTTGCTGGCCGAATACCAGGCCGATCAATTGGCAGCGATAGGTGAGTAAATGACGATCATTGCCAGTTTGCTGCGCGCCGCCGATTTGCCTGATTCGCCCACTGCGCGTCTGGATGCCGAATTGCTGCTGGCGGCTGCCTTGGGCAAGTCCCGCAGCTTTCTGCATACCTGGCCTGAGCGTATCGTCCCGAGCGAAGCGGCACTGAAGTTTGCCGAGTATTTGCAGCGCCGTCGTAGTGGTGAGCCAGTGGCCTATATTCTGGGCCAGCAAGGCTTCTGGAAGCTTGACCTGGAAGTCGCGCCCCACACGTTGATTCCGCGTCCCGACACTGAATTGCTGGTGGAAGCTGCGTTGGAACTGTTACCGGCCACCCCAGCCAAGGTGCTCGATCTGGGCACCGGCAGTGGTGCCATCGCCCTGGCGCTGGCCAGCGAGCGTCCGGCCTGGAAGGTCACCGCCGTGGATCGCGTGCTGGAAGCCGTGGCCCTGGCCGAGCGCAATCGTCAGCGCTTGAACCTGAACAATGCCACGGTGTTGAGCAGCCATTGGTTCAGCGCTTTGGAAGGCCAGCGTTTTCAACTGATCATCAGTAATCCGCCCTACATCGCTTCGACCGATCCGCATCTGGTGGAGGGCGACGTACGCTTTGAGCCGGCCAGTGCCTTGGTGGCGGGCGTCGATGGGCTCGACGATTTGCGTCTGATCGTCGCCCAGGCACCGAATTATCTTGAAGCGGGTGGCTGGTTGATGCTCGAACACGGTTACGATCAAGCCTGTGCGGTGCGCGATTTACTGCTGACCCGCGGCTTTGAAGAAGTCCATAGCCGCACCGATCTGGGCGGTCACCAACGCATCAGTCTGGGGCGCTTGCCGTGCTGAATGATCAGGAATTGCTGCGATACAGCCGGCAGATTCTGCTGCAACACGTCGACATCGACGGCCAATTACGGCTCAAAGAAAGCCGTGTGCTGATTATCGGTCTCGGTGGCCTCGGTTCGCCGGTTGCGCTGTACCTGGCCGCGGCCGGTGTCGGTGAGTTGCATCTGGCGGACTTCGACACGGTCGACCTGACCAATCTGCAACGCCAGATCGTTCACGACACCGACAGCGTCGGCCTGAGCAAGGTCGATTCGGCGATCCGTCGCCTGACCGCAATCAATCCAGAGATTCAGCTGATCGCCCATCGCACTGCATTGGACGAGGATTCGCTGGCCGCCGCTGTTGCCGCGGTGGATCTGGTGCTGGACTGTTCCGACAATTTTTCCACCCGCGAGGCGGTCAACGCTGCGTGTGTGGCCGCGCGCAAGCCGCTGGTCAGCGGTGCGGCGATTCGCCTGGAGGGGCAATTGTCGGTGTTCGATCCGCGTCGCCCAGAGAGCCCGTGCTACCACTGTTTATACGGGCACGGCAGCGAGGCCGAGTTGACCTGCAGCGAGGCGGGCGTCGTCGGTCCTTTGGTCGGGTTGGTCGGCAGCCTCCAGGCACTGGAAGCGCTGAAACTGCTGGTGGGGTTCGGCGAGCCGCTGGTGGGGCGCCTGTTATTGATCGATGCCTTGGGCTCACGCTTCCGTGAATTGCGGGTCAAGCGTGATCCGGGCTGCAGCGTCTGCGGGTCGCGCCATGCGTGAAGCGCCGATCGGCGTGTTCGATTCCGGTGTCGGCGGGCTGTCGGTGCTGGCCGAGATCCAGCGCCTGCTGCCCAACGAGTCTCTGTTGTACTTCGGCGATTGCGGGAATATTCCCTACGGCGAGAAAACCCCGGCATTCATCCGCCAGCGTTGCAGTGTCATGGCGCAGTTCTTTCAGCAGCAAGGCGCCAAGGCGCTGGTGCTGGCTTGCAACACCGCGACGGTGGCTGGCGTTGCGGACTTGCGGCGCGATTACCCCGAGTGGCCTATCGTCGGCATGGAGCCTGCGGTCAAACCGGCCGCTGCGGCGACGCGCAGCGGTGTGGTCGGCGTGCTCGCCACCACCGGTACTTTGCAGAGTGCCAAGTTTGCTGCCTTGCTCGATCGTTTCGCCACTGATGTACGGGTGATTACTCAGCCGTGCCCAGGGCTGGTGGAGCTGATTGAAAATGGCGATCTGCACAGCGAGACATTGCGTCAGTTGCTGCAAGGGTATGTCGAGCCGCTGCTGGCTGCGGGTGCAGACACGATCATCCTTGGCTGCACACATTATCCCTTCCTGAAGCCGCTGCTAAAGCAGATGCTTCCGCAAAGCATCAGCCTGATCGATACCGGTGCTGCCGTGGCGCGGCAACTTCAGCGTTTGTTGGCCGAGCGTGAGTTGCTGGCCGAGGGACCCGCTCGCGGTGCACAGTTCTGGTCGAGTGCTGACCCTGTGCATTTCAGAAATATCTTGCCGATACTCTGGAATATGTCTGGGGTTGTGCGAAGCTTCGAAGGGTAGAGACGCGTAGCAAACGAATAATTGGGGTGAACTTCTGATTCAACGGGGACCTTTTTAGCTTTGTTTGTTGAGCAGTATAAAAACCATACTAAATTGTTCGGAAAAGGATGTTTCTAATGAAGCGACTATTCTGTTTGGCCGCGATTGCGACCGCATTGATGGGGCACAGTTTTACCGCGCAGGCGGCGGGGGTGGAGTTCGGGGTTGGCGAGACCAGCGACTCGACCATGACTTACCGATTGGGCATGCAGTTCGATTGGGACAAGAGCTGGTTGCAGAGTGATATCGGTCGCTTGACCGGCTACTGGAGCGGCGCTTACACCTACTGGGATGGCGACAAAACAGCGAGCAATCACAGCTTGTCGTTTTCGCCGGTGCTGGTGTACGAGTTTGCCGGTCAAACCATCAAACCCTACGTCGAAGCGGGTATCGGTATCGCGGTGTTTGCCAACACCGAATACGAAGATAACAAGCTCGGCAGTGCCTTTCAGTTCGAAGACCGTTTCGGGTTTGGCCTGCGCTTTGCCGGCGGACATGAAGTCGGGATTCGCGCCACTCACTACTCCAATGCCGGGATCAGTAACCCGAACGACGGTGTAGAAAGCTACGCATTGCATTACACAATGCCGTTGTAATCAACACTGCACCTCTAATGTGGGAGCGGGCTTGCTTCCACATTGGATCTTCGGTGGTATGAAGTGCTCGCTCACCTATACGCCGTCGCAATCCCCTGGCGTTCGGTGATGCATTCCGGCGCGCCCATTTCGAACTCCCGGCAGATCAGCGGACGCTTTTCATAGATGGTGCACATCATGCTGTTGCGATCCAGTGCGGCGCACCAGCCGTCATCCAGTCGCAGCATGACTTCACCACCCCAATCATCGGTATCGATAAAACGTTCAGGCACGCCGGTGTCAGTGATCAGCATCACTTCAAGCTGGCAGCAGCAGGCTGCGCAGGTCGAGCAGGTGACCGCAGGCTCGGCGACTTGCGTGTGGGGAATGGTTTTCATGGCGCGCAGTGTAAGGCAGTGGGCCCACGCTGTGTAAAAGGCCTGACAGACGCTCAGGCTTCACGGCAGATCCTCGAACGGCGGCTTGTTTCGCGCTTGTTCGTCGATTACCAGTCCCGTCTGGTCGGATTGTTGCGGCAGCGGCCAAAGAACAGGCATGAGCAGCTCCGGCAAGGAGAGTTCCAGTGGACGATTCTTGATCATGTCGAGGAGGTATCGCGCGGCTTGGCCCGCCGACCAGTCGATATGTAGCGAAACGTCGTTGTTTAGGGGCGCATCGATAAATCCTGGGCTGACCACGGTCATTTCGATGTTTTCCGGCGCCACGTCGATGCGTAAGGACTCGAATAAATTACGCAACCCGGCCTTTGAATCGCCGTAGGATTCAGCCCATGGCAGGGGGAGCCAGGTCACCGAGCTGGCCATGCCCACCAGGTGCGGCGCAGTGCCTGTCTGTAGCAGAGGCCGGGCGGCTGCGATGCAATAACTGCTGGCAAGCAAGTTGGTACGTACGATGTGCTCGATGATTGACGAGTCTAACTGATTGGCGTCGACGTATTCGCAGGTGCCGGCGTTAAGGATCATGGTGTCCAGAGAACCCCATTCCTGCGCAATATGCTCGCCGATTTCACGCACTCTTTGCCCGTTGGTCAAATCGCCTGCGACCACCAGCACCTGACCGGGATAGCGCTCAGACAGGTCTTTCAGTGACGCCACCGAGCGGGAGCTGACCGCCAGATGGGCACCGCTTTTCAGTATTTCTTCAGCCAGCGCAGCGCCAATACCGTTGCTGGCGCCGGTCAACCAGTATCGCCTTGGAGGTGTACGACTCATCCAAAAATTCCCTTTTTAATCCAATATATTCCTGTCTCAATTCCGTGTTCATGAGGCAACGCTGCGGCATCAATTTAATGATGGTGGCGATAAACCCTGTCGTGGTGGCAGGTTCTTGAACGCGGCGATGGCCCGCTCCCGGGAAGCGTTCAGGTTGACGATGGGCGACGGATAATCCCTCACACCGAACAGGCCGCCGAGATTTGCCGGGTTGTGCAGGTCTTTTTTATTCAATTCGTTGAGCTCCGGCAACCAGTGCTTGATGAACACCCCTTGTGCATCGAATTTTTCCGACTGGCTCAGCGGGTTGAAAATCCGGAACCAGGGCGCTGAATCGGTGCCGGTGGACGAACTCCACTGCCAGCCACCATTATTTGCCGCCAAGTCGCCATCAATCAGATGCCGCATGAAGAAACGCTCACCTTCACGCCAGTCGATCAACAGGTTCTTGGTCAGGAACATTGCTACCACCATGCGCAGGCGGTTGTGCATCCAGCCGGTTTCCAGCAATTGGCGCATGGCGGCGTCGATGATTGGCAGGCCGGTGCGACCTTGCTGCCAGGCCTTGAGCTCTTCCGGGGCGTCACGCCAGGCCAGGGCTTCGGTTTCCGGGCGGAAGGCGCGGTGCCGGGATACACGTGGGTAACCCACCAATATGTGTTTGTAGAACTCGCGCCACAACAGCTCGTTGATCCAGGTGACGGCGCCGACTTTGCCGCTTTCGAACTCGCCCTGATTGCTTCGCAACGCGGCGTGCAGGCACTGACGGGGGGAAATCACCCCAGCGGCGAGATAGGCCGAGAGCTGACTGGTGCCGGGTTTTGCCGGGAAGTCGCGTTCACTGTGGTAATAGTCGATCTGGGCGTCGACAAAGGTGTCGAGGCGGCGCCGGGCTTCGGTTTCACCGGCCGGCCAGAGGGCACGCAAGCTGTCTTTGGGAGAATCGAAACCCTCGACACAGGAGGGCGGTTCGTCGCTGCCGATAGGCAACGGAGCCTGGAGGGCGGGAGCAGCGACCAATCCGGGTAATGATGCGTGCAGGCGTTCGTAGCAGACCTTGCGAAACTGGCTGAAGACCTGGAAGTAGGTTCCGGTTCTGGTGAGCACGGTGCCTGGCTTGAACAGCAACTGATCGAGGTGGCTGTAAAAGTCGATGCCCCGGGCTTTCAGCGCTTGGGCCACCGCCGCATCACGGCGGGTTTCATGAATGCCGTATTCCTCGTTGACGTGCACCGCGTCGATCTTCAACTGCTGGCACAGTTCGAGCAGAACCTTGGGCGCCTCATCCCAGCGCGACGCCTGGCGAATCAGTAACGGAATGTTCAGGGCGTTCAGCGCGCGGCGTAATTCGCCGAGGTTGCGCAACCAGAAGTCCACTTTGCACGGCGCGTCGTCGTGCGCAAGCCACTGCTGCGGGCTCAGCAAATACACCGCCACACACGGGCCACGGGCTGCGGCGGCCGAGAGGGCGTTGTTGTCGTGTAGACGCAAGTCGCTGCGCAGCCAGATCAATTGCATGGTCGTATCCGTACGATTCATCAAAAAAACGCCATTAAATGAGCCCGCGCTGAATCAGGTCCAGATGGGCCGATAACGGGTTATCAGCCAGGATCAAATCAGCAATGGCGGTGTTTTTTGCGGACAAATCGGCGTGGTGGATGCACACCGTTGGTCCGGCGATCATTTTTGGGCAACTGACGCCATTCAAAAGTTTCGACAATTTTGAAAGATTCATGGCTTTGCTGGAATACAGCAGTACGCCGCGGGCTTGCAGGTGATCGACCGCCAGCGTCAGTTCGCCGGCCGGGAGTGGCCAGTCGAAAACTTCCACCGGGCAATCGGTGCTGCTGATCAGCCAGGCGGTGAGCCATAGATGAGGTTCCAGTGGCAGGTCCGAGTGATTGATCAGCAGCAGCGGCGCGGTGCGTAACTGACGGTTGTTGTGGTAAATCCTCGCGCCGAATTTGCTGCGCAGCCAGGAATAGACAAACACCCGTTCCATTTGCGCGCCGAACTGGCCTTGCCAGCGTTGCTCCAGTTCCGCCAGCAATGGCATCAACAGGTGTTCACACAAGGTGCGTGGCGGATACAGCGCCATCGCCTGGTTCACGGTGTCATCGAGGGTGCGTTCGGCCAGTTGGGTAATTGCTTGCAGCAGTGTCTGGCGTAGCACCAGCCAATCGTTTCCGACGGGCTCGGTCAGTACCTGAGGCGTGTCGAGCAGTTGCTTGACCTGACCGACCGCCACGCCGCGATTGAGCCAGGTGAGGATCGTCAGGATTCGTTGAACGTGTTCGGCACAGAACAGCCGATGTCCCTTGGGAGTGCGCTGAGGCACGATCAGCCCATAGCGCCGTTCCCAGGCGCGCAAGGTGACGGCGTTGACCCCGGTCTGCCGGGCCACTTCACGGATGGGCAGCCAGCCTGCGTCCAGGGCCTTTTTGAAGTCGGTGCCGAGGTCTTCGCTGGCACTGGTGTCCGGTGGGGGTTTCATTAGATTGCGTTTCGCAGGCTGAGGTTTTCCGGGTGCGGTTGCAGGTAAACCTGTTGCGCAATGTACGGATCCGGGTGTTGGCGAAAGTAGTGTTTGAGCAACGTCAGCGGTACCACCAGTGGCACGATGCCGTGACGATACTGGCCGATGACGTGCTGCACTTCCTGTTTGTCTTCAGTGCTGATGGCCTGTTTGAGGTAGCCGCTGAGGTGTTGCAGGACGTTAGTGTGGGTGCGGCGCGTGGCGCATTTTCTCAAGGCCGCCATCAGTTCGCTGAAATAGCGCGGGCCGATGACTTCAGGGGCGGTCCGGCCCATGTTGCCGAGCAGGTTGCCCAGGGTTTTGTATTGCACCGGGTTGTGGGCCATTAACAGGTATTTGTAGCGCGAGTGAAAATCCGTGAGGCCGCGCCGGGTCAGGCCGGTTTGCAGCAACTGCTGCCAGGCGCTGTAGGCGAATACGCGGGTAAGGAAGTTTTCCCGCAGCACCGGATCGTTGAGCCGACCTTCTTCCTCCACCGGCAAATCGGGATGCAGCGCGCAGAAGGTCCGGGCGTAAATGCCACGGCTACCGCCCTCCACCGGCGCGCCGTTGGCGCGGTAGACCTTGACCCGCTCCAGACCGCACGAAGGGGATTTCTGCATAAAGATATAGCCGCAGATGTCGCCCAGTTCCAATGCCATTTTCTGAGCGTACTCGGCCAGCGACCGGGTGACGTTGTTTTCAGGGTTGACCGTGCCGACCGCCTGCGGATGTTCGGGGTTGCCGATCAGGCGAATCGGTTCGCGAGGGATACCCAGGCCGATGGCAACTTCCGGGCACACCGGGACGAAATCGAAATAATCAGAAAGGATGCGGCTGCACAGCCGTGACGTCTTGTGCCCGCCGTTGTAGCGCACCTCGGCCCCCATCAGGCAGGCGCTGATGGCGATTTTGGGTGGAGTCGCTGATTGTGCAGGCATCGGAGCACCTCGAATCCAGACTTGTACGGATTATTAAATCTGTACAACATCTGTTCATCATAGATTCAAAGGTGTACAAGTCAATTTTTCTGTACAAGTTTTTTTGCCGGGCTGCTGTCCATATCGACAGCAGCAATGTGCTCGAATCGACGCGGTCACTGCAGGTGTTCGTGCAGACGGCGGGCCGCTTCCTGGCCACTGAGCCAGGCGCCTTCGACACGGCCCGACAGGCACCAGTCGCCGCATACATACAAGCCCAGATCAGCGTCGGCCAGAGCACCCCATTCATGGCTGCTGGCCGGCCGGGCGTAAAGCCAGCGGTGAGCGAGGCTGAAGGTCGGTGCAGGCATGGCGTCGTGCAGCAGTTCTGCAAAGGCACCATGCAACTGCTCGATCACCGCTTCCTTGGACAGATCTATATGCTGCCGGCTCCACGCACTGGTGGCGTGCAGCACCCACGTGTCGAGGGTGTTGTCGCGTCCCGGTTTGCTACGGTTGCGCGCCAGCCAGTCGAGGGGGCTGTCCTGCACGAAGCAGCCTTCGATCGGGGTATCCAGTGGCGTGTCGAAAGCCAGGGCGACCGCCCAGGTCGGCTCCATTTTTACCCCGGCGGCGGCCCCGGCGAGTTTCGGCGCGGCGGGCAGCAGTGCGGTCGCCTGAGGGGCTGGCGTGGCAATCACCACATGACTGAACGGCCCGTGGGTGAAGCCTTCGGCGTCTTGCAGATGCCAGTGCTCTTCACCGCGATAGACCTCGGTGATCCGGCAGCTGAATTGCACTTCCAGGTCACCGAGCAGCGCACGGGTGATGGCGCTCATGCGCGGCGTGCCGACCCAGCGTGTCTGTTCGTCCGGCGAGGGGCTGAGCTGACCACCGTGGAAGGTATAGAGCTGCGGCGTCCATACGGCGACCCAGCCGTTGGCTTGCCAGCGCTGGACTTCGGTGACGAAGCGACGGTCGCGGGCAGTGAAATATTGCGCGCCCATGTCCAGAGCACCCGCATCGCTGCGCTTGCTTGACATGCGTCCGCCACTGCCGCGGCTTTTATCGAACAGATGAACGACATGCCCGGCCTCCGTAAGGGCCTGGGCTGCTGAGAGTCCGGCGATGCCGGTGCCGATGATTGCGATAGGTACAGTCATAGGGGCCTCGTTTGCCTTTCTGTACAGACTACGCCGTGGTTCAAACCTGTACAATATTGTTTTTTGGTATAACTTTTAGCGTTCTCGTTCTGAGAGCTTGGCCTATTGTTAAACACAGAACCTGCCCGATACCAAAGATCCCTGCTTATAAAAATAGACTAGTGATCCGGGTAAAACGCCACGCGAGGAAGATGTCATGCACATATTGCTGACCGGCGGTACTGGTTTGATAGGACGTCAGCTCTGCCGACACTGGTTGAGTCAGGGACATCACCTCACGGTCTGGAGTCGCACGCCCGCAAAGGTCGCCAAAATCTGTGGCACTCAGGTACGGGGAATCGCACGGCTTGAGGATTTTGGGCCAGAACCGGTGGATGCGGTCATCAACCTTGCGGGTGCACCGATCGCCGATCGGCTCTGGACCCACAAACGCAAAGCGCTGTTGTGGAGCAGCCGGATCACCCTGACCGAAACCCTGTTGGCCTGGCTCGAAAGTCGAGAGCAGAAACCGCAGGTGCTGATCTCCGGCTCAGCGATCGGTTGGTACGGCGACGGCGGCGAGCGGGAGTTGACCGAGAAATCGCCACCGGTCATCGATGATTTCGCCAGCCAGTTGTGCATCGCCTGGGAAGAAACCGCGCAACGTGCCGACGCCTTGGGCATTCGCGTGGTTCTCATCCGTACCGGGTTGGTGTTGTCCGCCGAGGGCGGCTTTTTGTCGCGGCTGTTGTTGCCGTTCAAGCTGGGGCTGGGCGGGCCGCTCGGCACCGGTCGGCAGTGGATGTCGTGGATTCATATCGAAGATCAAATCGCCCTGATTGATTTTCTTCTGCATCGCAATGAGGCCAGCGGTCCCTATAATGCCTGCGCGCCCAAGCCGGTGCGCAATCGCGAATTCGCCAAAACGTTGGGTGACGTGTTGCATCGTCCGGCGTTCATGCCGATGCCGACTCTCGTCTTGAAGGTCGGCCTGGGCGAGTTGTCATTGTTGTTGCTGGGGGGGCAGAAGGCTATGCCGGCTCGCTTGCTGGAAGCGGGTTTTGCTTTCCGGTTCACTGATTTGCGTGCGGCATTGGACGATCTGTCCGGCCGCCTCTGAAATAGGACGTTGCATGACCGATCACGCGTTGCTTCTGGTCAACCTGGGTTCACCTGCTTCCACCTCGGTGGCGGATGTGCGCAGTTACCTCAATCAATTTCTGATGGACCCGTACGTGATCGACCTGCCGTGGCCGGTGCGACGTTTGCTGGTGTCGTTGATTCTGATCAAGCGCCCGGAGCAATCGGCCCACGCCTACGCGTCAATCTGGTGGGAGGAGGGCTCGCCTCTGGTGGTGCTCAGCCGTCGCCTGCAACAGGCGATGACCCGGCAGTGGGCTCACGGACCTGTTGAGCTGGCGATGCGGTACGGTGAGCCGTCCATTGAGTCCGCGCTGGTGCGGCTGGCTGCCCAGGGGCATAAGAAAGTGACCCTGGCACCGCTCTATCCGCAATTCGCCGACAGCACCGTGACCACGGTGATCGAAGAAGCCAAGCGCGTGGTGCGCGATAAAAAGCTCGACGTGCAGTTCTCGGTTCTTCAGCCGTTCTACGATCAGCCGGAATACCTCGATGCGTTGGTGGCCAGTGCCAGGCCTTATCTGCAACAGGATTTCGATCACCTGCTGCTGAGCTTCCACGGTTTACCGGAGCGTCACCTGAAGAAGCTCAATCCGGGGCACAGCTTCGAGGGTGGCGGCGATTGCTGCGCCGGTGCGCCGCCGGAAGTGGTCGCGACCTGTTACCGCGGTCAGTGCCTGCGCACGGCCGCAGAGTTTGCCAAACGTGTGGGCATACCGGACGGCAAGTGGTCGGTATCGTTTCAGTCGCGTCTGGGCCGGGCCAAGTGGATCGAACCCTACACTGAAGCTCGCCTCGACGAGTTGGCCAAAAGCGGCGTGAAGAAAGTCCTGGTGATGTGCCCGGCGTTCGTTGCCGATTGCATCGAGACGCTGGAAGAGATCGGTGATCGTGGGAAGGAGCAATTCCGCGAAGCGGGAGGGGAGGAGTTGGTGCTGGTGCCTTGCCTTAACGATGAGCCGCAGTGGGCCAAGGCGTTGAGTACCTTGTGCGAAAGGGCACCGTTGGCTTTGTAGGACATACATTGAAGTGAAGGCAGGCTTGTTGTGGCGAGGGAGCTTGCTCCCGCTGGATCGCGAAGCGGCCCCAAAATCTTTGCAGTCAATGAAGATTTTGTGAGTGCTGCGCACTCAAGCGGGAGCAAGCTCCCTCGCCACAGAGGATTGAGTCGCCTGCTTACAACAACGGCTCATCCGCCTTCTTGTGCTTCCAGCTGTCATTGCCCGGCAGCAACAGGTTCAGCGCAATCGCCACCACCGCGCACAGCGCGATGCCTTTGAGGCCGAAATCGTTCTGGCCGGTACCGGTGCCGACCAGCATGCCGCCAATTCCGAACACCAGCGTCACCGAGACAATCACCAGATTGCGTGCTTCGCCCAGGTCGATCTTGTGGCGAATCATGGTGTTCATCCCCACCGCGGCAATCGAACCGAACAACAGGCAGAGAATCCCGCCCATCACCGGCACCGGGATGCTTTGCAGCAGCGCGCCGAACTTGCCGATGAACGCCAGGCTGATGGCGAAGATCGCCGCCCAGGTCATGATTTTCGGGTTGTAGTTTTTGGTCAGCATCACCGCGCCAGTCACTTCGGCGTAAGTGGTGTTGGGTGGGCCGCCGAACAGACCGGCCGCGGTGGTGGCAATGCCATCGCCGAGCAGGGTGCGGTGCAGACCGGGCTTTTTCAGGTAGTCGCGACCGGTCACGCTACCCACGGCAATCACGCCACCGATGTGCTCAATGGCCGGGGCCAGGGCCACCGGAACGATGAACAGAATCGCCTGCCAGTTGAATTCCGGCGCGGTGAAGTGTGGAATCGCGAACCACGGTGCCACGGCAATCTTCGCGGTATCGACCACGCCGAAGTAGAACGCCATGGCAAAACCCACCAGCACACCGGAGATGATCGGCACCAGGCGGAAAATACCTTTGCCGAACACCGCGACGATCAGGGTGGTCAGCAGCGCCGGCATCGAAATCATCATCGCCGTCTGGTAATGAATCAGCTCAGTGCCGTCGCCCGCCTTGCCCATCGCCATGTTGGCGGCAATCGGCGCCATGGCCAGGCCGATGGAGATGATCACCGGGCCAATCACCACCGGAGGCAGCAAACGGTCGATAAACCCGGTGCCTTTGATCTTCACCGCAAGGCCGAGGAAGGTGTAGACGAACCCGGCCGCCATCACACCGCCCATGGTCGCCGCCAGGCCGAACTGACCCTTGGCGAGAATGATCGGGGTGATGAAGGCGAAGCTCGACGCCAGGAATACCGGCACCTGACGCCCGGTGACGATCTGGAACAGGATCGTCCCTAAGCCTGCGGTGAACAGCGCCACGTTCGGGTCGAGACCGGTAATCAGCGGCATCAACACCAGGGCGCCGAAGGCCACGAACAGCATCTGCGCGCCGGACAGTACCGTGCGCCAGAGCGGATCGTTGAACTCTTGCTGCATGGTCACGCGTCCTTCTGCTTGGTGCCGAAGATCTTGTCACCGGCATCGCCCAAGCCTGGGATGATGTAACCGTGTTCGTTCAGTTTCTGGTCAATGGAAGCGGTGTAGATGGTCACGTCCGGGTGAGCCTTCTCCACAGCGGCGATACCTTCAGGAGCGGCCACCAGGACCATTGCGCGGATGTCCTTGCAGCCGGCCTTCTTCAGCAAATCGATGGTGGCGACCATCGAGCCGCCGGTGGCGAGCATCGGGTCGATGATCATCGCCAGGCGCTCGTCGATTTCCGGTACCAGTTTTTCCAGGTAGGTGTGGGCTTCGAGGGTTTCCTCGTTTCGGGCCACGCCCACGGCGCTGACTTTGGCGCCCGGAATAAGGCTCAGCACGCCTTCGAGCATGCCGATACCGGCACGCAGGATCGGCACCACGGTAATTTTCTTGCCGGCGATTTTCTCGACCGACACCGTGCCGCACCAGCCTTCGATGTCGTAGCTTTCCAGCGGCAGGTCTTTGGTGGCTTCATAGGTCAGCAGGGCGCCGACTTCCTGAGCGAGCTCACGGAAATTCTTCGTGCTGATGTCGGCGCGGCGCATAAGGCCAAGTTTATGACGGATCAGCGGATGGCGGATCTCACGGATGGGCATGGGGAATGGCTCCGGCGGCGGGCAAAAAAACCGGCCTAGATTAATCTATCCGAGGGTGTTGTCCTATAGACATACAGTACGTTAGTCCACAAACGCTTGATCTGGCCGTGCGGGATGCGTACCTTTGCCCGCTTTTCCGAATCCGTCCCTCCCCCTCAAACCCCTTGGAGAGCGCCATGTCCGCTGATCTCGAGCATATCCGTCAAATCATGCGAGAGGCTGACTGCCTGTACACCGAAGCTGAAGTCGAGGCGGCCATCGCCCGCGTCGGTGCACATATCAACGAACAACTGGCTGAAAGCAATCCGGTGGTGTTCTGTGTGATGAACGGCGGCCTGATTTTCGCCGGCAAGCTGCTCACCCATCTGCAATTCCCGCTGGAAGCGTCCTACCTGCACGCCACCCGCTATCGCAACGAAACCAGCGGCGGCGAGCTGTTCTGGAAAGCCAAGCCGGAAGTTTCGTTCATCGACCGTGACGTGCTGATCATCGACGACATCCTCGATGAAGGTCACACCCTGGGCGCGATCATCGATTTCTGCAAACACGCCGGCGCCCGCAAAGTGCACACCGCCGTGCTGATCGACAAGGACCACGACCGCAAGGCTCGCCCGGACCTGAAAGCCGATTTCGTCGGCCTGCCGTGCATTGACCGTTACATCTTCGGTTACGGCATGGACTACAAAGGCTACTGGCGTAACGCGAACGGGATTTTTGCCGTTAAAGGCCTGTAAGCAGGTGCGTGCGCAGTTCGCTTGAGCTGCGCGCTCAGTCCTGCTCGACGAGCCAGCGTTCGCTTTTGCGTCGAGCCTGTTCCAGGTTGTTCACGTAAGCCAACTGACGCTGCTCCCGATGGATGCCCGCGCGCCTGAGTTTCAGGCGCACGCGCGCAGCCGTCCCGACCAGAATCAGGCCGATGCCGTCGGTGCGGTAATCCCTGAGGATATTGTCGAAGGCTGCCAACGCCGTCATGTCCAGCATGGGCACGGCACTCATCTCGACAATCACCACTTTGACCTCCGGGCTGAATTTGCGCAGCACGCCAAGGGCTTTTTCCGCCGCACCGAAAAACAACGGCCCACGTATCGCATAGCAGCGAACATGCTCCGGCAAATCCTGTAAGGCTTGATGGAACTCTCGAGGCAATTCGGCGGTGTCCGTGAGGTCGCTCATGCGTTTGACGAACAACCCGGCGGCCAGCAACAGCCCAACGGCAACGGCCAGCACCATGTCGAACAGCACTGTCAGGCTCAGACAGGTCAGCAAGACCAACACGTCGCTGCGTGGTGCGATGCGTAAGGTGTGCACGACATGCCGAGCCTCGCTCATGTTCCACGCCACCATCACAAGCAATGCCGCCAGTGCGGCCATCGGCAAGTAGCTGAACAGCGGGGCGAGGACGAGTATCGCCAGCAGCACCACCGCGCTGTGGATAATTGCCGCCAATGGCGAAAACGCCCCGCTGCGCACGTTGGTGGCGCTGCGGGCAATCGCCGCGGTGGCGGTAATGCCGCCGAACAGCGGTGCGACCAGGTTACCAATGCCTTGCCCCAGGAGTTCGGCGTTGGGGTCATGTTTGCTGCCCGTCATGCCATCGGCCACCACCGCACACAACAATGATTCGATGGCACCGAGCATGGCAATGGCGAACGCTGGCGCCATTAATTGGCGGATCAGGTCGTAAGACAAATGCAGCGGCTGACCATTGGGACCCGGCAGATTCCAAGGCCAGTCGAAGCTCGGCAGAAACGGCGGAATGCCGGGGTGGCTGACGCCATCGACGATATAGCTGAAGCGCTCGCCCAGCGTCGCAATCGGTAACCCGCCGCTTTCCAGCGCCAGCCCCAACATTGCGCCGACGGCCAGTGCCACCAGATGCCCCGGAACCCTTGGCACAAACCGCGGCCAGACGATCAGAACCGCCAGGCACATAACACCGATGATCCCGTCCCCCAGACGGGCGCTGGGCAACGCCTGGAGCAGTGCACCTAATTGCTCGATGTAATGTTCGGCATGCCCGGTGGTACTCAGGCCCAGCAAATCCTTTAGTTGGAGTGTGGCGATGACAATGCCGATCCCGGCGGTAAAGCCCAGGGTCACCGGATAAGGAATGTACTGAATCAGCCGTCCGGCCCGAATCAGCCCCAAGGCAATCAGGATTGCCCCGGCAAGCATGGTGCAAAGCAGCAGGCCACCCAGACCATATTGTTGGGTGATCGGCAGCAGTATCACCACGAACGCGGCTGTCGGCCCGCTGACATTGAAGCGCGAGCCTCCCGTCAGGGCGATCAGCGGGGCCGCGATCAGCACCGTATACAAACCCTGCTGGGGCGCTACTCCCACCGCAATCGCCAAGGCCATGGCCAGGGGAATGGCGATAATCCCTACCGTCACCCCAGCACTGATGTCGCCGCGCAAGCGCCTGAGGCTATAACCTGCACGCAGAGTTTGACGCCAAGCGGCAAATAACGGAGGAATGGAGAATGACATGGGGGCTCCACAGTAGACGGCGCGCCGTCGAAATAGGGCTGAAGGCTCTTTCAGTATGCCCAGCCTTGTCGTCGAGAGTATTGATCTGGATCGGTTATTCGCCCGATTGATCATCATGCTAGAGTGCTCGGCCTCGCCCCCGGAGCCTGTCATGAGCCTTTTGATTCGCAGCTGTGCCGCCCTGTTGCTGACCCTCAGCCTGCCCCTGGCCGCTGCCCCGGCGCCGATGCATGGGCAGTTCCTGCCGCCGGACGACCTGACCCTGCGTGAAGCCGAACCCGAACAGCAACAACTGTTGCAGGTCACCGAGTATTCGGTGGTGATCGGCAGTCAGCGCCAGTCCAATCAACAGCCGATCCCGGTCACCTCACCGTTGCTGATCCGCCTCAAGGGCAAACCCTTGAACAAGGGCGCGACCATCAGCCAGGTGCTGGTCAACTTCGATGGCGAGAGCAAAAGCCTGAAAAAACCGATCTACGACGAAAAAAGCAAAACCCTGACCCTCTATTACCCGCTGGCCCAGTACCGCGTGGTGATCGACTTGCTGCGCAACGACACGGTGTATTGCCAGTTTCTGAGTTACGCCAACGGCCATATCTGGGCCGATCTGCACACCGGTAGCGTTCGTCCGCGTTGAGCCCGGCATCAAGGCAGGGGTAAACTGCCCGCCCCGTGAAATGTCTGCGAGCTGGAGTCGGCAATGCGTAAAGATAAGAAGCAAGTGATTGGTGACGAGATCGGCGATGCGCAGATCAAACTGTTCCTCGATTTCGAGCCGGTCGACGCCACTTCACCGTCGCTGCACAAACTGATCAAGGCGTACCGCGGCCTGCGCATCGATGACTTCGAGCGTTTTCTGACGTTCTTTGTCGAAGCCGGCTACGATCTGGACGGCAAGGATGAGCACGGCAATAACTTCGTGGCCCTGATTCAGGATCAGCGCAACGCGGCCGAGTACATCGAACTGATCGACAAGGCTCGCGGTTAACGTCAGGCACCCGGCATCTGTGGCGAGGGAGCTTGCTCCCGCTTGAGTGCGCAGCACTCACAAAATCTCCGGAGTTCACAGAGTTTTGGGGCCGCTTCGCAGCCCAGCGGGAGCAAGCTCCCTCGCCACAAGATTGTTTCACTGCACACAAAAAAACGCCCCGTTCTCAATGAGGACGGGGCGTTTTTTATGCGGCTGAATCAAGCGTAGCTTTGGGTTTCGCTGCTTGCTTCAACCAGTTCCAGCGCGACGTTGTTCTGCGCATTGATCTTGCGATACAGCGCAGCGTCGGTTTCCAGGACTTTTTCCCGAGCCGGGAAGATTTCCTTGAGCTTGGTGGCCCACTCGCCAGTGGCTTTGGCCGGGAAGCAGCGTTCGATCAGTTCCAGCATGATCGAGACGGTCACCGAAGCGCCAGGGGAGGCGCCGAGCAGGGCTGCAAGAGAACCGTCCTTGGCCGCGACCAGTTCGGTACCGAACTGCAAAACGCCGCCTTTCTTCGGGTCTTTCTTGATGATCTGCACCCGTTGGCCGGCCACTTCCAGGCGCCAGTCTTCGGCTTTCGCTTCAGGGTAGAAGCGACGCAGGGATTCCAGGCGCTGCTCCATCGACTGCATCACTTCGCTGACCAGGTACTTGGTCAGGTCCATGTTGTTTTTGGCCACGGCCAGCATTGGGCCGATGTTGCCGGCGCGGACCGACATCGGCAGGTCCATGAACGAACCGTGCTTGAGGAACTTGGTGGTGAAACCGGCATAAGGTCCGAACAGCAGGGACTTCTTGCCATCGACCACACGAGTGTCCAGGTGCGGCACGGACATCGGTGGCGAACCCACTGCGGCCTGGCTGTAAACCTTGGCTTGGTGGTGCTTGACCACTTCCGGGTTGTCGCAACGCAGCCACTGACCGCTGATCGGGAAGCCGCCGAAGCCTTTGCTTTCTTCGATGCCCGAAGCTTGCAGCAGCGGCAGTGCCGCGCCGCCGGCGCCGAGGAAGACGAACTTGGCGTCGACTTCACGGGTGTTGCCGCTGTTGACGTCCTTGATGCTGACGGTCCAGCCGCCGTTGCTACGCTTCAGGCCGGTGACGCGCTTGCAGTACTTGACCTGGGCATCGGGTGCGCTGGTCAGGTGCTTGAGCAGTTGGTTGGTCAGGGCGCCGAAGTTGACGTCGGTGCCGTTCATCACGCGGGTGGCGGCGAGGACTTCGTCGGACGGACGACCTGGCATCATCAGCGGCATCCACTCGGCCATCCTGGCCTTGTCTTCGGTGTATTCCATGTCGGCGAAGGCGTGATGCTTGCTCAGCAGCTTGAAGCGTTCCTTGAGGAAGGACACGCCGTTGTCGCCCTGCACGAAGCTCAGGTGCGGCACCGGGCTGATGAACGATTTGCACGAACCGAAGGTGCCTTTCTTGGTCAGGTAGGACCAGAACTGCTTCGACACCTCGAACTGGGTGTTGATGTGCACGGCTTTCTTGATGTCGACGGTGCCGTCAGCGGCCTGCGGCGTGTAGTTCAGCTCGCACAGCCCGGCGTGACCGGTACCGGCGTTGTTCCACGGATTGGAACTCTCCGCGGCACCGGAATCCATCAGCTCGACGACTTCCAGCTTGATCGCGGGGTCGAGCTCTTTGAGCAGTACCGCAAGGGTGGCACTCATGATGCCGGCCCCAACCAGTACTACGTCGACTGCTTCGTTATGCGCCATTTAACGCGTCTCCAAAATCTGCAGCACCAAATTGTCGGCATAGCTGCCAGGAGTGACGGGGCGTGTCAGTGATGCCCCAGGTACCCATGGCCAGGATCGCCATGTCCGAATCTTCGCAATTTTTCGCAACTTCGACGGATGCATGCGGCCTGGCTTCAAGAGTCACATGAACTCATTTCGGCGCGCGGCTGGCAATTCGACTTATGGTCGAGACATCCGTTTGTGCAACCAAATCCGTAGCGGACAGGCTTCAGGCTCCGGTGTTCGAGGAGTACTCGGTCCTGTGTCGTTGGGCTGTTGTAGACGCTAATGGTGCATGTTCAGACGCAAAACTATTCATTTGCTCGCCACACTCTTGTGAAGTTGTGAAAACCCGTTTTTTTCACGCTCTTTTGAAGACGTGAACCTCAAAAAAGGGCTGTCCCAGCCTGGCACCGCGCCCGGATGGATTGCCGCCATGGGGTGCATGGGCGGCAAAAACGGGCAAACAGCTCAGTGACCGAGCGTTATGACAGCTCTGCAGATTCGCGAAAAGTGGGGGTTTTGCTTGAGAAACAGCAAGCGCGCCAGCTTCACTCGATCTGTGTGGGCGGCTCTCTGTGGGCGGTTCTGGGTGTCAATACCGAGGCATTGAACGATGCTGCGAGGCCCGATCAGGAGACGTCCTTATAATCGGGGGGAGATTGTAACGAAGAAACGCAGGGAAATGGTCGTGTTTAATGACTTTTATTAGGCGTCCGGTCAGGTGGTCAGCAGTTGCTGCGCACGTGCACGTGGCTGGTGCTGGCTGACAAGGGCGCTGGCGGGCAGGGGATGGTGCAGCCAGTTGAGGCGAATTTCTTCGATTTCGACCCAGCCATCGCCCATGGGCTGGAGGCTGCATTGCTTGAAGGCCTGGCAGTGGCCGTTGTGGTCGAGCAGGGCGAAACTGCGGTGCAGCGGGCGTGGCGCGAACAGGGAAATGAGAAAACGCATGGCAACGTACCTTTTGGGGTGACTGTCATAAAGGTTGTCAGCGAGCGGTGACGTGCATGTGTCCGGGTGGTGACAAATGTGTGACAGGAACCGCGCTGCGCCGGGTTTGTCAGAGATTTCAGTAATCGTTGCGCGAAGCTAGTTCGCCGCAGTGGCGCACCGCTATACTGCGGGCATTGTTAGTTGCCTGATTCTGGAGAGAAGAGCATGTTGCAACGCCTGTTGTTCGGTTTGATCACTGTGACCAGTTTGACCCTCGTTGGCTGCGCCCACAGCCCGCAACAACTGAACCCGGAACCCAAGCTGACGGCTCAGTTGGCGCCGATCGGCCATGGTCAGCCAGTGGTGGTGCGTGTGGTGGACGGTCGTCCATCGCCAACCCTGGGGACCCGTGGCGGTCTGTACCCGGAGACCAGTGCGATCACGGTGCAGGGCGCGCAGATTCTGCCGAAGCTGCAGGCTCAGGCTGAGGCGGCTGTGCGGTTGCTGGGCTTTACGCCGACGGCCAATGCGCTGAATGCGCCGCAATTGACGGTGACCCTGGCCGAGCTGAAGTATCAGTCGCCCAAAGAAGGTTTGTATGTGACTGAAGCAACAATTGGCGCGACGTTCCGTTCGGATGTGCAGAATGCCAACCGTCGCTACAGCGGTCGCTACGGCGCGTCGCTGGATCAGCGTTTTGGCATGGCGCCGAATCAGGAAACCAATACCAAGCTGGTCAGTGATGTGCTGAGTGATGCGTTGACCCGCTTGTTCAAGGATCCGACGATTGGTCAGGTGCTTGGCGAGTAAGGTTTTGCGGCTTGTTTAAAGAACCCGGTGTCAGTGATGACGCCGGGTTTTTTTGTGTCTGCTGCTACAAAGGAAATCAAGCCGCTTGCGAATAGAAGTCCAGAACACTCACCCCGGTCAGCAAATCCGTCTCCGGCAAATCCGCATGTTGATGCCCGCCCAACGCGCAATACACCAGCCAATGTCGGTCCTGTACGTTGAAGGCGAGGCTGCCGACTAAGGTTTGTTGTTCGTCGCTTTGGGCAATGAGGTAAAGACGATCCTGGTTTTCGGCGTGGAGCATGACGCGGTCCGTGTCGGTTTCGAGGGGCGACAGACTGGCGGATTCAGATGACGGCGCCGTGACACAGGACAGCTATCGGTCAAATGGTTTCGTTATTTGTCGGAAAGCCGGGGCAGGCCGGAGCGCTTTCGGTAGAATTCGCGCCGCGGTCGTCGGTTGGGCGTCTGCCACACTGGTTCTGCCTGAGGTTTGTGATGTCGCTGCAATTGATTTCGCTCTTTACCGCTCATCCCGCCAAATTGATCAACCTGCTGGCCTTGCTGTTCGCCTGCCCGGGCGGCTGGTTGCTGCACGCCACCCGTCGTCGTGAACAACGCGCGATGGCCAGTATCGAAGCCCAGCGCCAGAGCAGACCCAACGAAGAGCCAATGCTCGATTGGGCCACCTTGCGCATGAACCGGTTTTTCTATCGATTCGGTTTTGCCTGTCTTGGGATGGCGCTGCTGGTGTCGTGGGTCAGCACTCGGGTCTGAAGTCCTGACACAAGACCCTGTGGCGAGGGAGCTTGCTCCCGCTCGGCTGCGCAGCAGTCGTAAAGTCAATGCTCGCAGTGTGTCTGACACAGTGGGGATGGCTGCTTTTGGGGCCGCTTCGCAACCCAGCGGGAGCAAGCTCCCTCGCCACAGTTACAGTGACTGACCTACTGCATCAAGACAAACAAAAACGGCGCCCGAAGGCGCCGTTGTCGTATCCAGCCATTACCCTACAGAGGCAACCCGGCCTTGACCCGATACTGATTACGCACCGGCGTCGCATATTGCAGCACCAGGAACGGACGATGCTCCTCAGGGCAAGCCTCCAGCCGACGCTGCCATTCTTCCTGAGCCTTGGCCAGTTCATCTGCCGCAAACAGCTCGGCCGCTTTCGGCACCTGCAATTGCGGATCGGCGTCTTTCCACTGCGCATACGCCAGGTAATGCACCGGGAATAACCGGTAACCGCCCAGAATCTGTTTGTCCATTTCGATCGCCAGTTGCTTGGTGTCTTCAAACAGTTCGGTGATCGGCGCGGCGAAGTTCACGTGGACCCGGCCTTTGTAACCGGTGATGCCCTTGGCGATGCTCACGTCATCCTCGCCCGGCGCCTTGGTGTAGGTGCCGGTGGTGGCGCGGATGTACAGCTCGCGGGCCTTGGCCTGGTCGCAGGGGTCGTATTCGTAGCTGATCGACACCGGGGTAAGGTTCAGCGAACGGATGACCTCGCCGAACGGCTCGTCCTTGCGGCTCATGTGGAACATCTTGAGGATCGCCGACTCGGTGCGGTCGTCGCCGTCCTTGGCCCGGCCTTCAGCCTGAGCAATCCAGATCGAGGCGCAATCGTTGCGGATCGAGTGGTTGATGTAGGCCGACAGCAATTGATACGCCGCCATTTTCTCGCGACGACCGGTGATCGAACGGTGCACGATGAAGCTCTTGTTCAAGCGCATCAAATCGCTGACGAAGGGCTTTTGCAGCAGGTTGTCGCCAATGGCGATGCGCGGGGTCGGCAGGCCGGCGTGGTACACGGCGTAGTTGACGAAGGCCGGGTCCATCACGATGTCGCGGTGATTGGCGATGAACAGGTAGGCACTGCCGGACTTGAATTGCTCCACGCCGGTGTAGGTCACCCCGTCCGTGGCGCGCTCGATGGTGTGGTCGACGTAAAACTCGACTTTGTCCTGCAACGTGGCCACCGACGTGACGTCGGCGAACTCACGGCGCAGCCGATGCGCTATAAGAGGTTTGAGCATCCAGCCGAATGCACCGGCAAAACGCGGGAAGCGGAAGTGGGTGAGGATATCTAGAAACGCCTTGTCGCCGAGCAGCCGTGCCAGCACTGCTGGGACTTCGCTGTCGTCGTAAGGTCGGATGGCATCGAATTCGCCCATCATGCTCTCTTGTTAGAAACGGCTAGGGTAAGTAAAGGTTGTGATCGAAAACCAACGGGGCACGGTCTGAAAGGTAGTCAGACAAAAATAGCCCTGCAAATAGACCGGCGATTATACGCACAAGTCACCTGGGAGACCGCGATGCTGGAAACTGCGCTGTACGAATGTCCGTATTGTGGTGAAGAGGTGGAAACGACTGTGGACCTGTCCGGAGGCGATCAGACCTATATCGAGGACTGTCAGGTGTGTTGTCGGCCGATCACGTTTGTGTTGCAGGTTGCTGGCGAGGAATGGCATCTCGAAGTGTTCAGCGAAAACGAGTGAGGGGCGTGTATGCAGCGCATTTACGAGCCGGAAAACCTGATGGAAGGCGAATTACTGCTGAGCATGCTCGCCAGTGAAGGCATCGAGGCGCATCTGGTGGGCCGGGATTTGATCGGCGGCACCGGGGAATTACCGATATTCGGCCTGCTGGGTTTATCGGTCGATAACGACCAGGCGCAATACGCGCGGGAGCTGATCGCCGCGTACAATGCCGCGCTGCCGCTGTCCGGCGATGAACCGGACAGCTTTCCCGGCACGCTGGTCTGTTAGGCTGACGTTCGTTTGATCAAGAGTCGTATTGCCCCATGTGTGGACGTTATGCCCTGTTTCGCTGGAACCGCGACTTCGCGGCCCTGCCTGGATTTCCCGCCGATCAGCAGGCCCAGTGGAATATTTCACCCAACGATTCGGTGTTGATGCTGCGTGCCGGTGCAGACGGGCAGCGTGAGTTGGCCCGCGCCCGCTGGGGCCTGACGCCGCCGTGGCTGACCGATCTTTCGCGCACACCGGCCCATGCCCGTGCCGAAACCGTTGCCGAACAGCCGATGTTTCGTGAAGCCTTACGCCTGCGTCGTTGCCTGCTGCCGGCCAATGGTTTTTACGAGTGGCGTGGCACTACGCGCAAACGTCCGTACTGGCTGACGCCGGGGGAGGGTTCGACGCTGTACTTCGCGGCGATCTGGGAGGCGTATCCGGTACAGGAACAGGTATGGCTGAGCACGGCAGTGATCACCCAACCTGCCTCCAGTCAGCGTCGGCCGTTGATTCTCGATGCGGCGGGGCAGGAAGCCTGGCTCAACCCCGAAACCCCGTTGCATGCCTTGCAGGCGCTGCTGGCCAGCGAACCCGCGGCGTTGCGTGAGCGGGTGCTGGCGAACATGGTGAATGATCCGAAGCTCAATGGACCGGAGTGTTTGACCCCGGGCTAAGTGATGCCTTGGCTTTTAATGATCGTCCCCACGCTCTGCGTGGGAATGAATCCCGTGACGCTCTGCGTCACAGTGGCCGCGGAGCGTCCATGGCTGCATTCCCACGCAGAGCGTGGGGACGATCAATCGCAGCCTTCGGCAGCTCCTACACCTTGAATTGATTGATCAACCGCCGCTGCTGTTCCGCCAACTTGGTCAAATCCGCACTGGCCGCGCTCGATTCATCCGCGCCACCGGCCACTTCATTGGCCACTTGCCCGATGTTGATCACGTTGCGGTTGATGTCGTCGGCCACCGCGCTCTGTTCCTCGGCGGCGCTGGCGATCTGGGTGTTCATGTCGTTGATCACCGACACCGCCTGCGTAATGGTTTCCAGCGCTTCGGCCGCTTTCGCTGCGTGCTGCACGCTTTCGTCGGTACGGTTCTGACTGTCTTCCATGACCCGCACCACATCGCGGGTGCCTTGTTGCAATTGCTGGATCATGGTCTGGATTTCTTCCGTGGCCTTCTGGGTTTTCTGCGCCAGGTTGCGCACTTCATCGGCCACTACTGCAAATCCCCGGCCCTGTTCACCGGCGCGCGCCGCTTCGATGGCCGCATTCAAGGCCAGCAGGTTGGTCTGCTCGGCGATGCCGCGAATGGCCGTCAGGATCGCGTTGATGTTTTCGCTGTCCTTGGCCAGGGTCTGCACCACGCCGACGGCTTTGCCGATTTCGATGGCCAGCATACCAATCGAATTCGACGTATCCCGGACGATTTGCATGCCTTGCGCCGCTGCCTGATCCGCATGGCTGGCAGCTTGCGCGGCCTGAGTGGCGTTGCGCGCCACGTCCTGGGCGGTGGCGGTCATTTCGTGTACGGCGGTGGCGACCTGATCGATCTCGGCCATTTGTTTGTGCACACCGATGTTGGTGCGAATGGCGATGTCGGCGGTGTGTTCCGACGAGTCGCTGACGCTCTGCACCGACGTCACCACTTGCGTAATCATCGCCTGCAACTTGGCCAGGAAGGTGTTGAAGCCCTTGGCGATCGAGCCCAGTTCGTCGCTGCGGTCGCTGGTCAGACGGCGGGTCAGGTCGCCTTCACCCTGGGCGATGTCATCGAGCATGGTCACCATCTGCTTCAGCGGCCGGGCAATGCCGTGGCCCACCAGCCAGATCACCAACAAACCAATGCCGGCGATCAGCAGGCCGACCATGGCCATGCCAAAGGTGTCGGACTTGCGCTGTGCGTCCAGGTCACCTTGAAGTTTTTGCAGGTCGGCCATCACCGCGTTCAGCGGCAGTTGCAGCATCAAGGTCCAGCGGGCGTCGGTCTGGCCGATGCCGAAGGGCAGGTACAACTCGATCCGGCCCTGGGCCTTGTCGACGGTGTAGGTGACTTCGCCGCGCTTGAGATTGGCCATGTTGGCAATCTGTTTGCTGTCGAGGATGTCGCTGACTTTTTCGCCGAATTTGCTCGGGTCTTTGGTGTAGGCGACGATCCGGCCATTACCGCCGATCAGGGCCATTTCCCCGGCGCCGCTGTACAGTTTCTGATTCGCCCCCAAGAGCATTTCCTGGATGAAGTTCACTGACAGGTCGGCGCCGACGATGCCCTGGAAGGCGCCGTTGAGCATGATCGGTTCAATGAAGGAAGCGAGCATGACGATTTTGTCGCCGACCTTGTAGGGTGCCGGATCGATCACGCAGGCTTTTTTGGTTTCCTTGGAGCACAGGTAGTACTCGCTGGCGCGCACGCCGGTGGACAGGGTTTTCTGGTCGTCGACGTCCACCAGTTTGTCCAGGCCCAGGCTGCCGTCTTCGTTACGGAACCACCATGGCAGAAAGCGCCCGTTGCTGGCGTCGATGCCGACCACTTTGGTGTCGACGTAGGCCGCATCGTTGTGGTCGAGGGCGTTTTTTTCCCAACCGATGTAGGTGCCGAGAATCTTCGGGTTCCGGGCGACGTTTTCCTTGATCAGGCTGATCAGTTGCTCACGGCTCAGGCTCAGTTGCGGCTGGCCGTCGGCGCCCGGTGTGCCGATCAATGCGTTGACCCGCACCAGACCGCCGGCAATCAGCAGCGGCGCTTCGAGTTCGCGCTGGATCTGGCTGACCTGGGTTTGCGCCAGCGATGTCAGGCGCTGTTCGATGACTTGCTCGAACTGCGCCTGAGTCCGTTGCTGGACCATGTCTTGGGTCCGGGCGCCGGAAAACAGCGCGTACAGCACCAGGGCTGCGACAACGCTGAGCACAATGGCGCCGGCCAGGGCGGCAACGGAAAACTGGATCGACTTGAATTTCATGGGTGCTCCGCACGCAAGAGGACGTCTGCAGAGCTGTATCGGCACTGGGGCGGTGGGGCATGAGCCAGGTGTAACGAATTGGCTGTTTTAGAGTGCTGGATGTCGTAAATGAATCATTGCTGAGCGTGATTGGCCGGGGCGGACGCTGTTGTGTGAATTTTTTCCTACGGTGATCGGGGCTTTGTCTGAAATGTACGTGCTACACGTCCGTTGTATCTGGCGCCGATACAAATCCCCACCTAGGATACGCGGCATGTTTCCAGGGAGCTTCTTGATGAGTAAGACATTGGTTTTGTGTGCACTGAGCGCAAGTCTGCTGCTCGCCGGTTGTCAGTCGGTCAACACCACCAACGGTGGCGCCGTGGGCGTTGAGCGCAAGCAGTACATGTTCAGCATGTTGTCGACTTCCGAGGTCAACCAGATGTACGCCCAGTCTTATCAACAGACTATCGGGGAGGCGAGCACCAAAGGCGTGCTGGACAAATCCAGTAACGACGCCAAGCGCGTCCAGGCGATCTCCAATCGCCTGATTGCCCAGGCACCCGTGTTCCGTCCGGATTCGGCGCAGTGGCAATGGGAAGTGAACCTGATCAAGAGCGACGAGCTGAATGCCTCCTGTGGGCCTGGTGGCAAGATCATTTTCTACACCGGGCTGATCGACACCCTGCATCTCACTGACGACGAAATCGCCGCCATTATCGGCCATGAAATCGCTCACGCCTTGCGCGAGCACGGTCGTGAAGCGATGTCCAAGGCTTACGGTATCGAAATGGCCAAGCAGGGCGCCGGTGCGTTGCTCGGTCTGGGGCAGGACAGCCTGGCCCTGGCGGACACCGTGGCCAAATACGGCATGACCTTGCCCAACAGTCGCGAGAACGAAAACGAAGCCGACTTGATCGGCCTCGAGCTGGCCGCCCGCGCCGGTTACAACCCGAACTCTGCGATCACCCTGTGGAACAAAATGAGCAAAGCCTCGGAAGGCGCGCCGCCAGAGTTCTTGAGCACTCACCCGGCGTCGGCCAGCCGGATTGCGTCGTTGCAGGCGGCGATTCCGAAAGTCATGCCGTTGTACGAGAAGGCCCGGAAGTAGTCATGCGGTGAGTGATCGTTCCCACGCAGAGCGTGGGAGCGATCGGGTTGTCGTCTCAGACCCAGCCACTGCTCTGCATCGCCTTGTACACCGCGACAATCGCCAAAATGAAGAACGCCGACGCTGCCAAGCGACGGATCAGGGTCAGTGGCAGTTTTTCCGCGGCAAAGTTACCCGCCAGTACCACCGGCACGTTGGCAATCAACATCCCGGCGGTGGTGCCGAGGATCACCAGCCACAGATCCGGGTATTGCGCGGCGAGCATTACGGTCGCGACCTGGGTCTTGTCGCCCATCTCCGCGAGGAAGAACGCAATCAGCGTGGTCAGGAACGGCCCGAATTTTCGGGCGGTGCTGGCTTCGTCTTCGTCCATTTTATCCGGCACCAGGGTCCACAGCGCGGTGGCGGCGAAGCTCGCGGCGAGGATCCAGTGCAGCGTCGCATTCGAGAAGAAACTGCCAAACCAGGCACCTACTGCACCGGCTGCCGCGTGGTTGGCCAGGGTCGCGGCGACGATGCCGGCAATGATCGGCCAGGGTTTGCGAAAGCGTGCCGCGAGAATGAGCGCGAGCAGTTGCGTCTTGTCGCCGATTTCGGCCAAGGCAACGATTGCAGTGGGAACGAGTAGAGAGTCCAGCATCATCAGGGTTTTCCTAAGGGGCGGGTCGACACGGCTATGACACGTACAGCCTTCCCGCCCCGGGTAAGGTGTTCGTGTCATAGGTCTTGTCAAACCCTGCGATCCGTCTGGTGCGGACGCTTGGGTCGCATACGCCATGGTCTGAGGACCAAGTATGTTGACGTATGCCGGACGAGCATGGCGCTCGTGGGAGACTACTCCCCTAGGACGGAGCGGATTCTGCCTAGGCAAATCCGATTGGGCAAGCCCTCTTTTGCAAAAGCGTTTTTAGCCGCGCTTGGCCCGGTAGATTCGGAAACCCTGGCCTTCAGCCTTGATTGCACACACGCCCAAGTGCTCTTCGATCAGTGGCTGATACTTCAGGAAACTATTCGCTACCAAGCGCAGTTCGCCGCCGTTTTTCAGATGTTTAGCCGCTTTTCGCAGCAAGTTCTCTGTGGCGAAGTAGTCGGTGTGTACGCCGACATGGAACGGTGGATTGCTCAGAATCGCACTCAAACCCATGGGCGCGGCATCGATGCCGTCACCGGTCATCACCTCCGCTTCCAGACCGTTGGCGGCCAGGGTCAGGCGACTGCTGGCGGCGGCAAACGCGTCGACATCGAGCAGAGTGACCTGGTTGTGCGGGTAACGCCGCTTGACCGCCGCCCCCAATACGCCTGCGCCGCAACCGAAGTCCAGCAGGTGGCCGCTGGGCAGTTTGTCCAGATGTTCCAGCAGCAGGGCGCTGCCACGATCCAGTCGACCGTGGCTGAATACGCCCGGCAGGCTGATGACTTTCAACGGCCCTTCGGCCAATGGCAGTTCATAGGTCTGGGCCAGGCTTTCCAGCGATTTGGCTTCTGGCGCATTGGCCACGGTGACCTGCCAGAGCTGGCAATGCCGTGCACTGTCGAGCTTGCGTGGTTTACCGAAGGGGTTCAGCTGCTTGGCCGCGCCTTCGATGCCGCTGCGTTTTTCGCCGACCAGATACAACTCACGACCGGCCAGACGAGAGGCGAGGGCGTTGAGGAGATAGTCGGTCAGGTCCTTGGACTTGGGCAGAAACACCACGGCGCTGTCGAATTCGCGCTCGGGCGCATTCACGCCAAAATGGCTGCGCTCGGCGAAACGGGCGTCCAGTGCTGCTTGATCGCCGGCGTGCCAGCACCAGCCGTGGGCATCGGGCAAGCGACCCAGCAAGTCGTCGGCGGGCAAACCGGCCAGTAGCACCGAACCCTGGAACAACTCGGGCTGACGAAGCAGTACTTCACTGCGCGGATCCATACTCTGCTCCTTGAAAAAAAGTGCCGCAGTTTATCAACTGACGACCCGCAGTGCTTTACCGCTGAAGTAAGCCTGAGCGTTTTCCGTCAACTGGCCAACGATTCGCTGCCGCGCCTCGCGGCTGCCCCAGGCGTTGTGCGGAGTGACGATCAGCCGTGGAATGTCCTGGGCCAGCAGCGGATTGCCCGCAGTTGGTGGTTCGACACTCAACACGTCGGTGGCCGCGCCGCCCAGGTGGCCGTTGCGCAGGGCATCGGCCAATGCCTGCTCGTCAATCAAGCCGCCGCGCGCGGTGTTGACCACGAAAGCACCGGGTTTCATCGAGGCCAGTTCACGGGCACCGATGAAGTTTCGGGTGTGTTCGTTGAGCGGGCAGTGCAGGGTCAGGGCGTCGATTTGCGGCAACAGTTCATTCAATGGCAAGCGATCCGGGCGGGCGGGGCGGCCCGGAATCTGCCCCAACAAGACACGCATGCCGAACGCCTCGGCCAGCCGCGCTACCGCGCCGCCCAGTTCACCGTGACCGAGCAGACCGAGGGTTTTGCCTTCGAGTTCGACGATCGGGTAATCCAGCAGGCAGAACTGTTTTGCCTGCTGCCAGCGACCTTCGGCGACGGCTTTTTGATAGTCAGCCAGGCGTGTCGCCAGGTTCAGCAACAACATGATCGTATGCTGAGCCACCGACGGCGTGCCGTAACCCTGGCAATTGCAAACGGTGATCCCGTGGGCGCGGGCGGCGGCCAGGTCGACGTTGTTGGTGCCGGTGGCGGTGATCAGGATCAGCTTCAACTCGGGGCTGGCCGCCATGGCCGCCGCATCAATCAGGATTTTATTGGTGATGGCGACAGTGGCGCCTTTGAGGCGTTCGATCACCTGCGCAGGCGTGGTCTGGGCGAACAGCTGCAAGTCGCTGAAGCACTCGCGTAGTGGGCTGAGGTCGAGATCGCCGAGGTCCAGGGACGGATGGTCGAGGAAAACGGCGCGGCGAGAGTTCGTCATCAACTGTACCTTTTGTGCATTGAACTGAAGGCGTAATCTGCCGAGCCTACCAGATGAATGTAGTGCCTGGTCTGGCACAAAACCTGTGGCGAGGGAGCTTGCTCCCGCTGGGCTGCGCAGCGGCCCTAACCCAGGCGACCGAGTATTGTCAGGCATACCGCGTTATCCGGTTTGCGACTGCTTTGCAGCCGAGCGGGAGCAAGCTCCCTCGCCACAGATATGAAACGTGGCAAATAGGCGAGGTTTGCCTCGAAGATTTTTACTGATCGACCTGCCCAAAAGGAGCCCCCATGTACTGGACAGAGTTCTTGACCGTTGCCCTGATTCACCTGCTGGCCGTTGCGAGCCCTGGCCCGGATTTCGCCGTGGTGGTGCGTGAGAGCGTGACCCACGGTCGCCGTGCCGGGACCTGGACAGCGTTGGGCGTTGGCTCGGCGATTTTCCTGCACGTCGGTTATTCGCTGCTGGGGATCGGGCTGATCGTGTCTCAGTCGATCGTGCTGTTCAACGCCTTGAAATGGGCCGCTGCCGCGTACCTGCTGTACATCGGCTACAAGGCCCTGCGCGCACAACCGGCCAAACCTGCGGCTGACGACCTGCACCAGGAAGCCGGCGAGCGCACCGCGCGGGGGGCCTTCACTTCAGGGTTCGTGACCAATGGCCTGAACCCGAAAGCCACGCTGTTTTTCCTGTCGCTGTTCACCGTGGTGATCAACCCGCACACGCCACTGGCGGTACAGGCCGGTTACGGGATCTATCTGGCAGCGGCAACAGCTATCTGGTTTTGCCTGGTGGCGATGCTGTTCAGTCAACAGCGCGTGCGCGCCGGTTTCGCCCGCATGGGCCACTGGTTCGACCGGACGATGGGTGCGGTGCTGATCGCCATTGGCGTGAAACTCGCGTTCACCGAGATGCACTGATTTCTCGAAACAGTCACAAAAACCCTGCGGCCCAAGTGATGGATCACCAATTCCTGCAAATGCTGGCGCAAAGCTAGCATTTGTACGGCTCTGCAAATCATACCTTTGGCTGATTTGACTGGCGTTCAAGGCCTCTAGAGTGCTTAGCTTTAGCAGCCAAGACTGTGCAGTCAAAAAGGGACTCTTATGTTGCAGACTCGCGTTATTCCTCCAGCCGAGGGCGCTTACCAGTATCCGCTGTTGATTAAACGGCTGCTGATGTCCGGCGCCCGTTATGAAAAAACTCGCGAGATCATCTACCGCGATCAGTTGCGCTACAGCTATCCGACCCTGATCGAGCGGGTCGCGCGGTTGGCCAATGTGCTGACAGAGGCCGGCGTGAAGGCCGGGGATACCGTGGCGGTGATGGACTGGGACAGCCATCGCTACCTGGAGTGCATGTTCGCCATCCCGATGATCGGCGCGGTGATCCACACCATTAACGTGCGCCTGTCGCCAGAACAGATTCTCTACACCATGAACCACGCCGAGGACCGCTTTGTGCTGGTCAACAGCGAGTTCGTCGGTTTGTACAAGGCGATTGCCGGGCACCTGACCACGGTGGAGAAAACCCTGCTGTTGACCGACTTGCCGGAAAAGACTGCCGAGTTGCCGAACCTTGTCGGCGAGTACGAGCAACTGCTGGCCGCGGCGAGCCCGCAGTACGACTTCCAGGATTTCGACGAAAACTCGGTGGCCACCACGTTCTACACCACCGGCACCACCGGTAACCCCAAAGGCGTGTATTTCACCCATCGGCAACTGGTGCTGCATACCATGGGCGTGTCGACCATCATGGGCGCCATCGACAGCGTGCGGCTGTTGGGCACCAACGACGTGTACATGCCGATCACCCCGATGTTCCATGTGCACGCCTGGGGCTTGCCGTATGTGGCGACCATGCTCGGGCTCAAGCAGGTTTATCCGGGCCGTTACGACCCTGAGTATCTGGTGGAGCTGTGGCGCAAGGAGAAGGTGAGCTTTTCCCACTGCGTGCCGACCATCCTGCAAATGGTCCTCAATGCCAAGGCGGCGCAAAACGTCGATTTCGGTGGCTGGAAAATCGTCATCGGCGGCAGCGCGCTCAACCATGCGCTGTACGACGCCGCCAAGGCCAAGGGCATCCAGTTGACCGCCGCTTATGGCATGTCGGAGACCGGGCCATTGGTATCCTGCGCCCACCTCAACGATGAGCTGATGGCCGGCACCGAAGACGAACGCACCACCTATCGGATCAAGGCGGGTGTGCCGGGGCCGTTGGTTGAGGCGGCAATCGTCGACACCGAGGGCAACTTCCTGCCTGCCGATGGCGAAACCCAGGGCGAACTGGTGCTGCGTGCGCCGTGGCTCACCGAGGGTTACTTCAACGAGCCGCAAAAAGGTGCCGAGCTCTGGGCCGGGGGCTGGCTGCACACCGGCGACGTGGCAACCCTGGACGGCATGGGCGTGATCGACATCCGTGACCGGATCAAGGATGTGATCAAGACCGGTGGCGAGTGGATCTCTTCCCTGGACCTGGAAGACCTGATCAGTCGCCACCCTGCGGTACGCGAGGTAGCAGTGGTGGGCATCGCCGATCCGCAGTGGGGCGAGCGCCCATTTGCGCTGCTGGTGGTTCGCGAAGGGCATCAGATCGGGGCCAGGGAACTCAAGGAGCACCTCAAGCCGTACGTTGAACAGGGGCACCTGAGCAAGTGGGCTATCCCGAGTCAGATCGCCATTGTTACTGAAATTCCCAAGACCAGCGTCGGCAAGCTCGACAAGAAGCGTATCCGCGTCGACATCACCGAATGGCAGGCCAACAACAGCACCTTCCTCTCGACGCTTTAAGCGTCATCTGGCGTGCCCGAAAGGGTACGCCAGAGCCACCAAGCAAGCGCTTGGCTTGTGAAATCCGAATTTTCAGCCATCCTTGCCGTGCCGACATGTGTCGGACTGGCGAAAGGACTGTTCCAGAGTGGCTGGCAGCGCAAATCACACTTTAGAGGGATCAAGCACTACTACCTGCTGGCTATAGTCCGCTCAAGGATTTTTAAGAACGGAGCTCACGCAATAAACGGGGCGATGCAACTTTGGAGTGACTTCGGACCACTTGGCTTCCGGTCACCCACAGCGTTTTTAAAAGTACTAAGCCATAACAATAATGCACATGGAGTAGCGTCGATGACATCAGTAAACCAGTTCTGGCGCCGGGCGAAACTGCCCCTGGCGGTCAGTCTTGCTTCTTCGCTCGCCGGGCCTGCATTCGGCGTCAGTTTCAACGTCGGTGAAATCGAAGGCCAATTCGACTCATCCCTGTCGATCGGAGCCAGTTGGTCTACTCAGAGTCCCAACAAAAACCTCATCGGCGTCAATAACGGGGGCCACGGCCTGTCCCAGACGTCCGATGACGGTCACGCCAACTTCAAGAGCGGCGAAACCTTCTCGAAGATCTTCAAGGGTATCCATGACCTTGAATTGAAATACGGCGACACCGGCGTCTTCGTCCGGGGCAAATACTGGTACGACTTTGAACTCAAGGATGAAAGCCGCGAGTTCAAGGACATCAGCGACAACAACCGCAAGGAAGGCGCCAAGTCCTCCGGTGGCCAGATCCTCGACGCATTCGTCTACCACAACTACTCCATTGCCGATCAGCCGGGTTCCGTGCGTCTGGGCAAGCAGGTTGTGAGCTGGGGTGAAAGTACTTTCATCGGCGGCGGCATCAACTCGATCAACCCGATCGACGTCTCCGCGTTCCGTCGCCCCGGCGCCGAGGTCAAGGAAGGCCTGATCCCGGTCAACATGTTTTACGTGTCCCAGAGCCTCACCGACACCCTGTCGGCCGAGGCCTTCTATCAGCTGGAGTGGGACCAGACCGTCGTCGATAACTGCGGCACCTTTTTCTCCCAGCCCGACATCATTGCCGACGGATGCGACAACAACCTGCGCGTGCTGAACAAGCGCTCGACCATTCCGGCCATCGCATTGGGCCCATTGGCCGCGGCGGGCGTCGATGTCAACGAAGAAGGCGTGCTGGTGCGCCGTAGTGGCGACCGCGATGCGCGGGACAGCGGCCAGTGGGGCGCGTCCTTGAAGTACATGTTCGAACCGCTCGATACCGAGTTCGGCGCCTATTTCATGAACTACCACAGCCGTGCGCCGATCTTCAGCGCCACCGGTGCTCCGCAATCGATCTACAACGGCGTGGCGGCATTGCCGGCGGCGTTCCGCGCGCTGGGGCCACTGGTGGTCGCGGGTAACTCCAAGTACTTCGTCGAGTACCCGGAAGACATCCGCCTCTACGGCCTGAGCTTCTCCACCACCCTGCCTACCGGTACGGCGTGGAGCGGCGAGATCAGCTACCGTCCGAACGCGCCGGTGCAGCTCAACTCCACCGACATCCTGTTCGCGGGTGTGCGCCCACTGGGCGGTGCCCTGGCCAACGCTTCGCTGCTCGACGGCGTACCGGGTCAGGACTTGCACGGCTATCGCCGCAAGGAAATCACCCAGTTCCAGACCACCCTGACGCACTTCTTCGATCAGGTCATGGGCGCCAGTCGTCTGACCCTGGTGGGCGAAGTGGGCGTGACCCACGTCGGTGGCCTGGAAAGCACCTCTGACGTCCGCTATGGCCGTGACCCGGTCTATGGGCCTGGCGAACTGCCGTCCACCGGTGGCCTCGATACCTGCTCGGCGATCCTCAACACCAGCACCATCAATGGTGCCGGCGCAGGTGCCGCTACCAACAACCGCAGCCGCAATTGCAACGACGACGGCTTCACTACGGCCACTTCGTGGGGTTATCGCGCCCGAGCCATTTGGGAATATCCCGACGTATTCGCCGGTGTGAACCTCAAGCCGAACGTGGCCTGGTCCCACGACGTGAGCGGTTACTCGCCAGGCCCTGGCGGCAACTTCGAGGAAGGTCGTAAAGCGGTAAGCCTGGGGCTCGATGCCGAATACCAGAACACCTACACCGCGAGCCTGGCGTACACCAACTTCTTCGACGGCAAGTACACCACCGTAGATGACCGCGACTTCGTTGCGCTCAGCTTCGGCGTGAACTTCTAAGCACTGCATTTTCAGGACGAACACATTTATGAAAATAACAAAGAGTCTGTTCCACGTTGGTGTTCTGGGGCTTTCGCTGCTGGCGACCGGTGTCATGGCGGCGGTCCCTGCGGCCGAAGCGGACAAGCTGGGCAAGAGTCTGACCCCGATGGGCGCCGAGATGGCGGGTAACGCCGACGGTTCGATCCCGGCCTGGAAACCCCTGCCGAAAAACGCCGGTTCCGTGGACAGCAAGGGTTTCCTGGCTGATCCGTTCCCGAGTGAGAAACCGCTGTTCACCATCACCGCGCAGAACGTCGACCAGTACAAGGACAAGCTTGCGCCGGGCCAGTACGCGATGTTCAAGCGCTACCCGGAAACCTTCAAGATGCCGGTTTACCCGTCCCATCGCGGTGCCACCGTGCCGGATGACGTGTTTGCCTCCATCAAGAAGAACGCCACCAACACTAACCTGGTGTCCGGTGGCAACGGTCTGGAGAACTTCGAAACCGCGATCCCGTTCCCGATTCCGAAAAGCGGCGTTGAGGTGATCTGGAACCACATCACCCGCTATCGTGGCGGCAGCGTGACCCGTCTGGTGACCCAGGCCACGCCGCAGCCGAACGGCTCGTTCAGCATGGTGTACTTCGAAGACCAGTTCGTGTTCCGCGACAAGATGAAGGATTACGACCCGAAAAACCCGGGCAACATCCTGTTCTACTTCAAGCAGAAAGTGACCGCCCCGGCACGTCTGGCCGGTGGTGTGCTGCTGGTGCACGAAACCCTCGACCAGGTAAAAGAACCGCGTTCGGCGTGGGTCTACAACGCCGGCCAGCGTCGAGTGCGTCGTGCGCCGCAAGTGTCCTATGACGGGCCGGGCACCGCTGCCGACGGCCTGCGTACCTCCGACAACCTGGACATGTACAACGGTGCACCGGACCGTTACGACTGGAAGCTCGAAGGCAAGAAAGAGATGTACATCGCCTCCGACAGCTACAAGCTCGACGATCCGAAACTGAAGTACACCGATGTTATCAAGGCCGGTCACATCAACCAGGACCTGGCTCGCTATGAATTGCGTCGGGTCTGGCATGTGGTCGCGACCCTGAAGGAAGGTCAGCGTCACATCTACGCCAAACGTGACTTCTACATCGACGAAGACACCTGGCAGGCAGCAGTGATCGACCACTACGACGGTCGCGGTCAACTGTGGCGCGTCGCCGAGGCTCACGCCGAGAACTACTACGACAAGCAAGTGCCGTGGTACGCCCTCGAAACCCTGTACGACCTGCAATCGGGCCGCTACCTGGCGCTGGGCATGAAGAACGAAGAGAAGTCGGCGTATAACTTCGGCTTCACCGCCAGCACCGCCGACTTCACTCCGGCCGCGTTGCGTCAGGAAGGCGTTCGCTAAAACGTTGTAACCCGAGGCCGCATCCTCGAAAAAACGCCCCGACTGGTTCGGGGCGTTTTTTTTTGGAAGTTCATAAAGATCGTTGTCCGGCATACCGACATTTTTGCTCGTAGTCTTTTTGTAGCCATTTGTAGCAATAACCTTCAATAGCTCTTCGTTTACCGCTAGGCTGCGGACATCTGTAACGCCGCCATCAGTATTTCAAACAAGAGCCGGCCATGACTGATCTGTCCCCACTTCCGGGCCCTGCAAGCGTTGCCGTCGCGGCACTGGACGGGCGCTTTTTCCGGCCTCCGCTGCCCGCCGGCCATGTGCTGCGGCCGCGTCTGTGTGAGCGCCTGAGTGCAGGTCTCGGTGGCAGGCTGTTGCTGGTTAGCGCGCCGGCAGGGTTCGGCAAGAGTTCATTGGCGGTGGAGTTTTGTCAGGGGTTGCCGGATCACTGGCAAAGCCTGTGGCTGGGCTTGAGTTTGCGGGACAGTGATCCCGGCCGTTTTCTTGAGCGCCTGCTCGAAGGTCTTCAGGACTACTTTCCACAACTGGGCAGCCAGGCGTTGGGGCTGCTGAAAATGCGCCAACGTCATCAACCGTTCGCCTTTGAAGAATGGCTGGACGGTTTGCTCGATGAGCTGGCCGTGCACCTCTCACCCAACACGCCGCTGCTGTTGGTACTTGATGACTATCATCTGGCCCAAGGCCCGGTGCTTGATCGTTGTTTGCAGTTTTTCCTCAATCATTTACCCGATGGCCTGCTGGTGATGGTCACCAGTCGGCAGCGTCCGGACTGGCATCTGGCACGCCTGCGGCTGTCGCGGCAACTGCTCGAGTTGCATGAGCAGGATCTTCGGTTGACCCATGATGAAGCCCTGAGCCTGCTTGATCGACACAGCATTTCATTGCGTGGCGAGGCGCTGGAGAGTTTGATCCAGCGCAGCGAAGGCTGGGTGGCAGGGCTGCGCTTTTGGCTATTGGCGGCCTCCGAGGTGGGCAGCGAGGGTGCATTGCCCCAGTCGCTGTACGGCGGGGAAGGGCTGATTCGCGATTACCTGCTCGAAGAAGTCATCGATTGCCTGCCCGCCGAGGTGCAGTCATTCCTGTACGACACCGCGCCTCAGGAGCGCTTTTGCAGTGAGCTGTGCGACGCTGTGCGCGAAGCCCATGACAGCGCCGAAATCCTGCGTTTCCTGCTGGCGCATCAGGTGTTTCTGGTGCCGTTGGACGAACACGGTCACTGGTATCGCTATCACCACCTTTTTTCCGATCTGTTGCGCAGCCGGCCCACCGCCCAGGCGATGGTGCCGACGGCGAGCCTGCATCTGCGCGCCTGCCGCTGGTTCAACGCCCAGGGGCTACTCGATGAGGCGGTGGAGCAGGCCTTGCGCGCCGGGCACCTGGATGTCGCGGCGAATCTGGTGCAAAACCTTTCTGAAGAGCAACTGCTGGCCGAGCAGAACGTCGGCATGTTGCTGCGCTGGAAAATGGACTTGCCCGATAGCCTGTTAATCAGCACGCCACGGCTGATCGTGCTCTACAGCTGGGCGTTGGGGCTGGCCTGTCAACTGGACGCCGCCGAAGAGTTGGCCAGTCACCTGAGCCGCTTCCTGCCGGCGCCGTCGGCTACTGCGCAAAAATCCATGCTGGCGCAATGGCTGGCCCTGAGCGGGATCATTGCCCGGGGGCGAGGCAATCGCGAGCTGACCATGCTCTATTGCACCGAAGCGCTGGAAAGCTTGCCGGCCAAACGGTATGGACAGCGATTGATGTGCCTGTCGACATTGTCCAATCTGGCGATTGCCGATGGCGACTTGTGGCGTGCCCGGGGTTTGAATCGTGATTCGCTGGAGTTGGCACAGCGCGTTGGCAATCCATTGTTCGAGGCCTTGGCCCATTACGACCGTGCCCGGGTATTGCAGGCGCGAGGGGAGATCCTGCGTTCACTGGATGAAGTCCGTCAGGGGCTGCAACGCCTGCAAGGTTTATCCCCACAACGGCTTTATGCGGTGCGCGCGCGCCTGACCTTGTACGAGGGTTTTTTGCTGGCGCTGCGCTTGCAACCCCAGGCCGCACGGGCACGTTTGCAAGCGGGGTTGGGCGAAGCCCGGGCCTGCCGCGATATCAGCGTATTGATCGGCCACTGCGTGATTGCCCGGCTGGAGGGCAACAGCGGCGAATTCGCGAAGGCCTTCGCCGAACTTGCCGAGGCCGAGCGCCTGATGCACATCTGGGACGTCCCGCCGATTTACTATCTGGCGATGATTACCCTGGTCAAATGTGAACTCTGGCTGGCTCAGGGCCGCACCGATCTGGCCGAAGCCTGGCTTGCGCGACTGGGCCAGACCTATAACGGCGAGCACCCGGCGGCCCCCCCGGAATTCCATCCACAACTGCCGCTGCATATTGAGTTGCAACAGGCGGTGCTGGACATGATGAAGGGCCAGCCCATGCTCGCCGAAGGGCGCCTGAATGCGTTGCATGAGCACGGTCAGCGCAGCGGTCGGCAGATGCTCAGCGTGATGGCGCTGAATCAGAACGTTACGCTGTTGTTGGCGGGCGGACGCGAACCCGAGGCCCGCAAGGCGCTGGCCCAGGCTTTGGAAGCGGCCGCTGGAGGTGTCCTGCAACCGTTTGACCGATTACTGGTCGAGCACCCGGACTGGCTGCGTGGGCAACTTCAACTCTGTGCGCCGACGGCCGTTTCGCAGAGCCTCTCGGAAAAACTTCCGGCCATGGCTTCCCGTCCGGTGGTGGAGTCGTCTCCTGCTGCGGAACAACTCAGTACACGCGAACTGGCGGTTCTGCGGCTCATCGCCCAAGGGTGCTCGAATCAGGAAATCAGCGACCAATTGTTTATTTCGCTGCATACCGTTAAAACCCATGCCAGCCATATCAATAGCAAGCTTGGGGTAGAGCGGCGTACGCAGGCTGTGGCTCGGGCGAAGGAGTTGGGGGTGTTGGGGTAGAGCAGCTCACCCGATATTTTTTCGCGTTCAAGTATTGGCGTTTTGGTTCAGTTTTGGTGGCACAAAACAAAACACCCCGACATTCGTCAGGGCGTATTGTTTAGACCTTGGTCAAGCTACCAGGTCCTTGGCACTGAAGGTATCGACGCCCACCAGCTGTATTTCGAAGTCTGCATCCAGCCTGCCGTTGACGTTGCCGTACAACACATGATCTTCGAAACGCAGTTGTCCTGCCCCGGTGAACTCATTCGAGTCAATGAATGTAAAGGCGTTGAACGCAGTGGTGAGGATATTGGCATCGAGTTTCGACAGGTCGATCTTATCGCCCTGTAGGCTGCTGAAGTCGGTGATGACGTCACTGTTTGCCCCTTTACCCAGCTCACTGAGTAAATTGAAAACAAACCGGTCGCTACCAGCGCCGCCCGTCAGGATGTCTGTGCCCAGACCTCCTATCAGCAGGTCATTGCCCATACCACCATCAAGCAGGTCGTTGCCCGCTCCACCATTGAGCACGTTGTTGCCGCTGTTGCCGGTCAGCACGTTATTCAGGGCGTTGCCGACACCGGTGAGGTTGTCGCTGCCGGTGAGGGTGAGGTTTTCCAGGTTGGCACCCAGGGTCCAGCTCACCGAGGAGCGCACGGTGTCGAATTCGCTCGCCAGGGTGCTGGTCTCGGTGACCGTGTCCTTGAGGTTATCGACGATATAGGTGTCATTGCCGCTGCCGCCAATCATCACGTCGGCGCCAAGGCCACCGTCCAGAACGTTATTGCCGCTGTTGCCGGTCAGGCGGTTGCTCAGGGCGTTGCCGGTGGCGTCGAGCGGGTCGCTGCCGGTGAGGGTCAGGTTCTCGAGGTTGCTGCCCAGGGTGTAGCTGATCGACGACAGGACCGTGTCGATTTCGCTCAGCGAGGTGCCGCGTTCGATCACCGTGTCGCCGATATTGTCGACCACGTAGGTGTCGTTGCCAGCACCGCCGTCCAGGGTATCAGCCCCGGCCTTGCCGTCGAGGGTGTTGGCGGCGGCGTTGCCAGTGAGGTTGTTATCGAGTTCATTACCTGTAAGGTCCAACGCGGCGAGGCCGAGTAGCACGCCGTTTTCGATGTTGGCCGAGAGGGTGTAGCTCACCGTCGTGCGGATCAGGTCGCGGCCTTCGTCGGCCAGTTCAGTGACCTTGTCGGTGGCGTTGTCGATGACATAGGTGTCGTCGCCGCTGCCGCCGCTGAGGGTGTCAGCATCGGCGCCGCCATCCAGCCAGTCGTTGCCGGCCCCGCCTTGCAGGTCGTTGACAGAGGCGTTGCCGAGCAGGGTGTTGTTCAGGTCGTTGCCGATCACGGTGAAGGCACCGAGGCCGGTCAGGGTGACGTTTTCGACGTTCTGCAGGCTGGTTTGACTGAGGTCGACGGTGCTGCTGGCCAAAGTCGAGGCGTAGGTGATGTTCAGCAGGTCGCGACCCTGGTCGGCCGTTTCCTGCAGCAGCGCCAGTTCACCGGCCTGGTCGAGGACGTAGGTGTCGTCGCCGGCGCCGCCGATCAGCGTGTCCAGCCCCGCGCCACCGTTGAGGATGTTGTTGCCGCTGTTGCCGGTCAGCACGTTGTTCAGGGCGTTGCCGACACCGGTGAGGTTGTCGCTGCCGGTGAGGGTGAGGTTTTCCAGGTTGGCGCCCAGGGTCCAGCTGACCGAGGAGCGTACAGTGTCGATTTCACTCGCCAGGCTGCTGGTCTCGATGACTACATCCTTGAGGTTGTCGACGATGTAGGTGTCGTTTCCGCTGCCGCCCATCATCAGGTCGGCGCCTGCGCCGCCGTCCAGGGTGTCAGCCCCAGCCCTGCCGTCGAGGAAGTTGGCGGCGGCGTTGCCGGTGAGGCTGTTATCGAGTTCGTTGCCCGTGAGGTTCAACGCGGCGGTGCCGAGCAGCACGCCGTCTTCGACGTTGGCCGAGAGGGTGTAGCTCACCGCCGTGCGGATCAGGTCGCGGCCTTCGTCGGCCAGTTCAGTGACCTTGTCGGTGGCGTTGTCGATGACGTAGGTGT
>NZ_JBXANU010000008.1:0-219626 GCF_058802085.1 Pseudomonas sp. GW822-FHT02G04
TGTTTACCAAGGAGTTTTCCGTTTCGACTGCGCCGGAAGTGGGGCGAATTATAGACGTCCAGAATCTGCCGTCAACCCCTGATTTCAGCTTTATTCGGATTTGAGCGTAATACGCGCAAATGCCTTCTTCCCAGCCTGGCAAACGTGGGTCGCGCCCAGTGCGTATATAAAGGTGCGATCGACAACTTCACCATCTATACGCACACCACCAGAACCCAGAAGATCACGCGCCACGGCAGAGTTCTTCACCAGGCCCGCCTTATTAAGGACAGCGGCGATCGGCATATCTTCGGCAGCGGTCAATTCGATCTCTGGCAGATCATCCGGCAACTCGCCGTCTTTCATACGGTTGCCCGCCGCACGGTGAGCACTGGCCGCAGCCTCTTCACCATGGAAACGCGCAACGATCTCTTCGGCCAACTTGATCTTGATGTCACGCGGATTCGCACCTGCCTCGACGTCAGCCCGCAAGGCATCGATCTCTTCCATGGAGCGGGAGCTGAGCAATTCGAAGTAACGCCACATCAGCACATCAGGAATAGAGACCAGCTTGCCGTACATGACACCCGGCGCCTCCTGGATACCGACATAGTTGCCCAACGACTTGGACATCTTCTTCACGCCATCCAGCCCTTCGAGCAACGGCATGGTCAGAATGCATTGAGCCTCTTGACCATAACTACGCTGCAGCTCACGCCCCATCAGCAGGTTGAACTTCTGATCGGTACCGCCCAGCTCGACATCCGCGCGCAAAGCGACCGAGTCGTAACCCTGAACCAGCGGATAGAGGAATTCATGAATGGCGATTGGCTGATTGGTCGTGTAGCGCTTGTCGAAGTCGTCGCGCTCGAGCATGCGTGCCACGGTGTATTGCGAAGTCAGGCGTATGAAGTCAGCCGGCCCCATCTGATCCATCCAGGTGGAGTTGAACGCCACTTCGGTTTTGGCCGGATCAAGAATCTTGAAGACCTGAGTCTTGTAGGTCTCGGCATTCTCGAGAACCTGCTCACGGGTGAGCGGCGGACGTGTCGCACTCTTGCCGCTCGGATCACCGATCATCCCGGTGAAGTCACCTATAAGGAAGATCACCTGGTGCCCCAGATCCTGGAACTGGCGCAGCTTATTAATAAGCACGGTGTGACCCAAGTGCAAATCCGGCGCGGTCGGATCGAAGCCTGCCTTAATACGTAGCGGCTGGCCACGCTTGAGCTTTTCGATCAGCTCGGACTCGACCAACAGTTCTTCTGCACCACGTTTGATCAGCGCTAGCTGCTCTTCAACCGACTTCATAACAGACCTGCAAGACTCGAATTCAAAGGGGACCAACCATACAAGATCGGGCGTCAAATACAAGTTTTGCCCGGCGCACGGACGCCAATCCACGGCCAGAGCGTCCGCAGGCTTGCTTCAGAGATGATTTGGTTATATTTTATACAGTTATTTCGTCTTCATCATGTCATTCATCTTTTCCAATTCATTTTTTCAAAGTCAAAATTACTTATGACCAAAGAATCGTCTAAAGCGCCACCGCTTTACCCGAAGACCCACCTGCTCGCAGCAAGCGGTATCGCCGCCCTTCTGAGCCTGGCGCTTCTGGTATTTCCTTCCAGTGATGTTGAAGCCAAAAAGACGACCCTGAGTCTTGAACTGGAAAGCCCTGCAGAACAACTGACACAAGATCAAGACGCTGCCGACGTCGTCCAAGCCACAAATGAGCCGGCAGCCTCCCCTTTCGCACAGATCGAAAACAGCGCCGAAGATACTCAGGAAACCGCCCAGGCCACTCCCGCACCAGTCGTCGAAGAAAAGAAGGCGCCAGGCCACAGGGAAGTGATCGTTGCCAAAGGCGATACTCTCTCGACCCTGTTTGAGAAAGTCGGCCTTCCGGCCACTTCGGTGCATGAAGTGCTGGCCAGCGACAAGCAGGCCAAGCAGTTCAGCCAGCTCAAACATGGCCAGAAGCTCGAGTTCGAACTGGGCCCGAATGGCCAACTGACCAATTTGCACAGCAAAGTCAGCGACACGGAAAGCATCAGCCTGACCAAAAACGACAAGGGTTATACGTTCAACCGCATTACCGCCAAGCCCACTGTTCGCTCCGCCTACGTACATGGAGTGATCAACAGTTCGCTGTCGCAATCTGCCGCCAGAGCCGGTTTGTCCCATAGCCTGACCATGGATATGGCTAGCGTGTTTGGCTATGACGTCGACTTCGCCCAGGATATTCGCCAGGGTGACGAGTTCGATGTGATCTATGAACAGAAGGTCGTCAACGGTAAAGCGGTCGGCAACGGTCCGATTCTTTCCGCACGCTTCACCAACCGCGGCAAGACTTACACCGCTGTGCGCTACACCAACAAACAAGGCAACAGCAGCTACTACACAGCTGACGGCAACAGCATGCGCAAGGCGTTCATCCGTACTCCGGTAGACTTCGCCCGCATCAGCTCGAAATTCTCCATGGGCCGCAAGCACCCGATCCTGAACAAAATCCGCGCCCACAAGGGTGTCGATTACGCAGCACCACGCGGCACACCGATCAAGGCTGCCGGCGACGGCCAGGTATTGTTGGCCGGTCGCCGCGGCGGTTACGGCAACACCGTGATCATCCAGCACGGCAGCACCTACCGTACGCTGTACGGCCACATGCAGGGCTTCGCCAAAGGCATCAAGACTGGCGGCAGCGTCAAGCAAGGTCAGGTGATTGGCTACATCGGCACCACCGGCCTCTCCACCGGCCCGCACCTGCACTACGAGTTCCAGGTCAACGGTGTGCACGTCGACCCACTGGGTCAGAAGGTGGCAATGGCCGATCCGATCTCCAAAGCTGAACGCTCACGCTTCCTTGCGCAAAGCCAACCGCTGATGGCGCGCATGGACCAAGAGAAAGCCACCCTGCTGGCTTCGAGCAAACGCTAAGCCATGGCACTCTATATAGGTGTGATGTCCGGGACCAGCCTTGATGGCCTGGACATTGCGCTGATCGAGCTGGCCCCGGCGATCAAGCTGATCGCCACGCATTACATCCCCATGCCCGAGTCCCTGCGCGCCGAGCTCCTTGGCCTGTGCGCCAGCGGTCCGGACGAGATTGCCCGCTCCGCCATTGCCCAGCAGAACTGGGTGAAACTGGCCGCGCAGGGCATTCATACCCTCCTCGACCAACAAAACCTCAAGCCTGGTGACATTCGCGCGATTGGCAGCCACGGCCAGACCATTCGCCACGAGCCGGCGCGCGGGTTCACGGTGCAGATCGGCAACCCTGCCTTGCTCACCGAGCTGACTGGCATCACCGTGGTCAGCGACTTCCGCAGCCGCGACGTAGCTGCTGGCGGACAAGGCGCTCCATTGGTTCCAGCCTTTCACGAAGCCTTGTTCGAAGAACAGCCCGGTAACCGCGCGGTGCTGAACGTCGGCGGGTTCAGTAACCTCAGCCTGATCGAACCCGGCAAGCCTGTCGCAGGCTTTGACTGCGGCCCTGGGAACGTCCTGCTGGATGCCTGGATTCACCGGCAACGCGGCGACAACTTCGATCGCAATGGCCAATGGGCCGCCAGCGGCAAGGTTGAGCCGGCTCTGTTGAATGAGCTGCTCAGTGATCCGTTCTTTGTAACTCAAGGTCCGAAGAGCACTGGCCGCGAAGTGTTCAATCTGCCATGGCTGATGCAGCATCTGTCACAGCTGCCAACCTTCGCAGCCGAAAACATACAGGCCACACTGCTCGAGCTGACCGCCCTGACCATCGTCGAATCATTGCAAAGCGCTCAATCGGATACCCGGGAGCTGCTGGTCTGCGGCGGCGGAGCGCACAACGTCACGTTGATGAAGCGGTTGGCCAGCCTGTTGCCGAACGCGAAAGTCAGCAGCACCGCCGCTTATGGAGTAGATCCGGACTGGGTTGAAGCCATGGCCTTTGCCTGGCTGGCCCATTGCTGCCTGGAAGGTATCGCGGCCAACCGCCCAAGCGTCACCGGCGCCCGTGGCCTGCGTGTACTCGGCGCCATCTACCCCGCCTGAACCTGAACCCCAGACAGCAAAACGCCGCAGAGTCCTGAGACCCTGCGGCGCTTGTTGATGCGGTGAGGTGCGATCAGATCGAGAACGAAGAGCCGCAGCCACACGTGGTGGTAGCGTTCGGGTTCTTGATCACGAAACGCGAACCTTCCAGACCTTCCTGGTAATCCACCTCGGCACCTGCCAGGTACTGGAAGCTCATCGGATCGACCACCAGGCTGACGCCTTCGCGCTCGACAATGGTGTCGTCATCGGCCACTTCTTCATCGAAGGTGAAGCCGTACTGAAACCCTGAACAACCGCCGCCCGTAACGAATACGCGCAGCTTCAAGCGATCATTCCCCTCTTCATCGACCAGGCTCTTCACCTTGTGCGCAGCACCGTGGGTGAATTGCAAAGCCGTGGGGGTGAAGGATTCGACGCTCATGCTGACTATCTCCCGGCGTTACGCCGCCATAATGCGTGATGACGCGCATTATCCGCTTCTCCCAGAAAATCGGTCAACTATTGTTACGGTATATCAATCAACCCAATTGTCAGACCAGAATGCAAAAAGGCCCATTCAACGGGCCTTTTTGCTTTGCGGATAAAGCCTTACGGCAGCATGCCCGCATGGGAAAGACCCAGGCGCTCATCCAGACCGAAGAGGATATTCAGGTTCTGCACAGCCTGACCCGACGCGCCTTTGACCAGGTTGTCGATGACCGACAACACCACCACCAGATCACCATCCTGCGGACGATGCACGGCGATACGGCAAACGTTGGCACCGCGCACGCTGCGGGTTTCCGGGTGGCTGCCGGCCGGCATGACGTCGACGAACGGTTCGTTGGCATAACGCTTTTCGAACAGTGCCTGCAGATCCACCGAGCGGTCCACGACGGTCGCGTAGAGCGTCGAGTGAATGCCGCGAATCATCGGCGTCAGGTGCGGAACGAAGGTCAGGCCGACGTCCTTGCCCGCTGCACGACGCAGACCCTGGCGGATTTCCGGCAAGTGACGGTGACCTTTTACGGCGTAAGCCTTCATGCTTTCCGACGTCTCGGAGTACAGCGAACCTACCGAAGCGCCACGACCGGCACCACTGACACCGGATTTGCAGTCAGCGATCAAACGTGTGGTATCGGCCAGACCGGCTTCAAGCAATGGCAGGAAACCCAATTGCGTCGCGGTCGGGTAGCAACCCGGTACAGCAATCAGGCGTGCCTGCTTGATCTGCTCGCGATTAACTTCCGGCAAGCCGTAGACCGCCTCCTCCAGCAGTTCCGGCGCGCCGTGCGGCTGGCCGTACCACTTGGCCCACTCATCGGCGTCTTGCAAACGGAAATCTGCAGACAGGTCGATGACCTTGGTCCCCGCAGCCAGCAATTCACCCGCCAGGGCATGAGCGACACCGTGCGGCGTGGCGAAGAACACCACGTCGCAGGCCCCAAGGGTCTTGATGTCCGGAACGCTGAACGCCAGGCCGTCGTAATGGCCTCGCAGGTTCGGGTACATGTCGGCCACGGCCAGGCCGGCCTCGGATCGGGAAGTGATCACCACCACTTCTGCCTGCGGATGCTGTGCCAACAGACGCAGCAGTTCGACACCGGTGTAACCCGTGCCGCCGACGATACCGACCTTGACCATAAACCTGCCCTCAACGAACCCACTGGAAAGCCGTCGATAATAGGGGCCGCGCGGCCCTGCGACAACCGTCAAGGTGACGTGCGGGCGCTCTACCCCCTACTATCTTCACTACCGTGAACCTGGGAATAACTAAAAATGCTTTATCTGTGGCTCAAAGCGCTTCACATCATCAGCATGGTCTGCTGGTTTGCCGGCCTGTTTTACCTGCCGCGCCTGTTCGTCTATCACGCGCAAAGCGAAGACACCGTCAGCAAGGAACGCTTCAGCATCATGGAGCGCAAGCTGTACCGGGGTATCATGGGGCCAGCGATGATCGCCACCCTGGTGTTCGGTATCTGGCTGATCAGCCTCAACCCGAGTGCCTATTTCGGCCAGGGCGCGTGGATGCACGCCAAGCTGACCCTGGTGGTGATCCTGATCGGCTACCACCACATGTGCGGCGCACAGGTAAAACGTTTTGCCCGTGGCGAAAACACCCGCAGCCATGTCTTTTATCGCTGGTTCAATGAAGTGCCGGTTCTGATATTGCTGGCTATCGTAATTCTGGTCGTCGTCCGGCCGTTTTAAATCCGACAGGCACACTCACCCGGGGTACTTCCAATGCCGCTGCCCGCTCTGCTCGAACAACGCTTGCGTCTGCCCGTGGTGGCGGCGCCGATGTTCCTGATTTCCAACCCTGAGCTGGTGCTCGCCTGCTGCCGTAATGGCGTGGTAGGCAGTTTCCCTGCGCTGAACCAGCGTGAGAGCAGCGGTTTCAAGGCCTGGCTGGAAGAAATCGAAGCAGGGCTGGCGACACTGGAAAACCCCGCGCCTTACGCGGTGAACCTGATTGTCCACCACAGCAATCCGCGATTGCAGGCGGATCTGGCGATCTGCATCGAACACAAAGTACCGATCGTGATCACCAGCCTCGGCGCCGTGAAGGAAGTGGTCGATGCGGTGCACAGCTACGGCGGCCTGGTGTTTCACGACGTGACGACCCGTCGCCACGCAGAAAAAGCTGCCGAAGCCGGTGTAGACGGTTTGATTGCCGTTGCCGCAGGGGCCGGTGGTCACGCCGGGACCTGGAGCCCGTTCTCGCTGATCGCCGAAATTCGCCAGTTTTTCGACAAGACCCTACTGCTGGCCGGCTGCCTGAACCATGGCCACGAGATTCTTGCTGCGCAATTGCTTGGTGCGGATTTGGCCTACTTCGGTACGCGATTTATCGGCACCACGGAAAGTCATGCGCCTGACGCCTACAAGGAGATGCTCCTGACTGCCAGAGCCGCGGACATCGTCCATACTCCAGCGGTGTCGGGAGTTCCGGCAAGCTTCATGCGTCAGAGCCTGGAGGCCGCCGGTTTCGACATGGCGGCGCTGCAAAGCAAAGGCGAGGTTGACTTCGGCTCCAAGCTCAAGCCCTTGAACGATGAAGCCAAAGCCTGGAAAACCGTGTGGTCTGCGGGCCAGGGTGTCGGTGAAATCGAGGATCTGCCAAGTGTCGATCAACTGGTCGCACGTCTCGGCGCCGAATACCGCAAGGCACTGGAACTGGCGGCAGCGCTGCCCAAGCGCTGGCCGCGTTGACAGGAAAGTTTGGCCAGCCCAACCCGGCCGGCCTTACACTCCCCTTGTTACACTTTCTATTACAACTCTCGCGACAAGGATGCCTCGGCCATGAGCGAAAAACGTTTCAAGATTGTCTTCGATGGTGCTCTGCTGCCAGGTGTTGACGCCACCACCGCGAAGCTCAATCTCGCCGGGCTGTTCAAAAGCGATGTTGCTGCCATCGAACGCCTGTTCAGTGGCCGGACGGTCGCGCTCAAACGCGACCTGTCACACGCCGACGCGCAAACTTATCTTCAGGCGCTGACAAAAACCGGCATTGATGCCCGAATTGAAGCCGAACCCTCGATCGAGCTGAACCTGTCCGACATTCACGTAAGCCCACCGCCATCGGCAGAGCCTGAGTCCCCCTACGCTCCACCGCGCGCCACCGTCGGCGAAGCGCTGCCGGAGTTCGCCACACTCAAGGCATTCAGTTTCAGTGGCCGCATCGGCCGACTGCGCTTTCTGGCCTGGACAATGGCCCTGACGCTGGTGACGCTGGGCATTGGCTCGGTGCTGGCCATTTTCGGCTTCGGCCTCATCAGCACCAACTCGACTGCCGGCCTAATTGTCGCGGGTCTGCTGGCCGTTATTCTGATCGTGATACTCGCGTTCATCAGCATCCAGTTCAGTGTGCAGCGCCTGCACGATATCGGCTGGTCTGGCTGGCTCTGGCTGTTGAACCTTGTGCCGTTCGTGGGGGGCGCTTTCCCGTTCGTGATAATGATCGTGCCGGGTAACAACACTGCCAATCGATATGGCGCACCGCCGCCGCCCAACAGCAACGCAGTCAGGGTACTGGCTTCATTGTGGCTGGTGTTTATTGCGATCATGTTCGTTGGCGGGCTGACTGGAGGTCTCACGGCGATTCAGGATGAGTATGAAAGCGCCACTGATAGCGCCTATCAAAGCAGCTCCGTGACCACCGATGAAGTCGAAGCTGTACCCGTCGAGGTCGACTCGGCAGCAGATTCAACCGACGATGCAGCCGAAGCGACCCAGCCCCCTGTAGACTCTGCAAAAGAATGAACAGCGCTCCCCGCCCGTGACACCTGCGTCGCTGGCGCGGAGCTGTTGCGATGGAGAACTGCATGACCCGTTACGCTCTGATCACTGGCGCTTCCAGCGGCATCGGCCTGGCGATGGCCGAAGCGCTGGCCCGGCGCGGCCGCAGCCTGTTACTGGTGGCCCGACAGCGTGATCAGCTGGAAAGTATTGCGATTGAACTGACTCAACGTTTTGGCGTGGAAGTATTGTTTCGTGCCTGTGACCTGGGTGAACCGCTGCGCCTGTCCGGATTTCTGCTGGAGCTGGAGGAAGGTGAGCGGCAAATCGATCTGCTGGTCAACTGCGCCGGCATCGGCACCTGTGGCCCATTCCTGGCCCAGGACTGGATGACCGAGCAGGACCTGATCGAAGTGAACATCCTGGCCCTCACTCGCTTGTGTCATGCCATCGGTAACAGCATGGCCTTGCAGGGCGGCGGGCAGATTCTAAACGTCGCCTCGGTTGCGGCGTTCCATCCCGGCCCATGGATGAGTACTTATTACGCCAGCAAGGCTTATGTGCTGAATTTTTCCGAAGGCTTGCGCGTCGAACTGAAAAAATGCGCGGTCAAGGTGTCGGTGCTCTGCCCCGGCCCGACACGCACGGCGTTTTTCCGTACCGCGCAACTGAACACCGACAAGCTGGGCGAGAGCAAACTGCTGATGAGCCCAGAGGAAGTCGCGCTCTATACCGTGCGCGCCCTGGAGAAAAATCGCGCCATTATCATCCCCGGTCGCCTGAATCGCTGGTTCGCCTTCCTGCCACGGCTCGGCTCGCGCTGGCTGACCCGGACAATCGCGGGCATGGTCAACAAGGCGTACTGCCCGCGCTGACCAGCCTTCAAGGTAAAAAACTGGGCTCAGGCAGGGCCCATGCGTACACTCAAGCCAGCCAAACAACGGAGAAAACAGCTGTGGATACTCTGTTCACCAAGATCATCAACCGGGAAATCCCGGCGAAGATCATTTACGAGGACGACCAGGTACTGGCCTTCCACGACATCGCGCCACAGGCCCCCGTGCATTTCCTGGTGGTCCCGAAGAAACCGGTGCGCACCCTTAACGACCTCACCGAGGACGATAAGGCACTGGCTGGGCATATTCTGTTCACCGCGCAGCGTCTGGCCCTGGAACTGGGCTGTGAAGAAGGTTTCCGGGTGGTCATGAACTGCAATGAATTGGGCGGGCAGACCGTTTATCACATTCATATGCACGTGTTGGGTCAGCGCCAGATGCACTGGCCGCCGGGCTGATTGCATGCAGTACCGGTTTATGTGGCGAGGGAGCTTGCTCCCGCTGGGTTGCGAAGCAGCCCCAAATCCACGCATCGAGTTTTTCCAGACAAGACCGATGGGTTGAATTTACGACCGCTTCGCGGCCGAGCGGGAGCAAGCTCCCTCGCCACAGATGACCCAGCGCAAACCCTCCCCGGCCGATTGGGTTAAACTGGCCGCCGAGATTCTTCCCGGAGGTCAGCATGACTACCCAACGTCACTACTCGCCAATTGACCGTCTTCTGCTGCAAGCCGATGCCGCGATGCGTACTTTGCTGCCCTTCAGTGGTCAGCCCTATCGTCCGTCGCCTGCCATCGTGCAGCCGGATGCGCAAATGAGCGACGAGGACACCCGGCACGTCGCCGGTTTGATGCGCATCAACCATACCGGCGAAGTCTGTGCCCAGGCGCTGTATCAAGGTCAAGCCCTGACCGCCAGGCTGCCGCAAGTGCGCGCCGCCATGGAACATGCCGCCGAAGAAGAAATCGATCATCTGGTCTGGTGCGAACAGCGCATCCACCAGTTGGGCAGCCACACCAGCATTCTCAATCCGCTGTTCTACGGAATGTCGTTCGGGATTGGCGCGGTGGCCGGGCTGATCAGCGACAAAGTCAGCCTGGGTTTCGTTGCCGCCACCGAGCATCAGGTTTGCAAACACCTGAACGAACACCTTGAACAACTGCCCGCCGAGGACGAAAAATCCCGGGCGATACTTGAGCAGATGCGCATCGATGAAGAGCAGCATGCTGAGAGTGCACTGGATGCTGGAGGGTTTCGTTTTCCTGCACCGGTGAAGTTCGGGATGAGTCTTTTGGCCAAGGTGATGACCAAGAGCACTTATCGGATCTGACGGTTGCGTTGTTTGATCGGGCCTCTTCGCGGACAACAGCAATGAAAAAGGCGACTACCTTGCGGTAGTCGCCTTTTTTTGTACTCGGAACTCTCAGCTCGGCATGTTGCGCGCGTAGAAGATTTCGAGCATTTCGTGTTTCACACGCTCAGTCACCTGGGCACGCTGCTCAGAAGACAGGTTGCTGGTGGCGTCGCCGAACAGGTAGTTATCCAGTTCGAAGTTCTTCAGCAGCATTTTGGTGTGGAACAGGTTTTCCTGATACACGTTCACGTCGGTCATCTGATACGCGTCGCGAGTGTCTTCGGAGAGGTAGTTCTGGATCGAGTTGATCTCGTGGTCGATGAAGTGCTTCTTGCCTTCAACGTCACGGGTGAAGCCGCGCACGCGGTAATCCACAGTCACGATATCCGAATCGAACTGGTGAATCAGAAAGTTGAGCGCCTTGAGCGGTGAAATGACGCCACAGGTCGACACGTCGATGTCCACACGGAACGTCGCGATACCGTCCACCGGATGGATTTCCGGGTAGGTGTGCACCGTGATGTGGCTCTTGTCGAGGTGGGCCAGGATGATTTCGGGCAACGGGCCCGGAGACTCTTCAATCTGACTGTCGGTGGGGGTCACCGGCTCTTCAGAGATCAGAATCGTGACGCTGGCGCCCTGGGGTTCATAGTCCTGACTGGCGATGTTCAGGATATTGGCACCAATGATATCGACAACTTCCGTGAGGATCTGCGTCAGGCGCTTGGCGTTGTACTCTTTATTGATGTACTCGACGTAAGCCTGTTGGTCTTGCGGGGTTTCCGCGTAGCAGATGTCATAGATGTTGAAGCTCAAGGTCTTTGTCAGGTTATTGAACCCGTGGAGCTTGAGTTTGCTTTTCACCGTTAAAAACTCTCTATGTATGCGGGCTGGCCGCGTGATCAAGCATGCCCGTCAGATGCGAACGACGCACCTGCGTAGGACGGTTAACACCTCTTCGCGATGGCGATTTTGGTTGTCTGTTCAGGCAAGCGACCTGTCGGCTGACCGATCACTGCCCTGAAAAAAGTGGCGCATTATGCAGACGTCAGCTATGGATCACCAGAGTCTGCACCGCTTTTATGATAGTTGAATGTCGAATCAACCGAGTTCGATAATCTCGTAGTCGTGGGTAATCGCCACGCCAGCCGCGCCGAGCATGATCGAGGCCGAGCAATACTTCTCCGCCGACAGTTCGATGGCGCGCTTGATCTGGGCTTCTTTCAGCCCGCGGCCCTTGACCACGAAGTGCATGTGGATCTTGGTGAACACCTTCGGATCTTCGGTCGCACGCTCGGCTTCGAGGAAGGCTTCGCAGCTTTCGACGGCCTGACGGGACTTCTTGAGGATGCTGACCACATCGAAATTGCTGCAACCGCCAACACCCAGCAGGAGCATTTCCATCGGCCGGACACCCAGGTTACGACCGCCGGCATCGGGCGGACCGTCCATGACCACGACATGACCGCTGCCGGATTCACCGAGGAACATGGCTTCGCCTGCCCATTGGATGCGTGCCTTCATCGCCAAGACTCCACTGTATAAAAAAGGGTCGCCAGCTTAGCACAGGGCCCTTGATTGGCAGCGCTTCGCCTTCCTAGGACATAACCGTATGCGTCGTAGGTAAATTCTCGAATCTTGAAGGAATGTGTCTGTTAAGCTGACGCCAATTCACTGGCGCTTAGCCAGCTTTGTAGCGAACAAAAAACCCAGGCTTCAACAGCCCCCTATAAAAAACAAACACACCGTGCAGTCTTTTCGGGATACAACCATGGTTGCTATTACCCCCACACCCAAAATCAAGAACCTCGACAAACTGTTGATGCATTGCCAACGCCGTCGTTATGCCGCCAAGAGCAACATCATCTGTGCCGGCGACCGCTCGGACACGCTGTTCTTCATCATCAAGGGTTCGGTAACCATCCTGATCGAGGATGACGATGGCCGTGAAATGATCATTGCCTACCTCAACTCCGGAGACTTCTTCGGTGAACTGGGTCTGTTTGAGCAAGCCGGGCTGGAACAGGAGCGCAGCGCCTGGGTACGCGCCAAAGTCGAATGTGAAGTCGCGGAAATCAGCTACGCGAAATTCCGCGAGTTGTCTCAACAGGATCCAGACATTCTTTACGTGCTCAGCGGACAAATCGCACAGCGCCTGCGCAATACCACGCGCAAGGTCGGCGACCTGGCATTCTTCGACGTGACCGGTCGCGTTGCGCGTTGCCTGTTGGAGCTGTGCAAGCAGCCAGACGCCATGACCCACCCGGACGGCATGCAGATCAAGGTGACCCGTCAGGAGATCGGCCGGATTGTCGGTTGTTCCCGCGAGATGGTCGGCCGCGTGCTCAAGGATCTGGAGGATCGCAACCTGGTCGACGTCAAAGGCAAGACCATGGTGGTCTTCGGTACGCGCTGAGCTCTGAGAACTGAAGCTCGGAGAGCTTAAGCTTCGAACACTTCTGCCAACATTTGACGATACAACGCATCGAGCCGTTCCAGCGCATCAGGAGCGGCAAACTTTTCATGCAGGGCAATGTGGCTTTCTGCGCGAACCCGCTGTTCCAGACCGCAGGCTTCGTTGAAACGATTGACCGCCGCGACCATCGACTCTCGTTCGTTATCGATCAGCATCGCCCCGTGCACCAGCCCGACCGGACGCTGACCGCCCTTGCTCTGCCGCCAGCGCTGAGCGGTACCGACCATCTTGCGACCATCGAGGTTGACGTTGAAACGGCCGTCGCAGAATGCGCCCTTAATTTCGCCCAGGGACGACACGCCGCCCAACTCGTCAAGCAGCTGGCAAATCGGGTTGCAGAGCCGGCGATAGGCGGTTTCGATCCGGTTCTGGTCACCCTCGCTGCGCGGTGGCGCGTAGACCAGCGCGATGTTGAGGGTCGATGCCGATTGCGGCACCGGCTCGCCGCCAGTTTCGCGCAGCAGTACCGGCCAACCGGCAGCGGCGGATATCTCGCACGCCGCCTCGAAACCCGGCAAGCGATTCAAGCGGCGCGGCATGACCAATGCTTGGTCTGTGGGTTGCCAGAACAGCAAGCCGAACTCCGAATCACCGGTGCACACATGGGCCAACAGGTCCTGTTCGGCAAGCAGGCCGGCTTCGATGGTCAGAGAGGTTGGCTGGGACATGGATGACTCCGTAAGACATGAAGTCTTTGGGGGGCTTGATGACCTCTTCGCGGGCAAGCCCGCTCCCACAGGGGATCGGGTTGCCTGCGAAAATGTGTTCAGTCGAGCGTAGAGCCGCTCACTGGAACACCGCGCTCGGGAAAGAACAGGCGCTGCAGTTCGGTACCCGGGCTTTCGGCGCGCATGAACGCTTCGCCGACCAGGAACGCATACACGTCGCTGATTTCCATCAACTCGACATCGGCGCGGTTAAGAATGCCGCTTTCGGTGACCACCAGACGATCACGCGGAATACGCGGCAACAGGTCGAGGGTGGTTTCCAGACTGACCTCGAAGGTGTGCAGGTTGCGGTTGTTCACGCCCACCAGCGGCGTGTCGAGGGTTTTCAAAGCCCGCTCCAGCTCGTCGCCATCGTGGACTTCCACCAGCACATCGAGGCCGACGCTTTTGGCCACGGCCGCCAGCTCGGCCATTTTCACGTCATCCAGTGCGGAGACGATCAACAGCACGCAATCAGCACCCAAGGCGCGGGACTCTATGATCTGGTACGGATCGATCATGAAGTCTTTGCGGATCACCGGCAGTTTGCACGCCGCCCGGGCTTGTTGCAGATATGCATCCGCACCCTGGAAGTAGTCGATGTCGGTGAGCACCGACAGGCAAGTAGCTCCGCCCTTCTCGTAACTCCTGGCAATGTCCGCTGGCACGAAGTTCTCGCGAATCACGCCCTTGCTTGGCGAAGCTTTCTTGATTTCAGCAATCACCGCCGGCTGCTTCTTCTTGGCCTGATCGATCAATGCCTTGGCAAAACCACGGGGTGCATCGGCCGCCTTGGCCAGGTTTTCCAGCTCCGCCAGGCTTACACGAGCGCTACGCTCGGCGACTTCCTGGGCTTTGCGGGCCAGAATATTTTCCAGAACCGTCGGTACACTCATCCCTCATTCTCCACTTTGAATACCGCGGTAAATGCACCCAATTCCTCAAGTTTTTCCCGAGCGAGGCCTGTGTGCAGCGCATCGTGCGCCAGGGCAACGCCTTCTTTCAAACTGCTGGCATGGTCGGCGGCGTACAGCGCGGCACCGGCATTGAGCACGATCATCTCGGCGGCTTTCTGACCGTTCTCGGTCTTGCGCTTGCCCAACGCATCGCGAATCAACTCAAGGGAAGCCGTCGGGCTTTCCACCGCCAGACCATGCAGGCTCTGGCTCTTCATCCCGAGGTCTTCGGGCTCGACCCAATACTCGGTGATCTGGTCATTCTTCAATTCCGCGACAAAGGTCGGTGCCGCCAGACTGAACTCGTCCAGGCCATCCTTCGAATGCACCACCAGCACGTGTTTACTGCCCAGGCGCTGCAAGACTTCGGCCAATGGCCGGCACAACGCCTGACTGAACACACCCACCACCTGATGTTTCACACCGGCCGGATTCGTAAGCGGGCCGAGCATGTTGAACAAGGTGCGCAGACCCAACTCGCGGCGCGGGCCGGCGGCGTGCTTCATGGCACTGTGATGGGTCTGGGCAAACATGAAACCGATGCCGACGTTGTCGATGCAGCGTGCCACCTGAACCGGGGTCAGGTTCAGATAGATACCCGCCGCTTCCAGCAGGTCGGCACTGCCGCTTTTACCCGACACCGCACGGTTACCGTGCTTGGCCACGGTGCAACCGGCCGCCGCGACCACAAACGAAGAAGCGGTCGAAACGTTGAAAATGTTCGCACCGTCGCCGCCGGTGCCGACCACATCGACCACGCCATCGAGGGTGTTGAGTTCAACCTTGTCCGCCAACTCGCGCATCGCCGTCACGGCGCCGACGATCTCGTCGATGCTTTCGCTCTTCATGCGCATGGCCATCATGAACGCGCCAATCTGCGCGTCCGTGCATTGCCCGGTCATGATTTCGCGCATGACATCGCGCATTTCATCGGTGCTGAGGTCGAGGTGGCCGACGATACGGCTCAGGGCTGTCTTGATATCCATGGAAAGTCCTTAGCGCGTGCCGCCGGTTTGTTTGAGGAAGTTGGCGAACAGCTCGTGCCCCTGTTCGGTGAGGATAGACTCAGGGTGGAATTGCACGCCCTCGATGTTCAGCGTCTTGTGACGCAGGCCCATGATCTCGTCCACCGAGCCGTCTTCAAGCTGGGTCCAGGCAGTCAGCTCCAGGCAATCGGGCAGGGTTTCGCGCTTGACGATCAGCGAATGGTAGCGGGTGACCGTCAACGGGCGATTCAGCCCTTCGAATACGCCCTTGTCCTCGTGAAATACCGGGCTAGTCTTACCGTGCATGACCTGACGGGCACGGACCACATCGCCACCAAACGCTTGGCCGATGGATTGGTGACCCAGGCAAACGCCGAGAATCGGCAGCTTGCCGGCGAAGTGTTTGATCGCTTCGATGGAAATACCGGCTTCGGTCGGGGTGCAAGGACCAGGAGACACGACGATGCGCTCAGGCTTGAGGGCTTCGATTTCGGCAATGGTGAGTTCATCGTTGCGCACGACTTTGACCTCGGAGCCCAGCTCGCCGAGGTATTGCACAACGTTGTAAGTAAAAGAGTCGTAGTTATCGATCATCAGCAACATGGCGTTAAGAACCTCTTGAATTCACTGACTTTTAATACGGCCTTCGAATGATTTACCCGCAGTGTGCTGCGCTTTGGCAGGTGCTGGAGTGGCGCCAGCAAAGCGGCATTTCATACAGGTAAAGAAGGCAAAGCGGTACAGGTCCGGCCAGGCCGGCAGAAAAGATTCAGGCGCGCCAACGCCAACGGGCGTGTGCCTTGATGACTTGATCCAGGAGTTTGCTGACGATCAACACGGGGAAGGTCTCATTCATACGTCTCGGCACAGTAACTTAGCTGGGCAGAGCGTGCAATATGGCCGGAGCGAGAGCTCGCGAAACAATTGAAGGGTTAGCGACAGATGGCAAAAGGCCGAAAGTTTTTGGTACTGTCGTCTCGTTCTCACTACAACAATAAATAAACGGACTTGCTCATGATCAAACAGACGTTGTTTGTACCGCTCGCCGGATGCCTGCTCGCCATGGCCTGCGCCCAGGCGATTGCCGCGCCCAACCCTTATTCGAATTTCGTTGTTTTCGGCGACAGCCTCAACGATGCCGGGACGCTTACCGACACGGGCGGCCCTGCCGGGGCGACACAGCGTTTTACCAACCGAACCGGGCCGGTCTACCTGGATGGCAGCGGTGAATTACGCTCGCTCAACGCCACGCAGATACTGGGTGGGAAACTGGGGTTCTCGCCGGACCAGACAGCTTCATCGTCCTCGGCGGTACGCGCCAGCGAAGGCCTGCCCGATGGCAACAACTGGGCAGTTGGCGGCTATCGCACCGACCAGATCCTCGATTCGATCACCAGTACCTCCGCCACGAGCGAACGCACCCGTGCGGGTTATCTGCCGTCGAACAATTTCCGCGCCGACCCGAATGCACTGTATTACCTCTCGGGAGGCGGCAATGACTTCCTTCAGGGGCGCGTGACCAACCTGCCCCTGGCCAGCGCCGCCGCCGATCGCCTGGCCAGTAGCGCGCAGACCCTGCAACAGGCCGGTGCCCGCTACATCATGGTCTGGCTGCTGCCGGACATCGGCTTTACCCCAGCTTTCAACGGCACACCATTGCAGGCCTTCACGTCCCAGCTCAGTTCTCAGTTCAACACCGAACTGGTCAGCCAACTGCAGAGCATTAACGCCAACATCATTCCGTTGAACATTCCGGTACTGCTCAAAGAGACGTTCGCCAACCCTGGCCAGTTCGGCCTCGCCACCGACCAGAACCTGAGCGCCACCTGCTTCAGCGGCAACAGTTGCACCGAAAACGCTCGATACGGCATCAACAGCGCCACCCCCGACCCGACCAAGCTAATCTATAACGACTCGGTGCACCCAACCGAAGCCGGGCAGCGCCTGATTGCCGATTACGCATACTCGCTGCTGTCCGCACCATGGGAAGCAACCCTGCTGCCACAAATGGCCCAGGGCACTTTGCGTTCTCATCAGGATGAGCTGCGCAACCAGTGGCTGGCCGATTGGGAAAACTGGCAAGGCGTGGGCCAATGGCGGGCGATTGTCGCCGGTGGTGGCCAGCATCAGGACTTCGACAGCCAGCGCAGCGGCGCCAGCGCTGACGGCAATGGCGCCAACCTGAACATCGGGGGCAGCTATCGGCTCAATGACGCATGGCGCGTTGGCTTGGCGGCGGGCTTCTATAACCAGAAACTCGAAGCCGGCGATAACGATTCGGATTACAAACTCAACACCTACATGGGCACCGCTTTCGCCCAATACCAGCAGAATCGCTTTTGGGGTGACGCGGCACTGACGGCCGGGCATCTGGACTACGACAGTCTCAAACGCAAATTCCAGTTGGGGGTCAATGAACGCGGGGAGAAAGGCGACACTGATGGTTACCTGGTCGCCATCAGCGGCCGCGTGGGTTATGACATCGCGGCAGAAGCGAGCAGCCCGTGGCACTTGTCGCCATTCGTGAGCGCTGATTTCGCCAAGGTTGAAGTCGACGGTTACTCGGAAAACGGCGCCGACTCCACCGCGCTGACATTTGACGACCAGTCACGCATTTCCCGGCGTCTTGGCCTCGGGATCCAGGGTAAGTACCAGATCACCTCACAAACCCAAGTGTTTGGCGAACTGGCCCACGAGCGCGAGTACAACGACGACACCCAGAATGTGACCATGAACCTCAACAGCCTGCCGAACAACCGCTACACCCTGGCCGGCTACACCCCACAAACCAACCTGAACCGCTTGAACCTCGGCGTGAGCCACAACCTCACCAAGGACTTGGCATTGCGCGCCAGCTACGACATTCGCAAGGATGATGACTTCACCCAGCAAGGTATTAATGTCGGGGTTGCGTTGGACTTCTAGATCGCAGGCAACAAAAAACGCGGCGCCCTCACAGGCGCCGCGTTTTTTTATGCTGATGAGTTCCCTGTGGGAGCTCAGGCGTCCGGAGTCTGTTCGGCCAGGGCCACGGCGCGGAACATCGCGCGACGCTTGTTCAGGGTTTCTTCCCATTCCAGCGCCGGCACCGAGTCGGCGACGATGCCGCCACCGGCCTGTACGTGCAGTTCGCCGTTCTTGATCACCGCGGTGCGGATCGCAATCGCGGTGTCCATGTTGCCGTTCCAGGCGAAGTAACCGACTGCGCCGCCGTAGACGCCCCGCTTGACCGGTTCCAGTTCGTCGATGATTTCCATCGCGCGAATCTTCGGTGCGCCAGACAAGGTGCCGGCCGGCAGGATCGCCCGCAATGCGTCCATCGCTGTCAGCCCGGCCTTCAATTGGCCGGTGACGTTGGACACGATGTGCATCACATTGGAATAACGCTCGATGACCATCTTCTCGGTGAGCTTCACCGAACCGATTTCCGAAACGCGACCGGTGTCGTTGCGGCCCAGGTCGATCAGCATCAAGTGCTCGGCGATTTCCTTGTCGTCCGACAGCAGGTCTTTTTCCAGCGCCAGGTCTGCCTTTTCGTTGGCCCCGCGAGGGCGAGTGCCGGCAATCGGGCGCACGGTGATCAGGTTGTCTTCGACCCGCACCAGCACTTCCGGCGAACTGCCGACGACGTGGAAGTCGCCGAAGTTGAAGAAGTACATATACGGCGTCGGGTTGAAGCAACGCAGCGCCCGGTACAGGTCGATAGGCGCAGCCTTGAAGTCGATCGACATGCGCTGGGACGGCACGACCTGCATGCAGTCACCGGCCAGGATGTATTCCTTGATGGTGTCGACGGCTCTCTCGTAATCATCCTGGGTGAAACTCGAACGGAACACCGGATCGGCCGATTGCTGTTTGCTGAAATCCAGGCCACGGCGCGGAGTGATCGGCTGACGGAGTTGTTCCAGCAGCGCTTGCAGACGCGCCTGACCTTGTTCGAAGGCATCTTCCTGCGACGGATCGGCCAGGACAATCGCATGCATCTTGCCGGCGAGGTTGTCAAACACCACCACCGCATCGGACACCATCAGCAGAATGTCCGGCACGCCCAGCGGATCCGGGTTCGGGCATTTGCCCAGACGCTTCTCCACATAACGCACGCAGTCGTAACCGAAGTAACCCACCAGACCGCCGTTGAAGCGCGGCAGACCGGCAATGGTTGGCACGTTGTAGCGCGCCTTGAAGGCTTCGACGAAAGCCAGCGGGTCTTCAACGTCGTGACTTTCGATCTCGACGCCGTCGTGGGTCACGCTGACGTGGTGGTCGTGAACCCGCAACACGGTGCGGCACGGCAGGCCGATAATTGAATAACGGCCCCACTTCTCGCCGCCCTGCACCGACTCCAGCAAATAGGAGTTCGGCTCGTCGGCCAGTTTCAGGTAGATCGACAGCGGCGTGTCGAAGTCGGCCAGGGTTTCGCAGGCAAGCGGAATGCGGTTGTAGCCGGCAGCGGCCAAACGCAGGAATTCTTCGCGGATCATGAGGTGCCTCGTGGCTTGAGGGTCTAACGGTCAAGTATGCAAACGCGCCGGTACGCCGGCCAGGAACAAGTCAGGCGCGCCAACGCCAGCGGGCCAGGGCCTTGATGACTTTCATCCAGAGTTTGCGAGTGACCACCACGATGGCGTTTCCAGCAGGGGGTTGAACAGCGTCGGGCAACGTTATCTCAGCGGCCGGATCCAGGCAACCGGGAATTAGTTTGCGCAGATCATCGATCACCAGCGCCGGCGATTCTTCGGCAATCGGCCGACCGTGGTTATAACCGTAACTGAGGGCGACGCATTTGACCCCCGCCGCTTTCGCCGCCAGCACATCGCTGCGCGAGTCGCCGACGAACAACGATTGCGACGCCGGAATGTTGGCCATTTTCATCACGAAAAACAGCGCGGCCGGGTCGGGTTTCTGTTGTGGCAGGGTGTCGCCGCCGATGATCCATTTGAAGTAACGGCCGATTTTCATCTGATCCAGCAACGGCGCGACGAAGCGTTCCGGCTTGTTGGTGATCAGCGCCATCGCCACGCCCTGCTTGTGCAGCCATTTCAGGGTGTCGCGCACGCCGGGATAGACCACGGTCAGCTCATGGCCCTCACCGTAAGCCTCCATGAAAATCTGCAGCGCGCCTTCGGCTTCGCCGTCATCGACCGACGAATGATCGATGCCGCCGGCCAGCGCGCGGCGCACCAGCACCGGCGCGCCGTTGCCGACCCACTCACGCACCGGCTCGATGCCGACCGGGTCACGCCCGAGTTTGAGCAGCATGTTATCCACAGCCACCGCGAGGTCAGGGACCGAATCGACCAGCGTGCCATCCAGATCGAACATCACCAGCCGCGGCAGACGCCCCGGGAACAGCTGCTCAAAACCGCTCATGGGCGAGCCAGCGCCAGTTCGGAGCGCATTTTTTCAATTACTTCCTGGTAATTCGGCGCATTGAAGATCGCCGAGCCGGCCACGAAAGTATCGGCGCCCGCAGCGGCGATTTCACGAATGTTGTTCACGTTCACACCGCCGTCGATTTCCAGGCGAATGTCACGACCGGAGGCATCGATCAGCGCCCGCGCTTCACGCAGCTTGTCGAGGGTGGCTGGAATGAACTTCTGCCCGCCGAAGCCCGGGTTGACGCTCATCAGCAGGATCATGTCGACCTTGTCCATCACGTACTTGAGCACGTCCAGCGGGGTCGCCGGGTTGAACACCAGGCCCGCCTTGCAGCCGCCTTCGCGGATCAGTTGCAGGGAACGGTCGACGTGCAGCGTGGCTTCCGGGTGGAAGGTGATATAGGTCGCACCGGCTTCGATGAAGTCACCGACGATGCGGTCCACCGGGCTGACCATCAGGTGCGCGTCGATCGGCGCGGTCACGCCATACTTGCGCAGCGCGGAGCAGACCATCGGGCCGATGGTCAGGTTCGGCACGTAGTGGTTGTCCATGACATCGAAGTGGACGAAGTCGGCGCCGGCGGCCAGGACGTTGTCCACTTCCTCGCCCAGGCGGGCGAAGTCGGCGGAGAGAATCGACGGAGCAATAACGAAGGGCTGCATGACGCACCTTTTTTGAGCAGAATCACGATGGCGCGCATTGTATACCTCATGCTTTGACGCGCGCACCGTGCTGCGATGATTGGGGCAAGTCCTAATAGGCCGCTCGGTAGATCTTCTCGATATCGGTGGCGCTCAACTTGCGCGGATTGTTGCGCATCAGGCGTTCGATGCCGGCGGCTTCCACGGCCATGGCCGGGATCGCCTCCTCGGGTACCCCGAAACTGCGCAGACCTCGCGGGATCTCCACGGCGGCGCACAGCTCGGTCATCGCCTCCACGGCTTTATCCGCCGCTTCATAGGCGCTCAGATGAGCGGTCTTCACCCCCATGGCCTCGGCAATATCCTGCATGCGTTCCACGCAGGCCATCTTGTTCCAGGTCATGACATACGGCAGCAGCAAGGCATTGCTGACACCATGGGCAATGTTGAAACGCCCGCCCAGCGGATACGCCAACGCATGCACCGCGCCGACCCCGGCATTGCCGAACGCCATGCCGGCCATCAGGCTGGCGGTGGCCATGTCTTCGCGGGCTTGCAGGTGGGAGGGATTGGCGTAGGCCTTGGGCAGCGCCTTGCTAATCAGCTTGATCGCGCCAATGGCCAAGGCATCGGTGATGGGCGAGGCGTTGAGCGACAGGTAGGACTCGATGGCGTGCACCAGCGCATCGACGCCACTGGCGGCGGTGACACTGCGTGGGCAGGTCAGGGTCATTTGCGGGCTGACCAGTGCCACATCCGGCAACAGGTAATCGCTGATAATGCCCATCTTCAGCTGCGCGACCTTGTCTGAGAGGATCGCCACGTTGGTCACTTCCGAACCGGTGCCGGCGGTGGTCGGGATGGCGATCAGCGGCGGGCCTTTGCGCGGCACCTGATCGATGCCGAACAAATCCTCCAGCGCGCCGTGATAACCGGCATAGGCGGCAACACTCTTGGCGATGTCGATGGCACTGCCGCCTCCGAGGCCGATCAGCCCGTCATGCCCGCCCTCACGGTAAACCCGCATGCAATCTTCAACGATGGCGATTTCCGGGTCCGGCAACACCCGGTCGAAAATCTCATAACTGCGCTCGCCCAGCTGCGCCAGCGCCAGCTCTACCGTGCCGGATTTGACCAGCGCGGCGTCAGTGACAATCAGCGGGTTGTCGATGTCCAGACGTGTGAGCTCGGCCGCCAGTTGCTCGATGGCACCTGCGCCGGTGATCAGTTTGTGAGCGATTTTGAAAGAGGAAAGACTCATGTGCGCAGCCTCTTATAGATAGGGGAGCTGGGCACAATAGTAGCTGGGGATTGGGGTTTGTCTGCTATTTAAATTGGTGAATGATCGAGGTGCGTCGATCGTTCCCACGCTCTGCGTGGGAGTGCCTCAACGGACGCTCCGCGCTCGGCTCTCGATGGGACGCAGAGCGTCCCGGGCTGCGTTCCCACGCAGAGCGTGGGAACGATTACATCAGTGCGTGCAGGTCAGGCCTGGGCGGTGCGCAGTTTTTCGCTGCGTCCACGCAGCCATTCCAGGGTCAGCAACAGGATCACCGAGAATGCGATCAGCAGCGTCGCGGCAGCGGCGATCGTCGGGCTGAGGTTTTCGCGGATGCCGCTGAACATCTGCCGAGGCAAGGTCGCTTGTTCGGGACCGGCGAGGAACAGCGTCACCACCACTTCATCGAACGAGGTAGCGAAGGCAAACAGCGCACCGGAAATCACCCCCGGCGCAATCAACGGCAAGGTCACCCGGCGGAACGTCGTCAGCGGCGAAGCGCCCAGGCTTGCCGCGGCCCGCACCAGGTTCTGATTGAACCCCTGCAAGGTCGCCGACACCGTAATGATCACGAACGGCACACCCAGCACGGCATGCACCACGATCAACGAGGTATAGCTGTTGCCGAACCCCAGTGGCGCGAAGGTCAGGTAACTGGCCACACCAATGATCACCACCGGCACCACCATCGGCGAAATCACCAGCGCCATCACCAGCGGCTTGCCCGGGAAGTCGCCCCGGGTCAGGCCGATCGCCGCCAGCGTGCCGAAGATCATCGCCAACACGGTCGCAGCCGGAGCCACGATCATGCTGTTCTTCAACGAACGCATCCATTCCGCCGAGGCAAAGAAGTCTTGGTACCAGTGCAGCGAGAAGCCTTGCAGTGGGTAGACCAGAAAGCTCCCGGAGTTGAACGACAGCGGAATGATCACCAGCACCGGCAAGATCAGGAACAACAAAATCAAGCCGCAGAGTATCCGCAAGCTATAGAACCACACCCGTTCGATGGGCGATTGATAAGGACTCAGCATTTCATTCTCCCCTTAGCTCAGGCGCAGGCGACTGGCGCCCACCAGCCAGCTGTAAATCAGATAAAGCACCACGGTCGCCAGCAGCAACAGCCCACCAAGCGCGGTCGCCATGCCCCAGTTGATGCTGGTGTTGGTGTAGAAGGCGACGAAGTAACTGACCATCTGATCGTTCGGGCTGCCCAGCAACGCCGGGGTGATGTAGTAGCCGATGGCGAGGATGAACACCAACAGGCAACCGGCGCCGACACCGGCATAAGTCTGCGGGAAGTACACCCGCCAGAAACTGGCGAACGGGTGGCAGCCCAGGGAAATCGCCGCACGCATGTAAGTCGGCGAGATGCCTTTCATCACGCTGTAGATCGGCAGAATCATGAACGGCAGCAGGATGTGCACCATCGAGATGTAGACCCCGGTGCGGTTGAACACCAATTCCAGCGGCTTATCGATGACGCCCATGGCCATCAGGCCGCTGTTGATCAAGCCGCCCGATTGCAGCAACACTATCCACGCGGCGACTCGCACCAGAATCGAGGTCCAGAACGGCAACAGCACCAGAATCATCAGCAGGTTGCTTTGCCGCGAGGGCAGGTTCGCCAGCAGGTAGGCCAACGGATAAGCCAGCACCAGGCAGATGACGGTGATGATCAGCCCCATCCAGAACGTACGGGCAAAGATGTCGAGGTAGATCGCCTGGTCGGGAGTGGCCCGGGCCAGTTCGCCGAGATCGTCGATACGGTGGTCGACGGCGGCCAGCAGGTAATAAGGCGTCACGCCACTGGTGTTGCGGCGCACGACTTGCCAATAAGCCGGATCGCCCCAGCGCTCGTCGAGCCCTTCCAGCGCGGCTTTGTAAGAAGCCGGCTCCGTGGCGAACGGCAAGGCGCGTGCGGTTTTGGTCAGCAGGCTGCGGTAGCCGGCCAACTCCATGTTCAAGCGCTTGGACAAGTCGCCCAAGGTCTGATTCTTGCGGGCTTCGGCGAGGTCTTCGCTGGCGGCCTTATACACAGGCTCTGCCGGCAGGCCTCGGCCGTCCCAACTGGCGATGGCTGCCACGGTGCGCGGCATCACGCCAACCACTTCCGGGTTACCGACGCTTTTGTAGAGCAGCGCCACGATCGGCACCAGGAACACCAGCAACAGAAACAGCACCAACGGCGCGATCAAGGCTTGTGCTTTCCAGCGGTTGATTCGCTCGGCGTGCTTTAGCCGCTGCTTCAAGGTGGGGTCGGTGCCCGCGTTCACGGGAACGGCGATAGCCATGGCGTACTCCGGAAATCTTTGATCGTTACAGAGGCGACAAACACCGCCTCGAACTTTTGGTTCTGATCGTTCCCACGCTCTGCGTGGGAACGCATCCAGTGACGCTCTGCGTCACAGGGACGCGGAGCGTCCCGGGCGGCATTCCCACGCAGAGCGTGGGAACGATCATCCGGTGAACCGTCGTCCTGTGTGAGTGGTTACTTGGCAGCCCAGGAATTGAAGCGCTGCTCCAGTTGCTCGCCGTTGTCAGCCCAGAAGCTGACGTCGATCTGCACCTGGTTGGCGATGTTTTCCGGGGTGGTCGGCATGTCTTTCAGGACATCCTTGGCCAGCAACGGCACAGCCTGGGTGTTGGCCGGACCGTAGGCGATGTTTTCCGAGTAGGTCTTCTGCTGTTGCGGCTGTACCGAGAAGGCGATGAACTTCTTCGCCGCTTCGGCACGGGTCTTGTCCAGGCCTTTTGGAATGGCCCATGCGTCGAAGTCGTAGATGCCGCCGTTCCACACAACTTTCAGGTTGCTTTCTTTCTGTACCGCTGCGATCCGGCCGTTGTAGGCCGAGCTCATGACCACGTCACCCGAGGCGAGGTATTGCGGCGGTTGTGCGCCGGCTTCCCACCACTGAATGCTTGGCTTGAGTTCATCAAGCTTCTTGAACGCGCGGTCCTGACCGTCTTTGCCGGCCAGCACTTTGTAGACGTCTTTCGGCGCAACGCCGTCAGCCATCAGTGCGAATTCCAGGGTGTACTTGGCGCCTTTGCGCAGGCCGCGTTTGCCCGGGAATTTCTTGGTGTCCCAGAAATCAGCCCAACTGGTCGGAGCGGTTTTCAGCTTGTCGGCGTTGTAGGCCAGCACGGTCGACCACACGAAGAAGCCCACGCCGCAAGGCTGGATCGCGCCCTTGACGTAGTCTTCGGACTTGCCGAACAGCGCAGGGTCGAGTTGCTCGAACATGTCTTCGTCGCAACCGCGGGACAGTTCTGGCGATTCAACTTCCACCAGGTCCCAGGACACGCTCTTGGTGTCGACCATGGCTTTGACCTTGGCCATTTCGCCGTTGTATTCGCCAGCGACGATTTTGCCGTGGCCCGCCGCTTCCCAAGGTGCGTAGAAGGCTTTGACCTGCGCCGCCTTATTCGCCCCGCCAAAGGAGACCACGGTCAGGTCCGGGCCCGCCGCCATCGCGTGTGCCGCACCCATCATGCCCACGACCAGGGCGGTGAATTTCAGGGATCTCAACATTTATTGTTCTCTCCACGTGCAGGGTTGGTGTTGGTGAAGCAGGGGGCGATCAGTTCGCCTCTAGAAGTGGGTCGAGCGCGCGAACGTGTTCGACCTGCCAGCCAAGCGGTACCACGTCGCCGACAGCCAGCGCGGGATCGAGCTCGGCAATCGGTTGTTTCACGAAGAAGTCGGTCTTGCCGCAGACTTCCAGGCGAACCCGGACGTGATCGCCCAGATAGATGAATTCCGCCACCCTCCCTGAGAAGCGGTTGACACAGGACTCGCTCGAGCCATTGAGGCTCACGCGCTCCGGACGAATCGACAGTGTGACGGGCTCGCCGGTCTTGCCGACGTTGACCGCCAGGGCTTCAACCTTTTCACCGCGACCTAGCTCGACCACGCAGCGGTCACCGGTGTGGCTGTGCAAGCGGCCGTTGAGGCGGTTGTTCTCGCCGATGAAGTTGGCGACGAAGGTATTTTTCGGCTCTTCGTAGAGCGTGCGCGGTGGCGCGATCTGCTGGATCTCGCCCTGGTGGAACACGGCGACGCGGTCGGACATGGTCAGGGCTTCGCCCTGGTCGTGGGTCACGTAGACCACGGTCACGCCGAGGCGTTGGTGCAGATGTTTGATTTCCATCTGCATGTGTTCGCGCAGTTGTTTGTCCAGTGCGCCGAGGGGTTCGTCCATCAGCACCAGTTGCGGTTCGAACACCAGGGCGCGAGCCAGGGCCACACGCTGCTGCTGACCGCCGGACAGTTGCGCCGGATAGCGCTGGGCGAAGGTGTCGAGCTGAACCATGCTCAGCACACGCTTGACCCGGTCACTGACGTCGCTTTTGTTCAAGCCGCGCACGGTCAGCGGGAACGCCAGGTTCTCGGACACGGTCATGTGCGGAAACAACGCGTAGTTCTGGAACACCATGCCGATGTCGCGCTTGTGCGGCGGCACGTTGTTGATGGAACGCCCTGCCAGTTGAATCTCCCCGGCGGTCGGCGTTTCGAAGCCGGCGAGCATCATCAGACTGGTGGTTTTGCCGGAACCGGACGGCCCGAGCAAGGTCAGGAATTCGCCTTTGCGAATTTCCAGGTTGAGGTCTTTGACGATCAGGTTCTCGCCGTCGTAGCTCTTTTGCACTCCACGAAAGCTGACCAGAATATCGCTGGCCCCTGCGCTTGAATCAACCTGGCTCATACCCACACCTTTGTTATTGATGACTGCTGTGGACTAAGCCTAGTGGACGCTGGGAGCCGCGCAAATCGGGGCGCAGGAGAGAATCGCCTCAGCCGGATGGAAGGTTGGGGGTAGGGATTGCCCTACAAGGATGGCGGGGATGGATATGTCGATTCGCGATGGCGACAGACGGTGAGCTGCAAGCCACAGGAACCGGTAAAAGCGGCTTTGTGGGCATGTCGTAAATGGACATGCCACAACAATCCCGTAGGAACGAGAGGTGAAACCTGGATCAGAGTAGTTTGTGTTCCATGGCGTACTTCACCAGTTCAGCCAGGGAGGTGATGTTGAGTTTCTGCATCAGCCGCGCCTTGTGCGTGCTGATGGTTTTGCTGCTCAAGGCCAGTTGCTGGGCGATGTCGTTGACGTTGGCGCCCTGGGCCAGTCGTTCGAATACCGAGAATTCACGCTCCGACAGCAGCGAATGCAGCGGCCGCGCATCGGTCAGGCCGACTTCGAAAACCATGCGGTCGGCCAGGTCCGGGTCGATGTAGCGCCCGCCCGCCGCGACCTTGCGGATCGCCGTCAGCAACAATGCCGGATCGCTGTCCTTGGTCGCGTAACCCGCGGCGCCAACCTTCAACGCCCGAGCGGCCATCTGCGCTTCGTCGTGCATCGATAGCACCAGGATCGCCGGCGGATTGTTCATGGCGCGAATCCGTGGAATTGCCTCAAGGCCGTTGACCCCGGGCATGGAGATGTCCAGCAACACCACTTCGCAGGGAACATGGCGCAAGGTATCGAGCAACTGCTCGCCATTGCTCGCCTCCCCGACCACCAGCAAGTCCTTGGCCAGGCCGATCAATTGCTTGATGCCTTCGCGAACGATGGTGTGGTCTTCGGCTACCAGTACACGGATCACTTGCCTCTCCTCATTTATAACGTTGAAGCCGAAGGCTCGGGCCGCGATCGGACGATCTTTTATCAATCCAGCGGCACTCGCACCGTCAGGGTCGTGCCCTCCCCCGGCTCACTCTCAAGCGACAATTGCCCGCCCATGATCAACACCCGCTCACGCATGCCGACCACGCCGAAGGATGTCGGCCTGCCAGGCGCGGCGACAAATCCTACGCCATCATCGCTGACAGTCAGACAAAGTTCATCGCCCTCAAGGGCTAGCGTCAGTTCAACAGTATGCGCCTGGGCGTGGCGCATGACATTGGTCAGCGCTTCCTGAAGGATCCGGAACAACCCGATGGCCTTGGCATCGCTGAGCACCGGCAAGTTATCCGGCACTTGTACCAGACACGGAATCTGCGTGCGCGCCTCGAACCGCCGGGCCTGCCACTCGATGGCCGAGGCGATCCCGGCATCGAGAATCGGTGGCCGCAGCGCCGTGGCCACATCACGCACCAGTTGAAACAGCTGCGCGATCAAACGCTTCATGCTATTCAAACGCTCGTGCAGGCCAGGGTCGAGCTGCGCATAAGCCAGCTCGCACATGGACGTTTCCAGCTTCAACACGGTCAACATCTGCCCCAACTCGTCGTGAACTTCCCGGGCAATCCGCGCCTTTTCCTCTTCCCGCACGCTCTCCAGGTGCGCAGACAACTCGCGCAATTGCTCACGGGAGCTGGCCAGCTCCAGTTCGATGCGCTTGCTCTCTGTGATGTCCCAGACGATCCCGTCCCAGACATAGGCGCCGTCTTCCAGTCGGCGGGTAATGGCCTTGATCTCGGCCCAGCGCTGTTCGCCCTGACGGGTCAGAATCCGTCCCTGCCACGACCAGTCGCTATCGGTATCCAGTGCATGGTCCTGGGTCTGGTGATAACTGGCCTTGTCATCCGGATGCACCAGGCTGCGCAGGCCTTTGTCCCGATGAGCCAGGGTGGCCGGCGAGTACCCCACCAGGCTCTCGCTGCCTTCACTGATGTAGGCAAAGTCGATCTGCCCGGTTACTGGTGCGCGCTCCAGACGAAAGACCAGTCCGGGAACGTTGGCGGCGATGCCCTGCAGCCGCGCTTCGCTTTCCTGCAAGGCGGCCAGGGCGCGACGACGCTCGGTGACGTCGTTGAGGTAAACCACCAGGTATTCGCCCTCACGAAACCGCAAGAAGCTCAACGAAACATCCGCCGGCAGAATACTGCCATCGGCCCGCACGCAATTGGTTTCGAAACTCAGCGGCCCTTCCTCACTGGCCCGGGCGCGTTTCCACAGGCTCAGCCAGCGGTCCATGTGCAAACCGGGCTCGAAATCGATCAATGGCCGATCAATGATCCCGCCCGCCGGGTAACCGAGCATGGTTTCGGCGGCACGGTTGGCGTAGCGCACATGGCTGTCCCAGTTGACCCAAAGGATGCCGACGGTGCTTTGATCAATGGAGAACTGCGTGAGGCGCAAGGCCTCTTCGCTGGCCTCGCGCAAGGCAATGTCTTCGCGCGCCGCCAGCAAACGTTGCTCCAGACTGTGTTGCTGACGACGCTGCCAGAACACAATGGCCATGCTGCTCAGCAGCAACACCAGCAAGAGCAGGCAGAGGTTTTTCCAGAAAACCGGTGAATCGGACAACCGCGGGTACTTGGGTTGCAGCCATTGATCGTGCAGTTGCTCCAGGTTCTTGGCCGGGATCGCCCGCAGCGCGTTTTCGACGATACCCGCCAGTTCTGGCCAGTCCCGGCGCGTGGCCACTCGCAGCAATTGCGGGAAACCGATGTCGCCCACCACGGCCAGCCCGGCGAACTCAGGCTCGGCAGCCAGACGCCCGAATTGCGCTTCATCGACCACGGCGTAACCGGCCTGCTGACTCAACAACAGTTGCAGCGCCTGGCGCTCCAGAGGCACGCCTTGCAGGTTCAGATGCGGATAGGTGCTACGCAAAAAATCGGCGGTGACGCTAGGCATACGCACGGCGACGCGGGTCTGACTGTCGAGTTTTTCCAGCTCCACCACACCGGTGCTCTTCTGGTCGCTGACCACCAGTTGCGGCACCCGCATGTACGGATCGGAAAATTGCCAGAGCCGTAAACCGGCGGGGGTTTGGGTCAGCCCCGGCGCGATATCGATATCGCCTTCGCGCGCGGCGGCTTCCAGTTGCGCAAGATCAGGATAATTACGCCAGCTCAGCTCGACCTTGAGCGACTTGGCCAGCCACTTCATCAACTCGATGTTCACCCCGGACAGGCGCTGCAAGCGGCGATCGTATTGGGCATAGGGCGCCTGCAACACCACCCCGACCCGCAACTCTTCATGCTGCGCCAGCCATTGCTGTTGCGCCGAAGACAATGACACGACATGCGCCGGTGGCGCGGGAGCCGCCCAGCCCATCAAGGGAAACCACAAACAGCCGATAACCCACAGGCAGCGAAAATGCATCATCGAAGTCTCACACACTGACAAATACTGACCAACCCATTAGGCTGCCGGAATAACTTCTGGCCTGGAATATCCGATGCCCCCTGTCTACCGCCTGGCACTGCCAGCATTGTGCCTGTCGCTGATCCTGCCGTGCGCCTTTTCCGTCGAGGCGGCCGACCCGGCATCTGCCACTGCGGAAAAACCCGCCGAAGAAAAACCGGTCGAACGCCAGCCGCTGCTTGAGCGTAGTCAGGAAGAAGCGACGGCACTTGAGCGAAAAATCCCTGCGCAGGAACAGCAACAACTGCAAGCCGGCACCGACAGCTTTCTCGCCTTGTGGAAACCGGCCAATACCGCCGAGCCCAAAGGCGCGGTGATTATTATCCCGGGCGCCGGTGAAACCGTTGACTGGCCGCAAGCGATCAGCCCATTGCGCCGCCAATTGCCGGACGCTGAGTGGAGCAGCCTGAGTATCACCTTGCCGGACCTGCAAAGCGAAGCCATTGCGCCACGTATCGTCGAAGTGGCGCCAACGCCCAAAGCACCTGATGCCGGCAGCAAAGACTCGACCACCGCGGCGCCCATCGAACAGGCGGCCGGCGGCGAAGCGGAGGTGGCCGACAAGGCCATCGCCGAAACCACTGAAGAACAGGCCAAAGCCGACGCTGAGCGAATCTTCGCTCGCATCGACGCGGCCATCGCTTATGCCGAACAGCAAAGCGCTCGCAGGGTCGTCGTGCTGGGGCATGGCACCGGCGCTTACTGGGCTGCGCGTTATCTGAGCGAGAAGCAGCCATCGCAAGTCGAGAAATTCGTGATGGTCGCCGCCCAGACACCCGTTACGGCGAAGCCCGGGCTGGCCGAGTTGACGCCGACGATCAAGCTACCTACCGCCGACATCTTCTATATGGACAAGCCGCTGGATCGCAACGCGGCACTGGAACGCTTGCAGGCCAACAAACGCTTGAAGACGTCGGCGTTCAGCCAGGTATCGCTCAAGGCGCTGCCGGGCAATGCCAAGGCTGAGCAAGAGCAGTTGGTTCGCCGGGTGCGGGGATGGTTGAATCCGCAGACAGTGGACTGAGCACAAGCAAAAGATCGTCCGAAGGCTCGGGCCGCGTTCGGACGATCTTTTGATCTGCTTGCGATTACCGAAAATCCCGCCGCTCACGAATCAATGTGTAGGCATTGTGCAATTCACGAGTTTTGTCCGTCGCCTCACGAACCTGCAACGCCGTCGCACCGCTGCCGGCAATCTTGTCCGGATGATGGCGACTGAGCAGGCGTCGATAGGCGCGTTTGATCTGTGCCGGCTCGCTGGTCGCCGACACTCCCAATAGCCGCAAGGCGTCCTGATACGTAATCGCGCTGCTGGCCAATGGGCGCTTCGGCTCGTAGTCGCTCGCCAGTGCTTGCACCTGTTGCGGTGTCCAACCCAACCATTTGCCCCACTGGGCAATCAGTTCGCGCTCACTGCTACCGGCGCGGCCATCGGCCCAGACCATCCGCCAACAGGCACGCAACACGCCTTCCGCCGCATGGGGTTGAGCACTCAAGCGTCGCAGATAACTGCGCAACCGGTCGTGTCCCGACTTGCCGCGGTTGAACGCCGCTATCGCCCGACGTTGCGCCGACTCGGTCATCTCCAGCGCACGCATTTCCTGCCGTGCCTGCTGGATGTGGCCATCCACTACCCGCCCATCACTCTTGGCCAATCGGCCCAGCAACACGAACAGCAGTTCATCGTTGCGCAGCACCGAGCGGCCACCGAATTTTTCCCATAAATGCGCCCAGCTCTGCAGGTGCAAGCGCCGATCCAGCGCCTGTCCCAACAAAGCACCGAGCATGGCCCCCGGAATGCTGGCTATGGCAAAGCCCACTCCGGCTCCAATCAGAGTCCCTGGCCACAACATGTCAGCGTCTCGCTTCTATCAAGGTTTCTACTTCAGCCAGGCGCTCGTGGGTGCCGACATCCACCCAATGCCCATTCAGGCGTTCGCCCGTTACTTGCCCATCGGCCATGGCTTTGCGCAGCAGCGGCGCAAGCTTGAAGGCCCCGGCCGAGCACCCGTCGAACAGCTGCGGGTGCAACACGGCAATACCGCTGTAGGTCAGGGTTGATGTATCCGGCTGACCATCCTGCACATGGCCATCGACCAGGGTGAAATCCCCGTTCGGGTGATGCGCCGGGTTGTCCGCCAGGATCAAATGAGCAAGCCCGACGATGGGCTGGTGCAACACGCTGAAGTCGTAGTCGGTCCAGATGTCGCCATTGACCACCACAAAAGCCTCATCACCCAACAACGGCAACGCGCGAAAAATACCACCACCGGTTTCCAGCGGTTCACCTTCCGGCGAGTACTGAATGCTCACGCCATATTTCGAGCCGTCGCCCAGATAATCTTCAATCTGCTGACCGAGCCAGGCATGGTTGATCACGATCTCGGTAAACCCTGCCGCCGCCAGCGCGTGCAGGTGATACTCGATCAAGGGTGCTCCGCCGGCGCGAACCAGCGGTTTTGGCGTGGTCAGGGTCAGCGGACGCATGCGCTCGCCTTTACCCGCCGCCAGAATCATTGCCTTCATGCCTTCACTCCAGCACGCAGACTGGCCAGCAACACATCCAGCTCCGCCAGCTCAGGGCGACGCGCGATGACCGCGTCTATATAAGCAAAGAAGCGCGGCACATCGCCGAGATAGCGTGGCTTGCCGTCGCGATGGCAGATGCGGGCGAAGATGCCGATGACTTTCAAGTGACGCTGCACGCCCATCAGATCGCTGGCACGCAGAAAGTCTTCAAAGTCTGGCTGAACCGGGATGTCGAGCGCGCCGGCTCGCTGCCAGTAATCTTCCAGCCAACCGCGCACACGCTCTTCAGGCCAGCTGAGGAAGGCGTCCTTGAACAGGCAGGTCACGTCATAGGTCACCGGCCCGTAGACCGCGTCCTGGAAATCCAGCACGCCTGGATTCGGTTCGCTGCGCATCAGATTGCGCGGCATGTAGTCGCGATGTACCAGGACTTTGGGCTGAGCCAGGGCGCTGTCGATCAGCAGGTCGCTGACCTGCTGCCAGAGCACTTGCTGTGCCGGGTCGAGTTCGATACCCAGTTCGCGTTTCACGTACCACTCGGGGAACAGTTCGAGCTCGCGACGCAGCAACGCGACGTCATAACTCGGCAGCGGCGCCACCATCGGCAACTGCTGGAAAGCCAACAACGCTTGCAGCGCATCCTTGAACAAATCGTCGGCATTTTCGCTGTCGATCACGTCCAGATAAGTCTTGTTGCCCAAGTCATTGAGCAAAAGGAAACCGCGTTCGAGGTCCTCGGCATAAATTTTCGGCACGTTTATGCCGGATTTCGCCAGCAGAAAAGCGATATCCACAAAGGGTTTGCAGTTTTCCTGGGGCGGCGGCGCGTCCATCACGACGAAACTTCTGCCTGCGCCTTCCCAGCGGAAATAGCGCCGAAAACTCGCGTCGCTACTGGCCGCGGTCAACGTGGCCGGGGGCACAGTGCCCCAACCTTGTTCTGCAAAGAGGATAGCCAACTGTTCATCGAGCCAAACTTTCAGGTGTTGCAAGCGTACATCTTGGTCAGGCATTGCAAGGGTCTCCGACGGCGCTAGCCGTCAAGCGGGTCATGCTTTATTATCCAGCATCTTTTTCAGACCATCGAGAGGCGTGCGGCCCACACCGCGGGCAGATGGCACGCAGGAAGCCCGGACTAATAAGATGGCATTGAAATCCCCCGCGTTTCGTAAAAAATTTCCGTTGTTGGTTACCGGCAGTCTGCTGGCCCTGCAACCCCTGGCCACGTCGTTCGTGGTCGCCGCGGAACAGTATGACTGCTCAGTCTCTGCTTCGGGTGCCTGGGACTGTGCGCCAAAGGCGCCGGCCGCTGCATTGCCGCCGCGTCCCGTCCATGAAGGCAGCGCAGTTTCCGCCACTGGCGAAACCCCGGCAGGCACCGCCTCCAGCGAAGACACCGGCGCCAAGCCTGTGCTTGTTACCGAGTCCAAGGGCCGCGGCCTGAAGTCGCGTAGTGAAGACTACAGCCACCTCGACTGGGTTCCGCGCGAGAAGCTCACTGCAGCGCAATTGGCTGAAACCGGTCCTTACTGCTCTGGTTCCTATATCGAACCGATTCGTCCTGGCATGAATGACAAGACGAATAAAAGTGACGCACCGACCTTTATCGGCGCCAAGGCCTCCCGCTATAAGCAGGAAGAGCAAGTCGCGACCCTGGCCGGTGACGTGGTCATGCGTCAGGGCAGCATGCAGGTCGAAGCCGACGAAGCAAACCTGTACCAGGCCGAAAGCCGTGGCGAACTGGCCGGCAACGTGCGCATCCGCGACAATGGCGCACTGATCGTCGGCGACCACGCCGACGTGCAGCTCGACACCGGTGAAGCCAAGGTCGACAACGCCGAATACGTGATGCACAAGTCGCGCATCCGCGGTAACGCGCTGTACGCCAAACGTGCCGAGAACGCGATCATCCGTCTCAAGGACGGTACGTACACCACGTGCGAACCGAACAGCAATGCCTGGCAGCTCAAGGGCAACAACATCACCTTGAACCCGGCCACCGGTTTCGGTACCGCGACCAACGTGACGCTGCGGGTCAAGGACATTCCGGTTCTGTACACGCCGTACATCTATTTCCCGATCGATGACCGTCGCCAGTCCGGCTTCCTGCCGCCGACCATCGGCACCGGCAGCGATACCGGCTTCATGCTGGTCACCCCGTACTACTTCAACCTGGCGCCGAACTACGACGCCACGTTGTACCCGCGCTACATGAGCAAGCGCGGCCTGTTGATGGAAGGCGAATTCCGTTACCTGACCAAGTCCAGCGAAGGTCAGTTCGGCGCCGCGTACCTCAACGACGAAGATACTGAGCGCAGCAAGCAGACCGACTACGAAAAAACCCGCTACATGTACAACTGGCAGCACAAGGGTGGCCTCGACTCGCGCGTCTTGACGCAGGTTGACTACACCAAGATCAGCGATCCGTATTACTTCCAGGATCTGCAGACTGACCAGATTGGCGTGAAAAGCTCTGACTACGTGAACCAGCAGGGCTCTGTCACCTATCGTGGCGACAGCTACACCGCTCGCTTGAACGCCCAGGCTTATCAGCTGGCGACCGTTTCGAACATCACGCCGTATGATCGTTTGCCGCAGATCACCTTTAATGGTCAGCTGCCGTATCATCCGGAAGGTTTGAACTTCGACTACGAGACGGAAATCGTTCGCTTTGACCGGGATCTCAAAAATGGCAACTTCGTTCAGGAAGATGGCATTACCACCGAACCTCGACTGGACACCAACATTGTTGGTTTGGCCCGCGCCAACGGTAACCGCCTCAATCTGAAGCCAGGCGTCAGCCTACCGCTGAACTGGACCTATGGTTTCCTGAAGCCGTCGCTCAAGTATCAATACACCCAGTATGATCTTGATCTTGATCAGCAAGGCAAAAACACCCTGCTGGCGGATGAGACCTACAACCGCAATCAGAACCGCGGCGTGCCAATCGCCAGCGTCGACAGCGGCCTGTATTTCGATCGCAACACCACCTGGTTCGGCAAAAACTATCGCCAGACCCTCGAACCGCGCCTGTTCTATCTCTATGTACCCGAGAAAGACCAGACAGACATCCCGGTCTTCGACACCAGCGAATACACCTTCAACTACGCGTCGCTTTTCCGTGACAACCGCTTCTCCGGCTCCGACCGCGTCGGCGACGAGAACAAGCTGTCCCTGGGCGTTACGAACCGCTGGATCGAAGACAACGGCTTCGAACGCCAACGCATCAGTATCGGCCAGGCCTTGTACTTCAAGGACCGTAAAGTCCAACTGCCAGGTATCGCTTTCAATGATCGTGATGATGCCAAGGCCAACGTTTCACCGTATGCACTGGAATACGAATACCGCTGGAACCGCGATTGGCGCACCACTGCAGACTACAACTGGGACCCGGACAGCCACAGCCCTCGCTCGGGCAGCGCGATGTTCCACTACCAGCCTGAAGACAACCCGAACAAGGTCATCAACGCCGGTTATCGCTATCGCAATGACCAGGTCCGTTATGACCAGAACACCGGTAAATGGTCGGTGGGCGGCGGTGATTACGGCACTCCGGGCCAACCTGGCTACGTGAAGGACTACTACAAGATCAAACAGCACGACTTCTCGGTGATCTGGCCGATCGTGCCGCAGTGGAACGCCATCAGCCGCTGGCAGTATGACTACAACCGCAACCGTACCCTGGAAGCCTTCGGTGGTTTCGAGTACGACAACTGCTGCTGGAAACTACGCCTGATCAACCGTTACTGGGTTTCCTATGACGAATTCAGTCAGGAAGCTCCACAAAACGAAAAAGGCGACCACGGCGTCTTCCTCCAAATTGTTCTGAAGGGACTCGGCGGCCTCACCGGCGCCAAAGTAGAGAGTTTCCTCGACAAAGGCATCCAAGGTTATCGTGAACGTGAAGACCAAGCTTTCTGATTGTCTGCGCCCGCTGATGCTGGGCGCGCTGTTCCTGGGTACCGCGGCCAACGCCGCGGTACAGTCCATCGATAAAGTGGTGGCCATCGTCGACAATGACGTGGTCATGCAGAGCCAACTGGACCGGCGCGTTCACGAAGTTCAGCAAACCATCGCCAAGCGCGGTGCTGCCGTACCGCCTGCCGGCGTACTGGATCAGCAGGTGCTCGAGCGTCTGATCGTCGAAAACCTGCAATTGCAGATCGGCGAGCGCTCCGGCATCCGCATTACCGATGAAGAACTGAACCAGGCTGTCGGCACTATTGCCCAGCGCAACAACATGTCGATCGAACAATTCCGCGCCGCTTTGGCTCGCGACGGCCTGTCTTATGACGACGCCCGTGACCAGATCCGCCGCGAAATGATCATCAGCCGTGTGCGTCAGCGCCGTGTGGCGGAACGCATCCAGGTGTCCGAGCAGGAAGTGAAGAACTTCCTGGCGTCCGACCTGGGCAAGATGCAACTGTCCGAAGAGTTCCGTCTGGCCAACATCCTGATTCCTACGCCGGAAAGCGCCAACTCCGACGCAATTCAGAATGCGGCCAAACAAGCCGACGCGGTTTACCAACAGCTCAAGCAAGGCGCTGACTTCGGTCAGTTGGCAATCGCCAAATCCGCCAGCGAAACCGCACTGGAAGGCGGCGACATGGGCTGGCGTAAAGCCGCTCAACTGCCTCCTCCGTTCGATCGCCTGCTGGGCAGCATGGCCGTTGGCGACGTGACCCAGCCAATGCGCACCCCGGGCGGCTTCATTATCCTGAAGATCCTCGACAAGCGTGGCGGCGAAGCCCAGGTACGTGACGAAGTACACGTGCGGCACATCCTGGTCAAACCGAGTCCGATCCGCGACGAAGAAAAAACCAAGGCCCTGGCTCAATCGCTCTACAGCCGTATTGAAGCGGGCGAAGATTTCGGCGAACTGGCGAAAAGCTTCTCGGAAGATCCGGGTTCCGCCCTCAACGGTGGCGACCTGAACTGGATCGACCCGAACGCGCTGGTGTCTGAATTCCGCGAAGTGATGGCCAAGACCCCGCAAGGTCAGCTGTCCAAGCCGTTCAAGACCCAATATGGCTGGCACGTACTGGAAGTCCTTGGCCGCCGCGCCACCGACAGCACCACCCAGGCCCGTGAGCAGCAAGCGATGACCGTACTGCGTAACCGCAAATACGACGAAGAGCTGCAAACCTGGCTGCGTCAGATCCGTGACGAAGCGTACGTAGAAATCAAACTCCCTGGTGCAGACCAGGCAGCGCAGTGAAACCCAAGCGTTTCGCGCTGACCCCCGGCGAACCAGCCGGCATAGGTCCCGACCTGTGCCTGCTGCTCGCCTCGCAAGCCCAGCCACATCCCTTGATTGCCATCACCAGCCGCGACCTGCTCATCGAGCGGGCCGCGCAGCTGGGCGTGGTTGTCGATCTGCTGCCGGTCACACCGGACAGTTGGCCGGATGTTCCTGCACCGGCCAACAGCCTGTATGTGTGGGATACGCCTCTCAACGCCAAGGTCACCGCCGGGCAACTGGACAAGGCCAATGCGGCCTTCGTTCTGGAAACCCTGACCCGCGCCGGGCAAGGCTGCCTTGACGGGCATTTCGCCGGCATGATCACCGCCCCGGTGCACAAGGGCGTGATCAATGAATCCGGGATCGCCTTTTCCGGGCACACGGAATTTCTCGCTGACCTGACCCACACCGCACAAGTGGTGATGATGCTCGCCACCCGCGGCTTGCGCGTGGCGCTGGTCACCACTCACCTGCCCCTTCGCGAGATTGCCGACGCAATCACGCCGGAGCGGCTGGAGCGGGTCACACGGATTCTGCACACCGACCTGAAAGAAAAGTTCGGCATCGCCCAGCCACGCATCCTGGTTTGCGGGCTTAACCCGCACGCCGGCGAAGGCGGTCATCTGGGCCATGAAGAAATCGACATCATCGAACCTACATTAGAGCGCCTGCGCGGCGAGGGCATGGACCTTCGCGGCCCCCTGCCCGCCGACACTCTGTTTACCCCCAAATATCTGGAGCACTGCGACGCGGTGCTGGCGATGTACCACGACCAGGGCTTGCCCGTGCTGAAATACAAAGGCTTCGGCGCGGCAGTCAACGTGACCCTCGGCTTGCCGATCATCCGCACGTCGGTCGACCACGGCACCGCCCTGGACCTGGCTGGCAGCGGCAACATCGACACCGGCAGCCTGCAAGTCGCCCTGGAAACCGCCTACCAGATGGCCGAGACCCGTTTATGACCGAGCATTACCAACACCGGGCGCGCAAGCGCTTCGGCCAGAACTTCCTGCACGATGCCGGCGTTATCGACCGCATCCTGCGCTCCATTCACGCCAAACCTGAAGACCGCCTGCTGGAAATCGGTCCGGGCCAGGGTGCATTGACCGCAGGCCTGCTCAACAGCGGCGCCCAACTGGACGTCGTGGAGCTGGACAAGGACCTGATCCCGATCCTCAACCAGCAGTTCGCCGGCAAGAGCAACTTCAACCTGCATCAGGGCGACGCGTTGAAGTTTGACTTCAACAGCCTTAACGCCGCGCCAAACAGCCTGCGAGTGGTCGGCAACCTGCCGTACAACATCTCTACACCGCTGATTTTTCACCTGCTGCACAACGCCAGCCTGATTCGCGACATGCACTTCATGCTGCAAAAGGAAGTGGTCGAGCGTCTGGCGGCAGGGCCTGGTGGTGGTGACTGGGGTCGGCTGTCGATCATGGTTCAGTACCATTGCCGGGTCGAGCATCTGTTCAACGTCGGCCCGGGCGCGTTCAATCCTCCGCCGAAAGTCGACTCCGCGATCGTACGCCTGGTGCCCCACGCGGTGCTGCCGCACCCGGCCAAGGATCATCGCCTGCTGGAGCGCGTCGTGCGCGAAGCTTTCAACCAGCGCCGCAAGACCCTGCGCAACACACTGAAACTGTTGCTGAGCAACGCTGAAATCGAAGCCGCCGGCGTCGATGGCAGCCTGCGTCCCGAGCAGCTCGACCTGGCCGCTTTCGTACGCCTGGCCGACAAGCTCAGCGAACAAGTTCTACAAAAGCCTGCCACCGACTGACAGGCGATGAGCGCTATCGGGTAGGACGCCACTCTGGTTTACTACCCGATACTTGGCCTAGACTGAGTTCTATCAGCTACGCCCCGCGTTCCGCTTCGTTTCTAAGGCCTTTTGCATGTCCGATCCTCGTTATCAGGTCGACGTCAGCGTCGTCACCCGCTATCTGGCAGAACAATCGCAACCCGAGCACAACCGCTTTGCCTTCGCCTACACCATCACCGTGCAGAACAATGGCCTGCTACCCGCCAGACTGCTTTCACGGCATTGGGTGATCACCGACGGTGACGGTCATGTCGAGGAGGTTCGCGGCGCGGGCGTCGTCGGCCAACAGCCGTTGATCGACGTGGGCAATAGCCACACTTACAGCAGCGGCACCGTCATGACATCCAAGGTCGGCACGATGCAGGGCACCTACCAGATGCTCGCCGAAGACGGTAAGCACTTCGACGCCATCATCGCGCCGTTCCGCCTGGCGGTACCCGGAGCGTTGCACTAATGGCGACGTATGCCGTCGGTGATGTGCAGGGTTGCCTTGAACCGCTCAAGTGCCTGCTCAAGCAAGTGGCCTTCGACCCTGCCCGGGACCGTTTGTGGCTGGTGGGTGACCTCATCAACCGTGGCCCACAGTCGCTGGAAACCTTGCGCTTCCTCTATAGCATCCGTGAGTCGCTGGTGTGCGTACTCGGCAACCATGACCTGCACTTGCTGGCGGCCGGGCACAACATCGAGCGCCTGAAGAAAGCCGACACCCTGTGTGAGATTCTTGAAGCACCCGATCGCGCAGAACTGCTGGAGTGGGTTCGTCAACAAAAGCTCATGCACTACGACGAACAGCGCGATATCGCCCTGGTCCATGCCGGCATCCCACCACAATGGTCGCTGCGCAAAGCCTTGAAATGCGCCGCCGAAGTCGAAGAAGCCCTGCGCGATGACAACCGCTTCGCGCCCTACCTTGACGGCATGTACGGCAACGAGCCGGTGAAATGGGACAACGACCTCAAAGGCGCGGCCCGCCTGCGAGTCATCACCAACTATTTCACCCGGATGCGTTTCTGCACCAGCGACGGCAAACTCGACCTCAAGGGCAAGGAAGGCATCGACACCGCACCGCCGGGTTATGCGCCATGGTTTGCGCACAAAGAACGCAAGACCAAAGGCCTGAAGATTATCTTCGGCCATTGGGCGGCGCTCGAAGGCCAGTGCAACGAACCGGGGCTCTTTGCCCTCGATACCGGTTGTGTCTGGGGTGGCGCCATGACCCTGATGAACGTCGACACCTTCGAGCGCCTGCGATGTAAATGCGACGCCCATGGCCACGTTCGACCGGCAGTCGCCACCTCTATTCCCGAACAAACGTCAGCCAGCGCCCCGCGCTAGACTGCGCTTTCAGCCGAGCCACAGGAGCCCGCCATGAGCGAATTCAAACGTATCCCCCCAGAACAGGCCCAAGCCCTGCGCGAACAAGGCGCGGTGGTAGTCGATGTCCGCGACCCGGCAACGTTTGCCGCGCTGCACATCAAAGGCTCGAAGCATCTGGATAACCATTCTCTGCATGCTTTCATTCAGGGCGCCGATCTGGATGCGCCGACGGTAGTGGTTTGCTACCACGGAAATTCCAGCCAGGGCGCAGCTGCTTATCTGATCAGCCAGGGCTTTTCCGACGTCTACAGCATGGACGGCGGTTTTGAACTGTGGCGTACGACCTATCCTTCGGAAACGGCGCAAAGCACTTCCGAATAATTATTTTGTAATGCGCAAGCCCCGGCCCCCGTGGGCTCGCGCGATTACAGACGAACGGTCTGCCACAACTAATTACGTATCTTGCCTTTACCTCCCGAATTCCCAACTATCCTTAAGCGCAGGCCATCCAAAACAGGGGAGAGCCGGTACACCGGCGCACGGGTCATCGGGAGTAGCTTTCGGAGTAGTCAGCTCCGGAAGAGTTCTGGGGGGTAAACAGCAACTGCCTGTTCGGTTGCTGCCAGCATCGACTGAGTGATCCGGCGTCGGCTCCACGTATCGAGCGAGGTGACGTCATGAGTATCTTTAGCCACTTCCAACAACGCTTCGAGTCCACGCGCCAGGAAGAACTCTCGCTGCAAGAGTATCTGGAACTGTGCAAAAAGGACCGCAGCGCCTACGTTTCCGCGGCCGAGCGTCTCTTGCTGGCCATCGGTGAACCGGAACTGCTCGACACCTCAACCAACTCGAGGCTGTCGCGCATCTTTTCCAACAAGGTGATCCGCCGCTATCCGGCCTTTGAAGACTTCCACGGGATGGAAGAATGCATCGACCAGATCGTGTCGTATTTCCGCCATGCCGCTCAGGGTCTGGAAGAAAAGAAACAGATCCTCTACCTGCTTGGCCCAGTCGGTGGCGGTAAGTCATCTTTAGCCGAAAAGCTCAAACAGCTGATCGAGAAAGTGCCCTTTTACGCAATCAAGGGCTCGCCGGTTTTCGAGTCACCTCTGGGTCTGTTCAACGCCACTGAAGATGGCGCGATCCTCGAGGAAGACTTCGGCATTCCCCGGCGCTACCTCAACACCATCATGTCGCCATGGGCCACCAAGCGCCTGGCCGAATTCGGCGGCGACATCAGCCAGTTCCGCGTGGTGAAACTCTATCCATCGATCCTCAACCAGATTGCAGTTGCGAAAACCGAGCCGGGCGATGAAAACAACCAGGACATCTCGGCACTGGTGGGCAAGGTCGATATTCGCAAACTGGAAGAGTTCCCGCAGAACGACGCCGATGCCTACAGCTATTCGGGCGCGCTGTGCCGGGCCAACCAGGGCCTGATGGAATTCGTCGAAATGTTCAAGGCACCGATCAAGGTGCTGCACCCATTGCTGACGGCCACCCAGGAAGGCAACTACAACAGTACCGAAGGCCTGGGGGCTATTCCGTTCACCGGGATCCTGCTGGCCCACTCCAACGAATCGGAATGGCACACCTTCCGGAACAACAAGAACAACGAAGCCTTCATCGACCGGATCTATATCGTCAAAGTGCCGTACTGCCTGCGTGTCAGCGACGAGGTGAAGATCTACGACAAGCTGCTGTTCAACAGCTCGCTGGCCAAGGCCCATTGCGCGCCCGACACCCTGAAAATGCTCGCTCAGTTCACCGTGCTCTCGCGCCTTAAAGAGCCGGAAAACTCCAACATCTACTCCAAGATGCGCGTGTATGACGGCGAAAACCTCAAGGACACCGATCCGAAGGCCAAGTCGATACAGGAATACCGCGACGCAGCGGGTGTCGACGAAGGCATGAACGGTCTGTCGACCCGCTTCGCCTTCAAGATCCTGTCGAAGGTCTTCAACTTCGACCCGCACGAAATCGCCGCCAACCCGGTGCATCTGCTCTACGTGCTGGAGCAGCAGATCGAACAGGAACAATTCCAGGCAGAGACCCGCGAACGCTATCTGCGCTTCCTGAAAGAGTACCTGGCGCCGCGTTATATCGAATTCATCGGCAAGGAGATCCAGACTGCCTACCTCGAGTCTTACAGCGAGTACGGCCAGAACATCTTCGATCGCTACGTGCTGTACGCCGACTTCTGGATTCAGGATCAGGAATACCGCGATCCGGAAACCGGCGAGATCCTCAACCGTGTAGCCCTGAACGAAGAACTGGAGAAAATCGAGAAACCGGCCGGCATCAGCAATCCGAAGGATTTCCGCAACGAAATCGTCAACTTCGTACTGCGCGCCCGTGCCAACAACAACGGCAAGAACCCAACCTGGCTCAGCTACGAAAAACTGCGGGTGGTCATCGAGAAGAAAATGTTCTCCAACACCGAAGACCTGCTGCCGGTCATCAGCTTCAACGCCAAGGCCAGCAAAGAAGACCAGCAGAAACACAACGACTTCGTCACACGGATGGTCGAGCGGGGCTACACCGACAAACAGGTACGACTGCTGTCCGAGTGGTATCTGCGGGTCAGAAAATCACAGTAACCCGCTGCCGGTCAGACCGGTTGTCGTTAGCCAGAGGCCTGTGTACGTTTTTTCTGTTACACAGACCTCTGGGAGGTGTTCGAAAGTCGGTAACGAGGTTCAGGCAGCATCCAGAAGCGCTTGGGGGAGCGTGAACATCCCTCGGCACAGTGTCGATGCTGCGTAACCGCTCGCCCCTTTCAGGACAGCTTCTAAGGAGCAGTCATGAGCTATGTGATCGACCGACGTCTCAATGGCAAGAACAAGAGCACGGTAAACCGTCAGCGGTTTCTGCGGCGCTACCGTGATCACATCAAAAAGGCCGTCGAAGAGGCGGTTGGCCGGCGTTCCATTACCGATATGGAACACGGCGAGCAAATCAGCATTCCCGGCCGCGACATCGACGAGCCGGTGCTTCACCACGGACGGGGCGGCAAGCAGACCATCGTGCACCCGGGCAACAAGGAGTTCACCAGCGGCGAGCACATTGCCCGTCCACCCGGTGGTGGTGGCGGCAGAGGCCCCGGCAAGGCCGGTAACTCGGGTGAAGGGATGGACGAATTCGTCTTCCAGATCACCCAGGAAGAATTCCTCGAATTCATGTTCGAGGACCTTGAACTGCCTAACCTGGTCAAACGTCACCTGACTGGCACCGACACCTTCAAGACCGTACGCGCGGGCATCAGCAACGAGGGCAACCCGTCACGGATCAACATTATCCGCACGCTGCGTTCGGCCCATGCCCGGCGAATCGCCCTGTCCGGCAGCAGCCGGGCAAAACTGCGCGAAGTCAAAGAGGAGCTGGCGCGGCTTAAACGGGAGGAACCGGACAACTTTGGCGACATTCAGGAGCTTGAAGCGGAAATCGAGAAACTCAGCGCGCGCATTCATCGAGTGCCGTTTCTCGACACCTTCGACCTCAAGTACAACCTGCTCATCAAGCAGCCGAACCCCAGCTCCAAAGCAGTGATGTTCTGCCTGATGGACGTGTCCGGCTCCATGACCCAGGCGACCAAGGACATCGCCAAACGCTTCTTCATCCTGCTGTACCTGTTCCTCAAGCGGAACTACGACAAAATCGACGTCGTGTTCATCCGCCACCACACCAGTGCCCGCGAAGTGGATGAGGAGGAGTTTTTCTACTCCCGGGAAACGGGCGGCACCATCGTCTCCAGTGCCCTGAAACTGATGCAGGAGATCATGGCCGAGCGTTATCCGAGCAATGAGTGGAATATCTATGCTGCCCAGGCGTCCGACGGTGACAACTGGAACGATGACTCGCCGATCTGCCGCGACATCCTGATCAACCAGATCATGCCGTTCGTGCAGTACTACACTTATGTAGAGATTACCCCGCGCGAACACCAGGCCCTGTGGTTCGAGTACGAACGCATCGCCGAAGCCTTCTCTGACACTTTTGCCCAGCAGCAACTGGTCTCGGCCGGGGATATCTATCCGGTCTTCCGTGAACTCTTCCAGCGCAGGTTAGTGACATGACCGCCAAAGAGCAGAAGCGCCAACCCATTTCCACCGGCTCTGAATGGACGTTCGAGCTGATCCAGGCCTACGACCGCGAAATCAGTCGTCTCGCGGCCCGCTATGCGCTCGATACCTACCCCAACCAGATCGAAGTGATCACCGCCGAACAGATGATGGACGCCTACGCCTCTGTGGGCATGCCTTTGGGTTATCACCATTGGTCCTATGGCAAACACTTCCTAAGTACCGAAAAATCCTACAGCCGCGGCCAGATGGGGCTGGCCTACGAGATTGTGATCAACTCGGACCCTTGCATCGCCTATCTGATGGAAGAAAACACCATCTGCATGCAGGCCCTGGTGGTGGCTCACGCCTGCTATGGCCATAACAGCTTCTTCAAGGGTAATTACCTGTTCCGCACCTGGACCGACGCCAGCTCGATCATCGATTACCTGGTGTTCGCCAAGCAGTACATCATGCAGTGCGAAGAACGCCACGGTATCGACGCAGTAGAGGACTTACTCGATTCCTGCCACGCGCTGATGAATTACGGGGTCGACCGTTACAAACGCCCTTATCCGATTTCCGCCGAAGAAGAACGCCGTCGGCAGAAAGATCGGGAAGAACATCTGCAAAAGCAGATCAACGATTTGTGGCGGACCATTCCAAAAGGCGCGGACAAGTTCAGCGACAAGGACAACGCGCGCTTCCCCGCCGAGCCTCAGGAAAACATCCTGTATTTCATCGAAAAACACGCCCCGCTGCTGGAGCCATGGCAACGTGAAATCGTGCGGATTGTGCGCAAGATCGCCCAGTATTTTTATCCACAGCGCCAGACCCAGGTGATGAACGAAGGCTGGGCCACCTTCTGGCACTACACCTTGATGAACGACTTGTATGACGAAGGCCTGGTCACCGATGGTTTCATGATGGAGTTCCTGACGTCCCATACCAGCGTGGTCTTTCAGCCGGGCTTCGACAGCCCCTACTACAGCGGAATTAACCCCTACACCCTCGGTTTTGCCATGTATCGCGATATCCGGCGGATATGCGAACAGCCTACCGAAGAAGACTACCGCTGGTTCCCGGAAATCGCCGGCACCGACTGGCTGTCCAGCATCAAATTCGCCATGAGCAGCTTCAAGGACGAGAGCTTCATCCTGCAGTACCTGTCACCCAAGGTAATCCGCGACCTGAAGCTGTTCAGCATTCTCGATGACGATCAGAAGGACGATCTGCTGGTTCCGGCGATCCACGACGAAGAGGGCTATCGAACCATTCGCGAAACCCTGGCGGCGCAATACAATCTGGGCAATCGTGAACCCAACATCCAGATCTACAGCATCGACCGGCGCGGCGACCGCTCACTGACCTTGCGTCACCAGCAGCACGACCGCAAGCCACTGGGCGATTCCACCGAGGAAGTGCTCAAGCACCTGCACCGGCTGTGGGGCTTCGACATTCACCTGGAAACCCTGCAAGGGGATCAGGTGGTGAAAACCCACCATGTTCCACCCAAAAGCGAGCATGGCGAGGGAGACTACGGCCGGCTAGACCTGGCTGTCATTCATCTTTGATCCTGTTTCGGCCTCCGGAAGTTCGACGCAAAGGTTATTCTGTCGGGCTAACGGAGGTTTTTTATGCAGATTTATAAAGTCGGTGGTGCGGTACGCGATCGCCTGCTGGGCAAGCCTGTCACCGATATCGACTGGGTCGTGGTAGGCGCCACCACCGAAGAAATGCTCGCCAAGGGCTTTCGCCCGGTGGGTGCGGATTTTCCGGTGTTCCTTCACCCCAAAAGCGGTGAGGAATACGCCCTCGCCCGCACCGAGCGCAAAAGCGGGCGCGGTTACGGCGGCTTCACCTTTCACGCCAGCCCCGAAGTCACGCTCGAAGAAGACCTGATTCGTCGTGACCTGACGATCAACGCCATGGCCGAAGACGATCAGCAGAACCTGACCGACCCCTACCATGGCCAGCGGGATCTCGAAGCTCGCCTGCTTCGTCACGTTTCCCCCGCATTCGCCGAAGATCCTCTCCGTGTTCTGCGCGTTGCCCGCTTCGCCGCGCGTTATGCGGGACTGGGTTTCACCGTCGCCCCCGAGACACTGGCGCTGATGCGGCAACTCAGCGAATCGGGTGAACTGGAGGCTCTGACCGCGGAACGCAGCTGGAAAGAAATCGCCCGCGCGCTAATGGAAGACCAACCCCAGGTGTTCATCCAGGTGCTGCGCGAGTGCGGTGCGCTCAAAGTGCTGATGCCGGAAGTCGATGCGCTGTTCGGTGTACCGCAACCCGAGGCCCATCACCCGGAAATCGACACAGGCGTGCATACCCTGAGCGTGCTGGAGCAAGCGGCGCTGCACAAACAACCGCTGACCGTGCGCTGGGCCTGTCTGCTGCATGACTTGGGCAAAGGACTGACGCCCGAGGAGGAATGGCCCCGCCACATCGCCCACGAGCACAAAGGTCTGAAGCTGATCAAAGCGGTCAACGAGCGCTTCAAGGCACCGAAGGATTGTCAGGAATTGGCACTGCTGGTGGGCGAGTATCACACCCACGGCCACCGGGCTCTGGAGCTGAAACCGTCGACCTTGCTGGAGTTGCTGCAGAGTTTCGACGTCTATCGTCGACCTCAGCGCTTTGAGGAGTTTATCGCTGCATGCGAGATGGACGCTCGAGGACGCAAAGGCCTGGAGCAGCGAAGTTATCCACAGGCGGATTATTTGCGCGGGGCAGCAACTGCGGCGCGAAGCGTGGCGGTTCAGCCATTGCTAGAGAAGGGATTCAAGGGACCGGAGCTGGGCGAGGCGATCAAGCGCGAGCGGCTCAAGGCGTTGAAGGCTTACAAAGAACAAGCGTAAGCAAGGGCAAAAGATCGCAGCCTGCGGCAGCTCCTACAGGGCCTGGCATACACTCGCGATGTCGCGGGGTGAACCGGTTCGACGTAGGAGCTGCCGAAGGCTGCGATCTTTTGCTTTACAGCATATCGGAGGGGGTCAATTGCTCACCGCGCCACTCAAAAGCCACCGGCGCCAACACCTGATCGATCCGCGCCTCGCTCCACAAGGTCGCAAAGCTTTTGCCTACGCCCGGATGCACTCTGTCCGGCGCAATCAGCGACAACGGCCACAACACGAAGGCATTTTTCAGAATCTCTGCCCTGGGCAAGATCAAGCCATCGAAGTTACCCACCAGGTCGCCGAACAACAACACGTCGATATCCAGCGGCAAGCCCTTGCGGTCCGGCGCGTAGCGGCCGTTATCCGCTTCGATGAATTTCAGCCGTCGATCCAGTTCCATCAGCGGCAGATCGGTATAGGCCGAGACCACAAAGTTGAAAAACGGCCCGCTCTTGATCCCCACCGGCTGGCTTTCGAACACCGCCGAGCAGCGCATATCCACCAGGAAACCCGCCAGGGCGTCCAGGCCAGCCTGCAAATGGGATTCGCGCTCGATATTGCTACCGAGCCCGAGATACACCTGAGTCAGCGACATCCGCGCTCGATCTCCACGCCCACGCCCTTGGCCGCCGGAACGGCACCTGGCTTGGTCAGCCTGAGGTGCATCCAGGTGATCTTGAATTCACTCATCAGCACTTCAGCCAGACGTTCGGCAAACGTCTCGACCAGCTGGAACTGCGCCTGCTCGGCAAAAGCCTGGATGCGTGACGAAACGCTCGCGTAGTCAAGCGCCAGGGTCAGGTCATCACCGGCGGCGGCCGGGCGATTGTCCCAGGCGAAGCTCAGATCAAGTCGCAGACACTGTCGGATGCCTCGTTCCCAGTCGTAGGCACCAATCACGGTGTCGACTTCCAGGCCCTCGATAAACACTCTGTCCAAGCACTTCTCTCCGCTGCACGACAAGGGCGCAATGCGCCGTTAGAATCAGGGCGTCCTCGCCCGGAATAGTTAGCATGTTTTGGTCACTGGCGATTTTCGCCTACCTGCTCGGCTCTCTGTCCTTCGCCATTTTGCTCAGCCGCCTGACCGGTAACCCCGATCCGCGAATGAGTGGCTCGGGCAATGCCGGTGCCACCAACATGTTGCGTCTGGCCGGCAAAAAACTCGCCATCCTGACCTTGCTCGGCGACCTCTGCAAAGGCCTGCTGCCAGTGCTGGTCGCAGGTGCAATGGGCCTTTCACTACAGGAACAAGCCTGGATCGGCGTCGTCGCCGTCATCGGTCATCTGTTCCCACTGTACTTCCGTTTTCGCGGCGGCAAAGGTGTCGCCACCGCGGCCGGCATGCTGCTGGGGCTCTATCCGCCCGCTGCGCTGCTGGCAGTCTGTGCCTGGCTGTTGACGTTCTACCTGACCCGCACCAGCTCACTCGCCGCCCTGATTGCCACACCCCTGACCCTGCCGCTGCTCGCCTGGCAAGAGCCGGCGGCACTGCTGCCCATGAGCGCGCTCACGGGGCTGATCGTCTGGCGTCATCGCGGCAATCTACGCGACCTGTTTGCCGGGCGCGAACGGCATTTTTAAATGCCGCACGTGAGCACCGCTCATCACAGCGCCGACAGCTGCTCCATCGGCCAACGCGCCTGCACGCTGATCGCCAGGCTTTCGTGCTGACCAGCCTGCAAGCGCTGGCAGCCGGCAAACGCAATCATCGCACCGTTGTCGGTGCAGAACTCCGGACGGGCATAAAACACATCGCCCTTCATGTCGCCGAGCATTTTTTCCAGTGACGTGCGCAACGCCTTGTTGGCGCTGACGCCGCCAGCGATCACCAGACGCTTCATGCCGGCCTGTTTCAGGGCACGCTTGCACTTGATGGTCAAAGTCTCCACCACGGCCTGCTGGAACGCCAGCGAGATGTCGCAACGGGCTTGCTCGCCGTCGTCCCCGGCGCTGACGCATTGCTGCCAGGTGTTCAAGGCGAAGGTTTTCAAACCGCTGAAGCTAAACGCCAGGCCCGGACGATCACACATCGGACGCGGGAAGACGAAACGTCCGTCAACGCCTTGCGCCGCCAGACGAGCAATCTCCGGACCGCCCGGATAATTGAGGCCCATCATTTTTGCAGTTTTGTCGAACGCTTCGCCGGCGGCATCGTCGAGGGTCTCGCCCAAGAGCGTGTACTGACCGATCCCGTCGACCTGAACCAGCTGCGTATGACCGCCCGAGACCAACAAAGCGACGAACGGGAACTCCGGCGGTTGCGGTTCCAGCATCGGCGCCAGCAGGTGACCTTCCATGTGGTGCACGCCCAACGCCGGGATACCCCAGGCAAAAGCCAGCGCCTGCGCGCAGGAAGCCCCTACCAGCAGGGCTCCGACCAGGCCGGGACCGGCGGTATAAGCGATGGCGTCGATCTCGGTCGGCACGCAGCCGGCCTCGGCCAGCACCTGACGGATCAAGGGCAGCATGCGTTTGACGTGATCGCGCGAAGCCAGCTCCGGCACCACGCCGCCATAGGCGCGATGCAGGTCGATCTGACTGAACAGCGCATCGGCCAACAACCCGCGTTCACTGTCGTAAAGTGCAACACCGGTTTCGTCGCAGGAGGTTTCTAATCCCAGTACTAGCATGGGTTTGCGCCTTGTAGAGGCTGAATTCGAAGGCGCGCATAATAGTCGTCGCGTGATGCCCCGACCAGCGGTTTTCGATCAGAGGCTTTGCATTCCGAGCGATGAGGGGTTAACATCCGCAACCCTTAAAAACCGACGTCTTCAAGTGCTCTTTTGCCGCGAGGATGTTGACCCCGGTAATGAATGAAGGTAGCTCTGGATGCCAGCCGTCAAAGTTAAAGAGAACGAACCCTTCGACGTAGCTCTGCGTCGTTTCAAGCGCTCCTGCGAAAAAGCCGGTGTACTGGCTGAAGTTCGTAGCCGCGAATTTTACGAGAAGCCTACTTCTGAGCGTAAGCGTAAAGCAGCAGCCGCTGTTAAGCGTCACGCCAAGAAAGTACAGCGCGAACAGCGCCGCGCCGTTCGTCTGTACTAATACGCAGACGATCGTAGCAAGCTTCTGCCAAGCCCGGCCCTCAGCCGGGCTAATGGCATTTGCGGACAACGCTTGATGCTTCACCGTCAAAGCCGCAGACGCGACCGAGACAAACCTGCTTCACAGCGTCAGACCTGGCTCTTTTGCCAGCGGTGCACGTCTTTTCTGACGAGCCTTTCAAGGCTACTGACGAGCACACCCACTGATTCCTCTCACGACGATCAGCCCAAGGCACCTTCTTGCGTGCCCGCTTATGAGCTATCCGAGGCCATTGACTGGCCGTCGCCGGACTCAGCGAAACACTTTCATATAGTCGAATGCTGATCGGTACTAACGTCAGCGGATTTTCGGCAGATACACTTCCTGACAGCGATTACGCAGACGACACCGGTCGAGCCGCACACCCTGCGCGCCTCAAACAATGACCCGCGTTCGGCCGCACTTCGTTTCGGGTCCATTTCAGCGCAGATGACGAGAACGCCATGGCCGGGCTAATTCCCCAGAGCTTCATTGACGACCTTCTGAACCGCACCGACATCGTCGATGTGGTCAGCTCGCGCCTGCAAATGAAAAAGGCCGGCAAGAACTACACTGCCTGCTGCCCGTTTCACAAAGAAAAAACCCCCTCTTTCAGCGTCAGCCCCGACAAACAGTTCTATTACTGCTTCGGCTGCGGCGCTGGCGGTAACGCCCTCGGCTTCATCATGGACCACGACAACCTGGACTTCCCCCAGGCTGTCGAAGAACTGGCCAAAGCCGCCGGCATGGAAATCCCCCGCGAAGAAAGCGGCCGACCGCACAAACCGCGGCAGCCCACCGATTCGCCGCTGTATCCACTGCTCACTGCCGCCGCCGATTTTTACCGTCAGGCCCTGAAAAGCCATCCATCGCGCAAAGCTGCTGTGGATTACTTGAAAGGTCGTGGATTGACCGGCGAAATTGCCCGGGACTTTGGCCTCGGTTTCGCCCCGCCCGGCTGGGACAATCTGTTCAAGCACTTGAGCAGCGACACCCTGCAGCAAAAGGCCATGATCGATGCCGGCCTGCTGGTGGAGAACGCCGAAACCGGCAAGCGCTACGACCGCTTCCGCGATCGCGTGATGTTCCCGATCCGCGACAGCCGCGGGCGCATCATCGCCTTCGGCGGCCGGGTGCTGGGCGACGACAAGCCGAAATACCTGAACTCACCGGAAACCCTGGTTTTTCATAAGGGCCAGGAACTCTATGGCCTTTACGAAGCGCGCAAGAACAACCGCAACCTCGACGAAATCATCGTCGTCGAAGGCTACATGGACGTCATCGCCCTCGCCCAGCAAGGCCTGCGCAATGCTGTGGCGACCCTGGGCACCGCCACCAGCGAAGAGCACTTGAAGCGACTGTTTCGCGTCGTACCCAACGTACTGTTCTGCTTCGACGGCGACCAGGCCGGCCGCAACGCTGCCTGGCGTGCACTGGAAGCGACGTTGCCGAGCTTGCAGGACGGACGGCGCGCACGCTTTCTATTCCTGCCCGAAGGCGAAGACCCGGACACCCTGGTCCGCTCCGAAGGCACTGACGCCTTCCGCGCGCGGATCAATCAGCATGCACAGCCATTGGCCGATTATTTTTTCCAACAGTTGACCGAGGAATCGGACCCGCGCTCGCTTGAAGGCAAGGCCCACATGGCCACTCTCGCCGCGCCACTGATCGACAAGGTTCCGGGCGCCAACCTGCGCATTCTGATGCGCCAGCGCCTGACCGAAATTACCGGGCTCAGCGGTGAAGCCGTGAGCCAACTGGTGCAAAGCGCACCTCAGGAAGCACCACCGGCGTACGACCCGGGCATTGATTACGACGCCATGCCCGATTACAGCGACTACCATCAGCCGCAGGCACAAGAGATGTATGTGCCGCAGCAGGAGTGGACGCCGAAGAAACCGGGCGCCGGCGGCAAAAAATGGGACAAGAAGCCGTGGGACAAGAACGGCAAACGCGGCGGCGATCGCGATCAACCGCGCGCACCACGAGTACCGGCTGCTGTAGAGCCACCCACCCTGGCCGCCTTGCGCACGTTGCTGCATCACCCGCAACTGGCCGAAAAAGTCGAGGATGCCGGGCACTTTGCGGCCGAAGACCACACTAACACGCAACTGCTGGTCGCCCTGCTCGAAGCCGTACAGAAGAATCCCAAGCTAAACTCATTTCAACTGATTGCGCGTTGGCACGGCACTGAACAGGGCCGACTGCTGAAAGCGCTGGCAGAAAAGGAATGGCTGATTGATGGAGACAACCTTGAACAACAGTTTTTCGACACCATTACTAGCTTGTCAGCCCGCCAACGCGAGCGAAATCTGGAACAACTTCTTCGAAAAGCGCGTCAAAGTGAGTTGAGTGCCGAAGAGAAAAATCAACTGCGCGACCTTTTAAGCCGCAATGTTTGCGCATCAAACCCGACCTCAACTGGCGCGTGAGGTCATAGCTCAGGTATAATCCTCGGCTTGTTTTTTGCCCGCCAAGACCTTCAGTGGATAGGGTGTTATGTCCGGAAAAGCGCAACAGCAGTCTCGTATCAAAGAGTTGATCACACTTGGTCGTGAGCAGGGCTACCTGACTTACGCGGAGGTCAACGACCACCTGCCGGAGGATATTTCAGATCCGGAACAGGTGGAAGACATCATCCGCATGATCAATGACATGGGGATCAACGTATTCGAGGTTGCGCCAGATAAGGATTCCCTTATGCTGGCCGACGCCGATACCGACGAAGCCGCGGCCGAAGAGGCAGCTGCAGCGTTGGCAGCGGTCGAGACCGACATTGGTCGCACCACCGACCCAGTGCGCATGTACATGCGTGAAATGGGTACGGTAGAGCTCCTCACACGTGAAGGCGAAATCGAAATCGCCAAGCGTATTGAAGAGGGCATCCGCGAAGTGATGGGCGCAATCGCGCACTTCCCTGGCACGGTTGACCATATTCTCTCCGAGTACACTCGCGTCACCACCGAAGGTGGCCGCCTGTCCGACGTCCTGAGCGGTTATATCGACCCGGACGACGGCATTGCGCCGCCTGCAGCCGAAGTGCCACCGCCTGTCGACCCGAAAGCCGCTCCAGCTGCCGACGACACCGACGACGATGACGCCGAAGCAAGCGATGACGAAGAAGAAGCCGAAAGCGGTCCGGATCCGGTCATCGCCGCACAGCGTTTTGGCGCTGTCGCCGATCAGATGGAAATCACCCGCAAGGCGCTGAAAAAGCACGGTCGCTACAACAAGGCTGCGATTGCCGAGCTGTTGGCCCTGGCTGAGCTGTTCATGCCGATCAAACTGGTGCCGAAGCAATTCGAAGGCCTGGTCGAGCGTGTTCGCAGTGCCCTGGATCGTCTGCGCCAGCAAGAGCGCGCGATCATGCAGCTGTGCGTTCGTGATGCCCGCATGCCGCGTGCCGACTTCCTGCGCCAGTTCCCGGGCAACGAAGTCGACGAAAGCTGGAGCGATGCACTGGCCAAAGGCAAAAGCAAATACGCTGAAGCCATTGGTCGCCTGCAACCGGACATCATTCGTTGCCAGCAGAAGCTGACCGCGCTGGAAACCGAAACCGGTTTGACGATCGCCGAGATCAAGGACATCAACCGTCGCATGTCGATCGGTGAGGCCAAGGCCCGCCGCGCGAAGAAAGAGATGGTCGAAGCGAACTTGCGTCTGGTGATCTCCATCGCCAAGAAGTACACCAACCGTGGCCTGCAGTTCCTCGATCTGATCCAGGAAGGCAACATTGGCTTGATGAAAGCGGTAGACAAGTTCGAATACCGCCGCGGCTACAAATTCTCGACTTATGCCACCTGGTGGATCCGTCAGGCGATCACTCGCTCGATCGCCGACCAGGCCCGCACCATCCGTATTCCGGTGCACATGATCGAGACGATCAACAAGCTCAACCGTATTTCCCGGCAGATGTTGCAGGAAATGGGTCGCGAACCGACCCCGGAAGAGCTGGGCGAACGCATGGAAATGCCTGAGGACAAGATCCGCAAGGTATTGAAGATCGCTAAAGAGCCGATCTCCATGGAAACCCCGATCGGTGATGACGAAGACTCCCATCTGGGTGACTTCATCGAAGACTCGACCATGCAGTCGCCAATCGATGTCGCTACCGTTGAGAGCCTTAAAGAAGCGACTCGCGAAGTCCTGTCCGGCCTCACTGCCCGTGAAGCCAAGGTTTTGCGCATGCGTTTCGGTATCGACATGAATACCGACCACACCCTCGAGGAGGTTGGTAAGCAGTTCGACGTGACCCGTGAGCGGATTCGTCAGATCGAAGCCAAGGCGCTGCGCAAGCTGCGCCACCCGACGAGAAGCGAGCATTTGCGCTCCTTCCTCGACGAGTGATCACAGAACCCCCGGCCCAGGCCGGGGGTTTTGCTTTATGCAGATTAAATGCCCCGCACGTCCCCCCCGCCGAATAGCCCGTCTACACTCGAAGCATTCCCCCAAGCCATAACGAGACCGTTATGCCCAGATGGTCGACCGTGCTTTTTTTGCTGTCGCTGATGACCTGGACCGCAACGGCTGGCGCGCTGACTCTGACCGACGAAGAACGTAGCTGGCTGGCGGCTCACCCGGAATTGCGTCTGGGCGTCGATGCGTCGTGGCCGCCGTTTGAATTTCGCGACGACCATGGGCGTTATCAGGGCCTGGCAGCAGACTATATCAACGTCATCCGGCAACGGCTGGCCATCAAACTCACGCCCATCGAACCGGTCAGCTGGACTGAAGTGCTGCAGCAGGCCAAACAAGGCAAGCTAGACATCTTGCCGGGCATCATGTCGACCCCCGAGCGCCAGACCTATCTGTCGTTCACCCGCCCCTACCTCGATTTTCCGATTGTCATTCTGGCCCACGTCGGAGGGCCCCAACCGCGCAAACTCAAAGACCTGTACGGGCTGAAGATCGCCGTGGTGGAAAACTACGCCCCCCATGAACTGTTGCGCACCCAGCATCCCGACCTGAATCTGGTGGCGATGCCCAATGTCAGCTCGGCACTGCAAGCGCTGGCTACCGACGAAGTGGACGCGGTCGTGGGCGATCTCGCCTCCAGTGTCTGGAGCCTGCGCCAGCTCAAGCTCGAAGGGCTCTACGTCAGCGGTGAGACGCCCTACCGATACCAATTGGCGATGGCCGTCCCCCCGAACAACAAGCTGCTGGTCAGTATCCTGGACAAAGTCCTGGCAGACATGAGCCCAAGTGAAATCAGTGCCATCCAGGAACATTGGGTCGGTAACGTCCTGGATCATCGGACCTTCTGGTCCGACGTGCTGATTTACGGCCTGCCAGGACTATTGGCTCTGATGATCGTGCTGGCAGTGGTGATCCGCATCAATCGCCGACTGAGTTCGGAAATTGCCCGCAGGGTCGACCTGGAACAGGAGCTGCGCAGCAGCGAATACCATTACCGCGGGCTGGTGGAGAGTCTTTCAGCCATCGCCTGGGAAGCGCAGATCAGCGATTACACCTACAGTTACGTGTCGCCCCACGCCCAGGATCTCCTCGGTTATCCCCTGTCCCATTGGCTGATTCCGGGCTTCTGGCGCAACATCATCCACCCCGCGGACCTCACCCGGGCCCAGGCCTTCTGCGACCGTGAAGTGGCGGCCGGGCGCGATCATAGCGTCGATTACCGGGTCATCACCGCTGACGGCCGCTGCCTGTGGGTCCGCGATATCGTCAGCCTGATCGAACACGGCCATGAACCGGTCCTGCGCGGGCTGATGATCGACATCAGCGAAGCCAAACGCACCGAAGAGGCGCTGCGCCTGTCGGAACAGAAGTTCGCCTCGGTATTCCAGCAATGCCCGGATATTCTGGTGATTGCACGGCTTTCCGACGGCTGTCTGCTGGAAGTCAACGAGGCGTTCGAGGAACAGATCGGCCTCAAGGCCGAAGACGTCGTAGGCGAGACGGCCACCGACCTGAACATCTGGGGCGTACCCGGCGTGGGGCCGGGTTTACTGCAGCGATTGCAGGCCGGCAGTATCCGCAACCTGGAGATGCCCTTTCGCCGCAACAATGGCCAGGTGTTCACTGGTCTGATTTCCGCCGAGCCTTTCGACCTCGACACGACCCCGGCCCTGGTGGTGGTGGTGCGAGACATCAGTCAGCTCAAGGAAACCCAACAACAACTGCAAACCTCCGAAGAGAAATTCGCCAAAGCCTTTCACGCCTCCCCCGACGGCTTGCTGCTGTCCCGGCAGAGCGACGGCTTACTGTTGGAGGTCAACGAAGGTTTCAGCCGTATTACCGGGTTCAACAGCGCGATGTCTGTGGACCGGTCGGCGCTGGACCTGGGGATCTGGGTCAATCTCAACGAGCGCAAACAGATGCTCGAGTTGCTGCACCGGGATGGTTTCGTCCGCGATTTCAGTTGCCACATCCGCCGCAAAGACGGGCAGATCCGGCTCTGCGAGGTTTCAAGCCGTCCGCTGCCCATCGGCGATGAAGACTGCATGCTGACCATCGCCCGGGACATTACCGAGCGACACCTGATGCAGGAGAAACTGCAACAGGCCGCCACGGTGTTCGAGAGCACCGCTGAGGGTGTCTTGATCACCGACACCCAACAGCACATCAGCGCGGTCAATCGTGCCTTCACCGAAATCACCGGCTACAGCGAGACCGAAGCACTGGGCCACACCCCTCGCCTGCTCGCCTCGGGCCTGCACGACAGCGCCTTCTATGCGGCGATGTGGCATCAACTGACCGCCGAAGGTCATTGGCAAGGCGAGATTTCCAACCGGCGCAAGAACGGCGAGCTCTACCCGAGCTGGCTGACCATCAGCGCAGTGCGCAACCGGGACAAACTCATCACCCACTTTGTCGCGGTATTCGCAGACATTTCCAGCCTCAAGCATGCGCAAGCCAAACTCGACTACCAGGCGCACCACGATCCACTGACCGGCCTGCCAAACCGCACGCTGTTCGAAAGCCGCCTGCTGACAGCGCTGAACAACCAGCAGGAAAACGGTGGCCAGGGCGCCGTGCTGTTCCTGGACCTGGACCGTTTCAAACACATCAACGACAGCCTCGGTCACCCAGTCGGCGACCTGCTGCTCAAAGGCATCGCCGTGCGCCTCAAGGAGCAGTTGCGCGATATCGATACCGTGGCGCGACTGGGTGGCGACGAATTCATCATCCTGCTCCCCGGCCTGCAACAGGCCAGCGATGCCGACAACATTGCCACCAAGCTGCTCAATTGCTTCAACGCGCCTTTCCAGGCCGGTGAGCATGAGTTTTTCATCAGCGCCAGCATCGGCACCAGCCTGTATCCCAAGGACGGCTGCGACGTTGCCACGCTGGTCAAGAACGCCGATGCCGCGATGTATCGCTCCAAGGCCAAGGGCCGTAACCGGGTTGAAAGCTACACCCGCGACCTCACCGCCCAGGCCAGCGAACGCGTGGCACTGGAGCATGAACTGCGACGCGCCATCGAGCGCAATGAGCTGTTTTTGTACTACCAGCCCAAAATCAGCCTCAAGGATCATCGGCTGGTCGGTGCCGAAGCGCTGATTCGCTGGCACCACCCGACCTTCGGCGATGTGCCCCCCGAGCACTTCATTCCCCTGGCCGAAGAGAACGGCATGATCCTGCAAATCGGCGATTGGGTACTGGAAACCGCCTGCCGGCAGATGTACGAGTGGAATCAGGTCTATGAGTGTCTCGGTCCACTCTCGGTCAACCTGGCGGGCGCTCAATTACGCCAGCCGAATCTGCTCGGCCGAATCGAGCAATTGCTCAAGGACAACCGCCTCAAACCCGATTTTCTGCAACTGGAGATTACCGAAAACTTCATCATGAGCCAGGCCGAAGAAGCGCTGGCGGTGCTGCATCAACTCAAACGCCTGGGTGTGCAACTGGCGATCGATGATTTCGGCACCGGTTATTCGTCCCTGAGCTACCTCAAACGCCTGCCGCTGGACATCCTCAAGATCGACCAGTCCTTCGTCCGCGGCCTACCGGACGACCCCCACGACGCGGCGATTGTCCGCGCAATCATTGCCCTGGGCCGCAGCATGCAATTCACCGTCATCGCCGAAGGCGTCGAAACCCATGCGCAGCAACAATTCCTCACCACCGAAGGCTGCGAACAGATCCAGGGCTACATCGTCAGCCTGCCACTTTCCCCCGACGAATTCGCCGCGACGTTTCTTCGTATAGCCGTATCGGATTTTTCGGATAGCACAGCCGAGAAACCGTCGCTATAATCCGCGGCCTACTGAGGGCCTATAGCTCAGTTGGTTAGAGCAGAGGACTCATAATCCTTTGGTCCACGGTTCAAGTCCGTGTGGGCCCACCAAACAAGAAAGCCGCGCTAATGCGCGGCTTTTTCGTACCTGATATGTAGGTTTGTTTTGCTGAAGGCTTCGAACTATCGGATGACGCCCGATGACCTTGTAGGCAAACTCCGAGAATTGCGTAATGGGCGCATTTGGGCACTTTGCCGCCTGTTGGGCTTTTCTTCGACGGGATACTCTCCGGACGTCGCTGCCAATGCAGCGATCGGATGTGGTAACCCGGCGAGGTTAAGCGCAACAGCGCCCCCATCACGACTTCAGGCGTTTTTTTAGGCCTGCACTCCTGTGTTATGGCGGCTGTGCGTGGGAGACCTTCGGGTCTGCCGGTTCCTTGACTCCCGGTTTACCACCCTGCGTACAGCTGCCACCCATTCGTGTGGTAACGAATGCGGCAGCTCCTCGAGTTAAGGAGCAATACAATGAGCAAAACAGATTCGCCCGCAGCTTCCGAACTGAAAACCATCGGCTTCACGCCTTTCACCTATTGCTCGGATCAGCCACTGTTCCACGTCAGCGCTGGCGTACCTATCGTCAATGCATTGGCACAGGCATCCGACCTGCTATCCCTCGCCAAATCATTTGCCGAGGACGCCGCCTACGCAAAAGACACCGACCGCCACGCCTGGGCCGCACACTACCTGACGGCGATGAGCAAAGCGGTGATTGATGATGTGGTGAAAGTGCTGACACCGCGACCTGCCCGGACAGCGACGGAGTCCGGAGAATAGCGCCTGCACATTCCTTGAAACACGCCCCGATTTTTCGGGGTATCTCTATTTTTATCGGGAGCACCACTAAAATGCGCCCCTCTTTACTGCGTCCGGCGACGACCTAATGCAATGGAAAGACCTAATAATTGGCGGACGCCAGTACAGTATGGAGCACCTACAACCATTCGAACTGGTATTTGAGGTCGCTGGTGAGCAGCTCACTGTCAAATTCGAATTCGGATTTCATTGTTTCACAGATGCCAAAGGCAATGGACAGCAGCTAACACACAGAGGAGAGCGTCGTTATTTCTGCTCTGATCGGCACCACTGCAGTTGTCAGATAGCGGAATACATCCACAAACGTTTCTTTAAAGGGCTCGCCGTTCCGTTTTACGTAGAAAACAGTCAGCGATATTACTGCCTGGATCTACATGACTATGCGATTTTCTTCTCGATCAGCAAACCGCAAGGCACCACAAATCTTCTCAAGCTGAGGGTGATTTCCGCGTACGAGGTGGCTGAGTGGGGTCGGGCAAAGCTGCCCAAGGGGAAACCGCAAAATGTGCGCTACATCCTTGAGATACGGAATGCTGGGAAATCCGTTTGATAGGAAGCAAAAAGCCCCGATGCTTTCGCATCAGGGCTTTTTGTAAATCTCAATATCGGCCTCTCCTTTCGCGGTTTCCCGCTTATCCCGCTCACTGGCTAGGAGTGGCTTACGCCACCGAAATCAACACCCCTTGCTTCCAAGGTTCCGGTCTGTGCTGACGTGTAAACAATAGCGTTTTAATGCATTTTTGGCAACCGGGGGGGCATTAAACGCACCGGGTAGCTGCCGGGGAGTGCGCCGAGCAACTCCAAACGCTACTGAATGGTGCGTTCAGTGATCGCCTGCACTGACCCCAGCCGCTCAAGCATTTCACCCGTCAACACAACCTCATACGTATCCGCCCGCCGCCCCCACTGCTCCACAATGACCATGCGCTCAACCAAAAGCCCTGCCAATCCAGTAATCGTATCGGCCAATGCCTCTACGATTTGTTGAGTCCGCAACCACAAGCGATCATTAATGTCTGTCAGCTCAGCAATGATGCTGTCGGACGACGCTGGATCCGTATCGGGATAGGCGATATTTCGAAGCAAGTACCGCAATTCTCTTATTTTTGCGTGATCCTGTTCCGCTCCAAACTCTCCGTTCAGGATGGCTGCCGCTTTCGACTTATCGACGCGTTTCTCGGGCGAATGCTTTGGCGGTAATGTCTGCGCCATGGCGCCGGCGAAGAGGACCATTATCCGGGCTTCCAAATGTTCCTTCATGGCGTCGAGCGACGAAATGGACCGCGTCAAGGTAATGGAGGCCCCGCCATGATGCGTCAGGCCCATGGTCACTTTCAGGGTCACATCGCCCGTTTCAAAACCCAGGGCTCGGGCTACGACGTAATGCCCCATTTCGTGATTGGCAATTTGCAATGCATAGTCGCGCAGAGCCGCAGGCATGCTCTTCATTTCGATCCCCTCGCTTCACAGCCCCTGGTTGCGCATTCGACTACGAGTGACAATTTGTGTCCATCCAATTAACCCGTTGAGGGCATGGACTGCCTGTAATATGCCTGCCCATTGCTCTGTACCGCTGGAGATACCCCTTTGCCTGACACTCGCCCGCCTGTTCTCGACGAAATCGACCGCCAATTGATCGCCGCCCTGCAGATCAATGCCCGTGAAAGTGTGGCCATGCTTGCCCGGCAACTGGGCATCGCCCGGACCACCGTTACTTCGCGCCTGGCCCGGTTGGAAAAGGCCAAGGTGATCACCGGTTACGGTGTGCGACTGGGTCAGCGTGTGGTGGATGGCGGATTGCAGGCTTACGTCGGGATTACGGTGCAACCGAGGTCTGGCAAGGAAGTGCTGCGACGACTTAGCGCCATGGCTCAGGTGCAGCAGCTGTGTGCGGTGAGTGGCGAGTTTGATTATGTGGCGTGGTTGCGCACCGATTCGCCGGAGCAGCTGGATCAGTTGCTGGATCAGATTGGCAGTGTGGATGGGGTGGAGAAGACGACGACTTCGATCATCCTGAGCAGCAAGATTGATCGGGGGCAGCCGGTTTGAGGCCTTCGGTGTCTGGTCGGGACTCTTCGCGGGCAAGTCGGATCGCCGCACTGCTCACACCTACAATATGTAGTGATACATCGTCATATTGATAAAACAATTAGCAAAACGACGACACTTTGCGTCTTATTAACGTGTTCTACGCTCTCTAGAATGGCTGCCATCTTTTCCTATACTCAGACGCGCATCCTGCGTCGGGTCGCCAGCAAGGTCAGCCATGAACAAGAACAATCGCCATCCTGCAGACGGTAAAAAACCAGTCACCATTTTCGGCCCGGACTTTCCTTTCGCCTTCGACGACTGGATCGAGCACCCGGCCGGGCTGGGCAGCATTCCGGCGCACAATCACGGCGCCGAGGTGGCGATTGTCGGGGCTGGCATTGCCGGTCTGGTGGCCGCCTATGAACTAATGAAACTGGGCCTGAAACCGGTCGTCTACGAAGCCTCGAAAATGGGCGGTCGTCTACGCTCCCAGGCGTTCAACGGTGCCGAAGGCATCATCGCCGAGCTCGGTGGCATGCGCTTCCCGGTGTCGTCCACGGCGTTTTATCACTACGTCGACAAGCTCGGCCTCGAGACCAAGCCCTTCCCGAACCCACTGACACCCGCGTCGGGCAGCACGGTGATCGATCTGGAAGGCAAAACCCATTACGCACAGAAACTGGCGGATCTTCCTGCACTGTTCCAGGAAGTCGCTGACGCTTGGGCCGATGCCCTGGAAGACGGTTCGCGCTTCGGCGAGATCCAGCAGGCGATCCGCGACCGCGATGTGCCGCGCCTCAAAGAGTTGTGGAACACCCTGGTGCCGCTGTGGGACGACCGCACTTTCTACGACTTCGTCGCCACTTCCAAAGCCTTCGCCAAGCTCTCGTTCCATCACCGTGAAGTGTTCGGCCAGGTTGGTTTCGGCACCGGCGGCTGGGACTCGGACTTCCCCAACTCGATGCTGGAAATTTTCCGCGTGGTGATGACCAACTGCGACGATCACCAGCACCTGGTGGTCGGCGGCGTGGAACAAGTGCCGCAGGGTATCTGGCGCCATGTGCCGGAGCGTTGCGTGCACTGGCCGGAAGGCACCAGCCTTAGCTCGCTGCACAACGGCGCGCCACGTACCGGCGTGAAGAAAATTGCCCACGCGGCAGGCGGCCGTTTTGCGGTCACCGACAACTGGGGCGACACCCGCGAATACGCAGCGGTGCTGACCACTTGCCAGAGCTGGTTGCTAACCACCCAGATCGAATGCGACGAAACCCTGTTCTCGCAAAAGATGTGGATGGCTCTGGACCGCACCCGCTACATGCAGTCATCGAAGACTTTCGTGATGGTCGATCGCCCATTCTGGAAGGACAAGGACCCGGAAACCGGCCGCGACCTGATGAGCATGACCCTCACCGATCGCCTGACCCGTGGCACGTACTTGTTCGATAACGGTGACGACAAGCCTGGGGTGATTTGCCTGTCGTACTCGTGGATGAGCGACGCCCTGAAAATGCTTCCGCAGCCGGTGGAAAAGCGCGTGAAACTGGCGCTGGATGCGTTGAAGAAGATCTACCCGAAAGTCGACATCGCCGCGCGGATCATCGGCGATCCGATCACCGTGTCGTGGGAGGCTGACCCGCACTTCCTCGGGGCCTTCAAAGGCGCGCTGCCCGGTCACTACCGCTACAACCAGCGCATGTACGCGCACTTCATGCAGGACGACATGCCGCCCGAGCAACGCGGGATTTTCATCGCTGGCGATGACGTTTCGTGGACACCGGCCTGGGTTGAAGGCGCGGTGCAGACCTCGCTCAACGCGGTGTGGGGCATCATGAAACACTTCGGCGGTGAAACTCACGCCGAAAACCCGGGTCCAGGAGATGTGTTCAACGAGATCGGTCCGATCGCCCTGCCCGAGTAAGAGGAATCCGAAATGCGTGTAGCCCTTTACCAATGTCCACCGCGGCCCCTGGATGTCGCAGGCAACTTGCAACGCCTGCATCAACTGGCGCTGGAGGCCAAGGGCGCGGACTTGCTGGTGCTGCCGGAGATGTTCCTGACCGGCTACAACATCGGCATAGACGCCGTCAGCGTGCTGGCGGAGGTGCATAACGGTGAATCGGCGCAGCAAATCGCGCGTATCGCCAAGGCAGCGGGAATCGCCATTCTGTATGGCTACCCGGAGCGTACCGAGGACGGGCAGATCTACAACGCCGTGCAGTTGATCGACGCCAATGGCGAGCGGCTGTGCAACTACCGCAAGACTCATCTGTTCGGCGACCTCGATCACTCGATGTTCAACCCCGGGCCGGATGAGTTTCCGTTGGTTGAACTCAACGGCTGGAAGCTTGGCTTTTTGATCTGCTACGACCTGGAATTCCCGGAGAACGCCCGGCGTCTGGCGTTGGCCGGTGCCGAGCTGATCCTGGTGCCGACGGCGAACATGATTCCCTACGATTTCATCGCCGACGTCACCGTCCGCGCGCGGGCCTTCGAAAACCAGTGTTATGTGGCTTACGCCAACTACTGCGGAAGCGAGGGCGAGATCCAGTATTGCGGCCAGAGCAGCATCGCCGCGCCGGATGGCAGCCGCATCGCCCAGTCCGGCCTTGATGAAGCGCTGATTGTCGGTGAACTGGATCGCCAGCTGATGATCGATTCCCGCGCCGCCAATCGCTACTTCCTCGATCGCCGTCCCGAGCTTTACGACGCGCTGAACAAGCGCTGATCCACTTAGAGGGGCGTTCTCAATGTGTTTCCCCGGCGCAGTGTGGAAACTCATTGAGAACGCCCCCTAATCCGCTAGCATTAGCGCTTCTCTGTTCTGGAAGTGCTCATGCCTGCGCTGAATCACCCCCACCTTCACACTGAAACCCTGGCCAACGGTCTGCGGGTGACGCTGCGCCATGCTCCTGGTTTGAAGCGCTGCGCCGCGGCGTTGCGGGTCGCTGCCGGCAGTCACGACGTGCCATTGGCCTGGCCGGGGCTGGCGCACTTTCTCGAGCATTTGCTGTTCCTGGGTACAGAGCGCTTTCCCGCTGAGCAAGGGCTGATGGCCTATGTGCAAGGTCATGGCGGGCAGGTGAATGCGCGCACCAGCGAACGGACGACGGATTTCTTTTTCGAACTGCCGCCTCAGGCGTTCAGCACTGGGCTGGAGCGTCTGTCAGACATGCTCGCCCATCCGCGTATGAATCCGGACGATCAGCGGCGGGAACGGGAAGTGCTGCACGCCGAATTTGTCGCCTGGTCGCGGGATGCCACAGCCCAACAGCAATTCGCGCTGTTCGATGGGCTTTCGGCGACTCACCCGTTACGGGCGTTTCATGCTGGCAACCGTTACAGCCTGCCGATTCCACAGCCCGAGTTTCAGCAAGCGTTGAAAGACTTCTATCAGCAGTTTTATCAGACCGGGCAGATGACGTTGAGCCTGGCCGGCCCACAGAGTCTCGAGGAATTGAAAGGGATGGCGCAGGCGTTTGCCGTTGCCATTCCCGCCGGTGAAAAAGCCCCTCAGACACAGCCCACCCTGTTGATGGACTCTTCGGCCAATAGTTATCAACAGGCTGGAGAACGTCGACTGGACCTGCTGTTCTCCTTCGAAGCGCTGCCCGACTCATCGCCCGAAGCGCTGGCGTTCCTGTGCCATTGGCTGACCGCCGCAATACCCGGCGGCCTGTTGGCGCAGCTGCGAGACAGCGGGCTGGCGGACAACCTGAAAGCCGCGCCGCTCTACCGCTACGCCGGGCAAGCCTTGCTGCACATCGAATTCACGCTGCCCGCAAACGCCACGCAATCGGGCAGCGTGATCCGCGAACGGCTTCTGGATTGGCTGGGCTTTTTTTCCTCCCGTCAGGATTGGGCCCCATTGCGCGAAGAATATGCCGCCCTGCAGCAGCGCCAACAGCAAGTCAGCAGCGCGTTGCAATTGGCCCAACGGGACAGCGAGCAACTTGAACCGGGGTTATCCGAACAGGGCGTTATCGCCCTCAAGGCAGTCCTGAAACAAATCGGCGCTGTGGATAACTTCACCGGCCAGTGGCAACTGCCAACGCCCAACCCGTTTTTGCGTACCGAGACTCCAGCCGCGAATGCCGGCTTGATTCGCGGCCAGACCAGCGCCCACCGCGGCCTGCGGACCTTTGCCCAGGATCGCTCGCGCAGTCGCCGCGAACGATCGCCGATGCAGTTCAGTCAGGCATTGCCGGACAACACGGATGAAGGTGCGGTTTATCTGCGCTGGCGCCTGGAATCCGCACCTCACAGCCGCCTTCAGGCGAATCTGGAAAACAGCCTGCAGCCGTTGCACGAAGATGCTCGTCAGGCCGGTGTCGACGTTTCCTTCAGCGCATCGGGCAATGAATGGCTGCTGAGACTGACAGGGCTGCAGGAACCGATGCCAACAGTCCTCGAACATGTGCTAAAAGCGCTGACAAAACCTGATGCCCGTTTCTCACAGGAAGCACCGACGGCCATCCCTTTGATGCCAATTCGACAGCTGCTCAAGGCGCTGCCCGATTTATGCACTGAGCACAAAGCAGCCTCGGATGACTTGCAGCAACTCTGGTCGAGCGCGCGCTGGGATGGTCTGGCCACCGGCCTGTCGGCCCAGACGCAAGCGGCGATGGGGCTTGCCTTGAGTCGTGTGCCGGGAACCCCAGACAATCAATCGACACCACCTTTATCGATCGGCTCACAGTATCTCTGGAACGCCGTCGATACCGGCTCCAGCGAACACGCGCTGTTACTCTTTTGTCCGACGGCAACCCATGACATCGCCGACGAAGCTGCCTGGCGTTTGCTCGCACACATGTGCCAGACACCGTTCTATCAACGCCTGCGGGTGGAGCTACAACTCGGTTACGCGGTGTTCAGCGGCCTGCGCCAGATAAACGGTCAGACCGGGCTGTTGTTCGGCGTGCAATCGCCAAGCGTCGCGCCTCTGGACTTGTTGCAGCACATCGAACAATTCCTCGGCGAACTGGAAGGGATGATCGAAAGCCTCGATGAGCTGAACTTCATCGCCCAACGCCAGGCCTTGGCCGATCAATTCGACAGTACCGCCCTGCCCAACGCCCAGGCCGCCGAACTGCTCTGGCAAGGCAAACTGGCCGGCCACTCGTCGGATTATCTGGTGCTGCTACCTCAAACGATCCTGATGATCGACCGCAAAGCCTTACTGGCTGCGGCACAGCGACTGAATCAGGCCGAAGGCGGCTGGCGCTGTCTGGCCAGCGGGCCTTGCCCGACTACGCGTTGGCAAGTGGCAAAATGATCATTACCGGCGCTGCAATTAGCTTTCTCAAAGATTCACAGCCAATCACTCCGTAATTTTGAGTAACATAGCCACCTAACTATCTGAACATCTCCGACTGGAGGTGGACTATATGTATAGGTCTCAACTGTCCCATCCACCTGAAGGAGCGTTCCTATGTCCTGGTCCAAACCTGCTTACACCGACCTGCGTATCGGCTTCGAAGTCACCATGTACTTCGCCAGCCGCTAAGCTCTGCCGTTTGGTAGAGAATGCAGTGCTACGCCTCGGCTTGCCGGGGCGTTTTTATTTTCAGTTTTCAATGATGGAGCGGCCATGTTTGTCCAGATTCTAGGTTCCGCCGCCGGCGGCGGTTTCCCCCAGTGGAACTGCAACTGCGCGAACTGCGCAGGTTTTCGCGACGGCAGCCTGCGGGCCGAAGCGCGTACCCAGTCGTCCATCGCAATTTCCGATGACGGCGTGAACTGGGTGCTGTGCAATGCTTCGCCGGACATCCGTGCCCAGCTCCAGAGTTTCGCGCCAATGCAGCCGGGCCGCGCGCTGCGTGATACCGGCATCAGCGCAATCATCCTGATGGACAGCCAGATCGACCACACCACCGGCCTGCTCAGCCTGCGCGAAGGTTGCCCGCATCAGGTGTGGTGCACCGACATGATCCATGAAGACCTGAGCACCGGGTTCCCGTTGTTCACCATGCTGACCCACTGGAACGGCGGGTTGAACTGGAACCGTATCGAACTCGATCAGAGCTTCACCGTCCCGGCCTGCCCGAACCTGCGCTTCACCCCATTGCCCCTGCGCAGCGCCGCCCCACCCTACTCGCCGCACCGCTTCGACCCGCACCCGGGCGACAACATCGGCCTGATCGTCGAAGACCTGAGCACCGGCGGTAAACTGTTCTACGCACCGGGCCTAGGCAAAGTCGATGCACCGCTGTTGAAAATCATGGCCAGCAGTGATTGCCTGTTGGTGGACGGGACGATGTGGGACGACGACGAAATGCAGCGCCGTGGTGTCGGCACGCGCACTGGCCGGGAGATGGGCCACCTGGCGCAGAACGGCCCCGGCGGCATGCTCGAAGTGCTGGAACAACTGCCCAAACAGCGCAAAGTGCTTATCCACATCAACAACACCAACCCGATTCTGGATGAGGATTCGCCAGAGCGTGCGGAGCTGGCCCGTCGCGAAGTTGAAGTGGCGTATGACGGCATGAGTATTGTGCTGTAGTGGATGGCCTCTTCGCGGGCAAGTCGGATCGCCGCACCGCTCGCTCCTACAGGGATAGCGCTATCCCTGTATACCCGCGAAGGCGTCCGACCAAACACCAAAGAATCCACCGGTTGTTCCCGGAGAACCGCAATGACTGACACCCCAATGTCCCCCGCCGAATTCGAAGCGGCCCTGCGCGCCAAGGGCGCCTACTACCACATCTATCACCCCTATCACGTGACGATGTATGAAGGACGGGCGACCCGCGAGCAGATCCAGGGCTGGGTCGCCAACCGCTTTTACTATCAGGTGAACATCCCGCTCAAGGACGCCGCGATCCTGGCCAACTGCCCGGACCGCGAGATTCGTCGCGAGTGGATTCAGCGCCTGCTGGACCATGACGGCGCCCCCGGCGAAGACGGCGGTATCGAAGCCTGGTTGCGTCTTGGGCAAGCGGTCGGCCTCGACCCGGATCAGCTGCGCTCCCAGGAGCTGGTGCTGCCCGGTGTACGTTTCGCTGTGGATGCCTACGTCAACTTCGCCCGCCGGGCCCGTTGGCAGGAAGCCGCCAGCAGTTCGCTGACCGAGCTGTTCGCGCCGCAGATCCACCAATCGCGCCTCGATAGCTGGCCGCAGCATTACCCGTGGATCGACCCGGCTGGTTACGAATATTTCCGTACGCGGCTGGGCCAGGCTCGCCGGGATGTGGAGCACGGTCTGGCGATCACTCTGCAGCACTACACCACGCGAGAAAGTCAGGAGCGCATGCTGGAAATTCTCCAGTTCAAACTGGACATTCTTTGGAGCATGCTCGATGCCATGAGCATGGCCTACGAACTGAACCGCCCGCCGTACCACAGCGTGACCGAACAGCGGGTCTGGCATAAAGGAATCACCTTATGAGTTTTGATCGCAGCAAAACCCCTGCCTGGCGTCCCGGCTACCGTTTCCAGTACGAACCGGCACAAAAAGGCCATGTATTGCTCTACCCCGAAGGCATGATCAAACTCAACGATAGCGCCGCGCTGATCGGCGGCTTGATCGATGGCCAGCGGGATGTCGCGGCAATCATCGCCGAGCTCGACAAACAGTTCCCCGGCGTGCCCGAGCTCGGTGACGACATCGAGCAATTCATGGAGGTCGCCCGTGCTCAGCACTGGATCGAACTTGCCTGAGTCTGCGTCAGGCAAGTTGCCAGCCAAACCCGAAATCGGCCTGCCGCTGTGGCTGCTGGCCGAACTGACTTACCGCTGCCCGCTGCAATGCCCGTACTGCTCCAATCCACTGGATTTCGCCGAGCAAGGCAAAGAATTGACCACCGAGCAGTGGATCAAAGTCTTTCGCGAAGCACGGGAGATGGGCGCGGCGCAGTTGGGCTTTTCCGGTGGTGAGCCGCTGGTACGCCAGGACCTCGCCGAATTGATCGCCGAAGCACGCAAGCTGGGGTTCTACACCAACCTGATCACTTCCGGCATCGGCCTCACCGAGCAGAAAATCAGCGACTTCAAGAAGGCCGGTCTGGACCATATCCAGATCAGTTTTCAGGCCAGCGACGAGCAAGTGAACAACCTGTTGGCCGGCTCAAAAAAAGCCTTCGCGCAAAAACTCGAAATGGCCCGAGCAGTGAAGGCGCACGGCTACCCGATGGTGCTGAACTTCGTCACCCATCGGCACAACATCGACAAGATCGACCGGATCATCGAGCTGTGTATTGCCCTGGAGGCTGACTTCGTCGAACTCGCGACGTGCCAGTTCTATGGTTGGGCGCAGCTCAATCGGGTCGGCCTGTTGCCGACCAAGGAACAACTGGTTCGCGCCGAACGCATCACCAACGAATACCGCGCAAAACTGGAAGCCGAAGGGCATCCGTGCAAGCTGATTTTCGTGACGCCGGACTATTACGAAGAACGTCCGAAAGCCTGCATGAACGGCTGGGGCAGTATTTTTCTGACGGTCACGCCGGACGGAACCGCCCTGCCCTGTCACGGCGCCCGACAGATGCCGGTGCAGTTTCCCAACGTGCGCGACCACAGCATGCAGCACATCTGGTACGACTCGTTCGGCTTCAACCGCTTTCGCGGTTACGACTGGATGCCCGAGCCGTGCCGCTCCTGCGACGAAAAAGAAAAGGACTTCGGCGGCTGCCGTTGCCAGGCGTTCATGCTCACGGGTGACGCGAGCAATGCCGACCCGGTGTGCAGCAAGTCGGAACATCACGGCGTGATCCTCAAGGCCCGCGAAGAAGCCGAGCACGCGACCCAGACCATTGAACAACTGGCCTTTCGCAATGAACGAAACTCACGCCTCATCGCCAAAAACTGAACCCTTGAGCGCCGCCAGGGCCGTCGCGGCCGGCATCGACTTCGCCGAGTTGCAGGTCGGGCCACACGGCCTGTTCTGGAACGAGTACCGCCCCGAAGATGCCGCCTGCCGGATCTGGCAGTGGCGCGACGGTCAGGCGCATTGTCTGACGCCGCCCACCTTCAGTGTGCGCAGCCGGGTGTATGAATATGGCGGTGGCGCGTTTTGTCTGACCGATGACGGGCTGGTATTCGTCAACGAGGCCGATCAGCAGCTGTATCGGCAATCGCTGAGCGATGAGACGCCTGAGGTGCTGACTTCAAGTGAATGCCGTTACGGCGATCTGCAGTTCGCCAACGGGCAAGTGCTGGCGGTGGAAGAGAACCGCGATCGACATCGCCTGGTGGCGATCGATCTGGCTGACGGCCAACGCCATCTGCTGGCCGAGGGTGCCGATTTCTACGCGGCACCGACCCTGAGCCCTGATGGTCGGCGTCTGGCCTGGATCGAGTGGAATCGCCCGGATCAGCCCTGGACCGCCACTCGCCTGATGGTTGCCGAGCTCCAGAGCGATCACACCTTTGCGCAGCCGCGTTGTGTGGCCGGCGATGGTGCTCAGGAGTCGCTGCAACAACCGAGATTCGATGACCGCGGCCGTCTGTATTGTCTGACCGATCGCGGCGGTTTCTGGCAGCCGTGGGTGGAGTCGACAGAAGGTCTGAGCCCACTCCCCAGCGCTGCTGCCGACCATGGACCGGCGCCTTGGCAACTGGGCGGTTGCACCTGGTTACCGCTGAGCGAAGACACTTATCTGGCGAGTTGGACCGAAGGCGGGTTTGGCCGATTGCGGCTGTGTCATGGCGATGGCTCCTGTGAGGATTTCACCGGCGACTACAGCCGCTTCCGCCATCTCGCACAGGATGAGCAGTTCATCTACTGCATCGCCGCTTCACCAGTCAGTTCGGCGTCGGTGATTGCCATTGACCGCAAGACCCGGCAGGTGAAGACCCTCGCCGGTGGCGTTGCACCACTGCCCGCCGAACAAATCAGCCGCCCGCAAACCCTGCGTTATCCGAGCGGTTCGGGCGAGGCCCACGGGTTCTTCTACCCGGCAATGACAGGCGACACACAACCGCCCTTGGTGGTGTTCATTCATGGCGGACCGACGTCAGCCTGCTACCCGATGTTCGACCCGCGAATCCAGTATTGGGCACAACGCGGCTTCGCCGTGGCCGACCTCAACTACCGAGGCAGCAGCGGCTACGGCCGCGCTTATCGCCAGGCGCTGCGTTTGAGTTGGGGCGACGTGGACGTGGAAGATGCCTGCGCAGTGGTCGGCTACCTCGCCGAACGCAGACTGATCGATGGCAACAACGCGTTCATCCGCGGAGGCAGCGCCGGTGGGTACACCGCGTTGTGCGCACTGGCCTTCCACAAGGTGTTTCGTGCGGGCGCCAGCCTGTATGGCGTCAGCGATCCTGTTGCGCTGGGTCGTGTCACCCACAAGTTCGAAGGCGATTATCTGGACTGGTTGATCGGCGACCCGGTAGAGGACGCTGAACGCTACGCCGCGCGCACGCCGCTGCTGCACGCGAACAACATCAGCGTTCCGATGATCTTCTTTCAGGGTGAGCTGGACGCCGTGGTGGTGCCGCAACAGACCCGCGACATGGTCAAGGCGCTACAGGACAATGGCATTCTGGTCGAAGCGCATTACTACGCCGACGAACGCCATGGCTTTCGCAAGGCCGGCAATCAGGCCCACGCGCTGGAGCAGGAATGGTTGTTTTATCGGCGGGTGATGGAATTGGCGGACTGAAATCGTAGCGCCTCATTTAATCAACCTGCGGTGTTCGTCAGGGTTCAGTGCGATGCTTCAGGCCAGTATCTCCAGGCCGTGTTTCTGAACGATACTCAGCAACTTCAGAGCCATACCGCTGGGGTGTTTGGCTCCCGCCTCCCATTGCTTGACTGTCGATGCGCTGGTGTTCAAATAACGCGCAAACACTGGCTGGCTGACGTTGTTGCGTTCACGTAACGCTTTGATCTGCTCCGCCGGGATCGTGTCCGGAACCGTTGCAAGACATGACTCGTCGAATTCGCGCATGGTTGCCTTACTGATGGCACCAATGGCATACAAAGCACTGGCTGACTCGTGTACCGACTCAAACACGTCACTTTTGAATTTCTTACTCATGGGGTATCTCCATAAACTCCTTAGTGTCCAGCAAATGCTGGACTTGCATCTCGGTCAATGCGCCATAAACCTTGGCTAATCCCCGCAGTTGAGTCAGCTCCGCAAGGCTGATATTGCTTCGATCCTTCTTGGCAAACAGCAATTGATAGATCCAATAATGCCCACCCTTTGCCAGAACAATTGAGCGGTGACGGTTGGCATTCAAACGTTTTTTCCAGACCCCGCCGCCGAGATTGTCCGCCTGGCCTTCGAGCATTTCGGTGAATGCCTCCCGAAGCTCTTCATCACCGACCCAAGCCTTACCGGCCTGCATCGCAAAACGCTTTGTCTTGAATAACCTCGGTGACATCGGCATCCCTTCCATAAAACATACCACTAAGTGGTATAGAGCTCAAAGCCATCGCCACAACCATGTTGTTTCGCTGGCACCGGCACTCCTTGCCGACTCCCTCTAAAAAGCCATTGATCCCGCTATCGCTCAAGCACTGAAATGCCTTCGGCAAAACGCAGAGACAAAAAAACGCCCCACGCGAAAAGAATCAAACATGGGGCGACGCGTTATACCGCGAGACGGTTCGGAAATTCGTGTAGGGCGGGTCCGATCAAACCGCAATACCTTTGCGGCACTGCAGTTGCGCGGTGCGTACGCGGGAGAAGGCGCGGGCCAGGCGCAGGAGCATTTCGTCGATATTGGCCTTGCTGACGGAGAGGGCCGGGGTAAAGCGCAGGCAATCGGGTTGCGGGGCATTGAGCAGCAAGCCTTCGTACAACGCGGCCTTGACTACGGCGTCGGCGGAATCGTCGGACAGATCAAGCCCCCAGAGCAGCCCTTGCCCGCGCAATTCGCCGTGACCATAGCGATGGGCCAGACGACTCAGGCCTTCGCCCAGATGCTGAGCGGTTTCCCGCATATGGTCGAGAAAGCCCTTGTCCTGCACGCTGTCGAGCACGACAAGGCCGGCGGCACTCATCAACGCATTGCCATGATGAGTGCCGCTCATTTCGCCAGTTTCGAAACAACAGGCCTTGCCTCGCGCCAACAAGGCCGCCAATGGCACGCCACCGCCGAGCCCTTTGCCGAGCACCACGATATCTGCCCGCACGCCGTAAGACTGTTCGGCGAGCAAGGCGCCGCAGCGACCGACGCCGGTTTGCACTTCGTCGTGTATCAGCAGAATGCCAAGCTCTCGACACAGGCGCTCGACACCCTTGAGGTAGTGCTCGGTGGCGGGAATCACCCCGGCCTCGCTCTGGATCGGTTCGAGCATGATCGCGACTGTCTGGGCATCCACGGCCGCATGCAAGGCTGGCAGGTCATTGAACGGAACAGGACTGAAGCCCGGCAGCTGTGGCTCGAATCGGTTGATCAGATTCGAACTGTCCGACGCCGAAATCGTCCCGAGACTACGGCCATGACAGCCTTTACTGGCCACGATGATTCGCGAAGCGCCGCCACGATGTCGCTGGCCCCATTTGCGCGCCAGTTTGATCGCCGCCTCACAGGCTTCGCTGCCACTGTTGAGCAGGTACGCCTGGTCACTGCCGGTACTGGCGCAGAGCCTTTCGGCAAGGTTGAGCATGCCGCGGTTGTGCAGTCCAAAACCCGGATTGATCAGCGACTGAGCCTGTTCCGAAATCGCTTTGACCAGTGCTGAAGGGCTATGTCCCAGGCTATTGGCGCCGCCACCCTGTGAGAAATCCAGATAAGCGCGGTCATCGCTGTCCCACAGCCAGGAGCCTTGGCCACGCACGAAAATCTGTTTCGGCCGTTCGACACTGGGCATCAGGCACTCTCTGGAAAAGTTGTCGCTTCTGGCGGGCAGGGAAGTGTCCATCGCCAGGTCATCAAGGCTCGGTGGCTTGCGTCGCAGGTTGAACAGATTCATCGGATAAAATCTCGTCCGAGGTTTTTTGCCTTGCCTATGCAAACACCATCGTCGTAAACGGTATCCATCGTGCTTTCTGGCCCTGTAAGCCTTGTGAATGGGGGTAGACTAGGCGTAGGCAAGGCACTGAGCCATTTCGATTTCTCAGCATTTTCGATAAGTATTACTTATGGATTTCAAACAACTGCGTTATTTCGTCGCGGTCTACGAAGAGGGCCACGTCGGTCGGGCCGCCGAGCGACTTTCAATCTCCCAGCCAGCGTTGTCCCAGCAGATCCGCCAACTCGAACAGAACCTCGATGTGAGCCTGTTCGAACGCAGTAGCAAACGTCTGCTGCCAACCCTGGCGGCCCACACGTTGTACAACCATGCCCTGCCCTTGCTCGATGGCCTGCAACGCGCGCGCGAAGCCTTGGGCAATTTCAAGGGCAAGGCGCTCCGAACCTTGGCCATTGGCGTGCTGCAAACCGTCCACTCCAGCCTGGTGCCGCAAATGCTCGAACGCGTGCGCAAGGCACAGCCGCATTTAGTGGTGCAGATCTATGAACTGACCGGCCTGGAAATCGAGCGGCGACTACTCAATGGTTCGCTGGATATCGGCATCAGTTACCTGCCGCCCCGTCAGCCGGGTTTGCACGGCGTGCAGTTGTACGAAGATGAGCTGACCCTTGTCATCCCGGCCGACCATCCGTTGCGCGAATTCAAGAAGGTCTCCATGAGTCAGGCCGCCGAGCTGCCCATGTTGCTGTTGGGTGAAGAGTTCCAGATACGGCAGATCTGGCAGGCACAATTGGCTAACCTTGGACGTCGCCCGCAGGTGCAGGCCGAGCTGAACAACATGACGGGGATTCTCGACAGCCTGCCGCACACGCGGCTGGCGACCGTGCTGCCCGGACGCTCACAAAAGACCCATGGCGACCAGGAGCTGCTGTGGAAACCACTGAGTGAGCCGCGGGTGCCGCTGAAAGTGGGGTTGGTGTGTCGGGATGTGCAGCGGCAACAGGCTTCGCTGGCGTTGTTGCGGACATTGCTGGAAGAGGTGATGGATGAGCACTTGCGTAGCCCGACGGCCCTGGACGGGTTGAGCTGAACTTTTTTGCGCCCAAAAGAAAACCCCGCCGAAGCGGGGCTTTGCAGACTGTTTCCCTGACATCCATTTCACTCCGCCGTCCTGGCAGAATCCTACGTGTCCGTGTTGTTGCTTTGCGCTTCCTGCGCGACGTCCATGTGAAGTAGATTAGCTCTGGATCCAATCTGCGCATATGGGAAAACAGCAGCACGTCATGTAAGAGAATGCTTACATGACGTTACAGAGTCAGAACTGTCCTGCATCCAACAGGAACAGCGACTCGCTACCCGCCTTCACCGACGCACTCAACGAGTGAATACGCGGCAGCAGACGGGCGAAATAGAACCGCGCCGTACCGAGTTTGCTCGCGTAGAAATCGTCCTGCGCTTCTTTACCGAAGGCTGCCTTGGCCATCAGTGCCCACATGTAGGCGTAGGCTGTGTAACCGAATGCTTGTAGATACTCGACCGAAGCAGCGCCGATTTCGTTCGGGTTGTTTTTCGCCCGGTCCAGCAGCCATGCGGTCAGATCGTCGAGGGTGTCCACTGCATCGTTCAGCGGTTTGGTGAACTCCGTCAGATCAGCACTGGCCGTCGCGGTGAAATGACGAATCTCGTCAGTGAACAGTTTGTAGAACACCCCGCCGCTGCCGACGATCTTGCGCCCGACAAGGTCCAACGCCTGAATACCATTGGTGCCTTCGTAGATCTGCGTGATGCGTACATCACGAACCAGTTGCTCCTGGCCCCACTCACGGATGTAGCCGTGGCCGCCAAAAATCTGCTGGCCGTGAACCGTGGTTTCCAGCCCCAGGTCGGTCAGGAATGCCTTGGCCACAGGCGTCAACAGTGCGACCTGGTCTTCTGCACGCTTGCGGGTGGTGGCGTCTTCGCTGAACTTGGCGGTGTCCAGTTGCATCGCCACGTAAGTGGAGAATGCACGGCCGCCTTCGTTCGAGGCTTTCATGGTCAGCAGCATGCGACGCACGTCCGGGTGGACGATGATCGGGTCAGCCACTTTGTCCTTGTTCTGCGCGCCGGTCGGCGAACGGCTTTGCAAACGGTCGCGGGCGTATTCTACGGCGTTCTGGTAGGAACGTTCACCCGAGGCCAGGCCCTGGATGCCGACACCCAGGCGCTCGTAGTTCATCATGGTGAACATCGCCGCCAAGCCTTTGTTCGGCTCGCCAACCAGGTAACCCACGGCTTCGTCGAAGTTCATCACACAGGTCGCGGACGCCTGGATGCCCATCTTGTGTTCGATCGAACCGCAGGTCGCCGGGTTGCGCGCACCGAGGCTGCCATCGGCATTGACCATGAACTTCGGCACCAGGAACAGCGAAATACCTTTCGGTCCTGCTGGCGCGTCCGGCAGTTTGGCCAGTACCAGGTGGATGATGTTTTTGGTCAGGTCGTGCTCGCCGCCGGTGATGAAGATCTTGGTGCCGCTGACCTTGTAGGAACCGTCAGCCTGAGGTTCGGCCTTGGTGCGGATAATCCCCAGATCAGTACCGGCGTGCGGCTCGGTCAAGCACATGGAACCGGCCCAGACACCGGCGTACATGTTCGGCAGGTACGCGGCTTTCAGCTCTTCGCTGGCGTGGGCGTTGATCGACAGGCAGGCGCCGGCGGTCAGCATCGGGTACAGACCGAACGACAGGCTGGCGGAGTTGACCATTTCTTCGACCTGCGCCGAAACAGCCTTGGGCATGCCCATGCCACCGTAGGTCGGATCGCCACCGACACCGACCCAACCGCCTTCAGCGTAGGTCTGATACGCCTGTGGGAAACCAGCCGGGGTGCTGACGGCACCGTCGGCCCAGTGGCAACCTTCTTCGTCAGCCGCTCGGCTCAGGGGCGCGATGCTTTTGCTGGTGACCTTGCCGGCTTCTTCCAGAATGGCCTCGACAGTTTCAGCATCGACGGTCTCGGCGAGCGCAGGCAGTTCGGCCCAGAGTTTGGCGACCTCGAAAACTTCATTGAGGACGAAGCGCATATCGCGCAGGGGCGCTTTGTAGTCAGCCATGGCAAACCTCGCAAGATCTAAACAGGTGGTTCGTAGGAATAGTGATTTCGCTGTGTCCGAGTGTACCTCAACAACTTTTACGACACATAGGGTCAGCCTATGACCATTTTGTTATTTTTAGTCACCGGCTTGCTCCCCCATAAAGAAGCCCGCAGCGAGGCGGGCTTCTTTATGGCTGATTTGAATGATTAAAGTGCAAACAACTCCGCCGGCAGCTTCATCAGACAATCGCTACCCGCCTCGATGGCCGCCCGATGAGCAGCCGTACGCGGCAGTAAACGCTTGAAGTAAAACTCGCTGGTCGCCAGTTTTCCTCGGCAGTAATCGGCATCAGCGCTGCCCGACTCCAACTGCGCCTGAGCCACCAGCGCCATGCGTAGCCACAGGTAGCCGAGGATGATGTAGCCGCTGTACATCAGGTAATCCACCGAGGCGGCGCCGACCTCATCCGGATTTTTCATCGCGGCCATGCCGATCCTGGTGGTCAACTCGCCCCACTGCTGATTCAGACCGTTGAGTTGCACCACATAACTGCCGAGTTGCGGATGCTCAGTGTTTGCCGCACAGAACTTATGGACGATTTTGGTAAAGCCGCGCAGCAGTTTTCCCTGACTGCCAAGGACTTTGCGCCCAAGCAGATCCAGTGCCTGAATGCCGTTGGTGCCTTCGTAGATCGGCGCGATCCGGCAGTCGCGAACCAACTGCTCCATGCCCCACTCACGAATGAAACCGTGGCCGCCAAACACCTGCATGCCAAGGTTGGTCACCTCCAGCCCGGTGTCGGTCATGAAGGCTTTGCAGATCGGTGTGAGGAACGCCAGCAAATCCTCGGCGTCCTGACGCGCCGTTTCATCCGGGCTCAGGTGCGCAGCGTCCAGCAACTGTGCGGTGAAGTAAGTCAGCGCCCGGTTACCTTCGTTGAAGGCCTTCATGGTCAACAACATCCTGCGCACATCGGGATGCACGATGATCGGGTCTGCAGGTTTTTCCGGCGCTTTCGGGCCGGTCAACGAGCGCATTTGCAGGCGGTCGTTGGCGTATTTAATCGCGCCCTGGAAGCTCGCCTCCCCCAGACACAAACCTTGCATGCCGGTGCCGAGCCGCGCGTGGTTCATCATGGTGAACATGCAGTTCAGGCCCTTGTTCGGCTCACCGATCAAGAATCCCTTGGCGTCATCGAAATTCAGCACGCAGGTGGCCGAGGCCTTGATGCCCATTTTGTGTTCGATCGAGCCACAGGAAACGCCATTGCGCTCGCCCGCCTCGCCCTCGGCATTGGGTAGGAATTTGGGCACGATAAACAACGAAATGCCTTTGGTCCCCGCTGGCGCGTCCGGCAGTTTGGCCAGTACCAGGTGAATGATGTTGTCACTCATGTCGTGTTCGCCGGCGGAGATAAATATTTTGCTGCCGGAGATCGCATAACTGCCGTCGGCCTGAGGCACGGCGCGGGTCTTGATGATGCCCAGATCGGTGCCGCAATGGGCTTCGGTCAGGCACATGGTGCCGGTCCATTGGCCTGCGGTGAGCTTGCTCAGATAGGTCTGTTTCTGTTCTTCAGTGCCATGGGCATGGATGGCCGACATCGCACCGTGGGTCAGGCCGGGGTACATGCCCCAGGACGTGTTGCTGGAGCCGACCATTTCGCTGATGACCAGCCCCAAGGAACTTGGCAAGCCCTGACCGCCGTAAGCCGGATCCGCCGCCAGACCATGCCAGCCGCCTTCCACGTATTGTGCGAATGCTTGCTTGAAGCCTGTAGGCGTTGTGACTACACCGTTGTCGAAATGGCAGCCTTCTTCGTCGCCACTGCGGTTCAGCGGTGCGAGAACGTTCTCGCAGAATTTCGCACCTTCTTCGAGGATCGCATTGACCATGTCCGGGCTGGCATCGGTGGCCCCCAGCGCGGCGTAGTTGCTGTGAAAATCAAAGACGTGATCGATCAGAAAGCGCATGTCGCGCAGGGGAGCTTTGTACTCGGGCATGGTCATTTCTCCGGCAGCAGATGGCTCAAACCTACTGCCGTGCACCACGCCCCACAATCACAGTCCAGACGCTGAATGCGCCATCATCACTCAACCCGCAGCAGTGTCCATGCGCACCGCGCCACGGCGGTTCTGACCGAATGCCATCACACAGTTTCGCCCCGCGCCCTTGGCGCTGTAGAGCGCCTGGTCGGCGGATTTGAGCACTTCTTCAGGGGTGCGTTGTTCCAGCCGTTCGGCGACGCCGATGCTGACGGTGACCGAAACACTCGAGGCGCCCGAACCCGCGCGACGCTGGCGTCCCTGCTGGTCATCCTGGGGACGACTGTCCTGATTGCGCAGCTGGATATTGTAAGTGGCGATGGATTCGCGGATGACTTCCAGGTGCGGCATGCACTCTTCGAGGGTCTTGCCTGCGAACACCAGGGCAAATTCCTCACCGCCGTAGCGATATGCCCTACCGCCACCACTGATTTTCGACAGCTTGCTGGCCACCAGTCGCAACACTTGGTCGCCGACATCGTGACCGTGGGTGTCGTTGAATTTCTTGAAGTGATCAACGTCGCTCATGGCCAGCACATAATTGCGCCCCAGCCGTTGCATGCGTTCATTCAGGGCGCGGCGCCCCGGCAGGCCGGTGAGTTCGTCGCGGAAGGCCATTTGATAGGCCTCATGCGCAACTGCGGCAGCAATCATCAACATCACCTGGCTGCACATGATGTTCAGGGTGAAGGGCAGGATGAAGGTTTTTGGCAACATCCAGAACAATCCCAACAGCCCCACCAATTGCGCAGCGTGCAAGGGTCTTGGGTTGCGCCAGTATTGCCAGGCCAGTAACAGGAACGAGGCGATGAACACGGGATAAGACAATTGGATCAGGCTCATCCACGCACCATGCAACGACGGCCAGCGGATCTCTGACAGCCACATCAGCAGCGCCTGTGGGTAACTTTGCTCCAGCCCCAGCGCCACGCTGCCGAACGCCAACAACACAGCGAAGCGCGCCACCATGTCCTGGAACAGGTGAGTACGCTCTTGCCAGGCGGCGAACAAGCCAAACAGCAACGGCAACAACAGACAGCACAGATGGAACACCACAGCGGCGTCTTCACGAACCTTGCCGTTGTCGCGGTAATAGTCAGTCTGGGTGTCGAGCAGGAAGTAGGCAATGTACACCGTGACCATCAGAAACAGTTCACGCTGACGTCGGTAAACCGCGCAATATGCACCACCGAGCAACAGCACCAGAGTGGGCAGCACGTTGAACAGAGAAGTGAAGAAGACGTTGAGATCCTTGACGTAGGCAGCCGCAAGCCCCGCGAGCAACAACAGCAGCGATGGCAAAAAATGGCTGAAACGTACAGCGGAAGAACGCGGCAAGGGTAAAGCTCCGACCCGGCAAACAAAGATGGCATTGTGCCTGCATTTGGAGCAGCTAAGCACGTGCAATGTGACGGGCGTCACATCGCAGCCTCTTTAACGGCAGCAAAGTCGTTCTTCTTAGCGTTTTAGTCGAATATTTACAGACGTGATCGTTTGCGTCGGGCATAAAAAAAGCCGCTGCTCCCGAGAAAGCAGCGGCTTTGTGAAGAGACTGCGTAGGGCTTAGTAACCCAGGGCGAAGTCTTCTTCTTTCATGTCCATCAGGTTGTTGGCGCCCGACAGCATGGTTGCAACGTGAGTGCGGGTACGCGGCAGGATGCGCTGGAAGTAGAAGCGCGCAGTCTGCAGCTTGGCGGTGTAGAACGCCTCTTCGGTGGTACCGGCAGCCAGTTTCTCGGCCGCCAGACGCGCCATGTCAGCCCAGAAGTAGGCCAGGCAGGCGTAACCGGAGTACATCAGGTAGTCCACCGACGCCGCGCCGACTTCTTCGCGGTCTTTCATGGCCGCCATACCGACCTTCATGGTCAGCTCGCCCCACTCCTTGTTCAGTGCAGCCAATGGCTCGACGAACTCTTTGACCGCGTCGTTGCCTTCGTTGCTCTGGCAGAACTTGTGGACGATCTTGGTGAAACCTTTGAGCGCTTCGCCTTGAGTCATCAGCACTTTACGGCCCAGCAGGTCGAGTGCCTGGATGCCGGTGGTGCCTTCGTACAGCATCGAAATGCGGCTGTCGCGAACGTTCTGCTCCATGCCCCACTCGGCGATGAAGCCGTGACCGCCGTAGATCTGCACGCCGTGGTTGGCGGATTCGAAACCGACTTCAGTCATGAAGGCTTTGGCGATCGGCGTCATGAAAGCCAGCAATGCGTCGGCTTTCTTCTTCTCTTCTTCATCGACGCCGTACTTGACGATGTCAACTTGCTTGGCGGTGAAGTAAACCATCGCACGGTTGCCTTCGGCGAACGCCTTCATGGTCAACAGCATGCGACGTACATCAGGATGAACGATGATCGGGTCAGCGGCTTTGTCCGGCGCTTTCGGGCCAGTCAGGGAACGCATTTGCAGACGATCGCGAGCGTATTTCAGGCCGCCCTGGAAGCCGATCTCGGCGTGTGCCAGACCTTGCAGCGCGGTACCCAGACGTGCGGTGTTCATGAAGGTGAACATGCAGTTCAGGCCTTTGTTCGCCGGGCCGATCAGGTAACCGGTGGCCGCGTCGAAGTTCATCACGCAGGTGGCGTTGCCGTGGATGCCCATCTTGTGTTCCAGGGAACCGCAGCTCACAGCGTTGCGCGCGCCGATCGAGCCGTCTGCGTTCGGCAGGAATTTCGGCACGATGAACAGCGAGATGCCCTTGGTGCCGGCCGGTGCGTCCGGCAGACGTGCCAGAACGATGTGGACGATGTTGTCGGCCATGTCGTGTTCGCCGGCCGAGATAAAGATCTTGGTGCCGGACACTTTGTAGGAGCCGTCGGCCTGAGGTTCGGCCTTGGTGTGCAGCATGCCCAGGTCGGTGCCGCAGTGCGGTTCGGTCAGGCACATGGTGCCGGTCCATTCGCCGGAAACCAGTTTGGTCAGGTAAGCCTCTTGCTGCTCAGGCGTGCCGTGTTCGGAAATGGTGTTCATCGCGCCATGGGACAGGCCTGGGTACATGCCCCACGACCAGTTGGCTTCACCCACCATTTCGCTGACAGCCAGGCCCAGAGACTCCGGCAGGCCCTGGCCGCCGTGCTCTACGTCGTGGGCCAGGCTTGGCCAGCCGCCTTCAACGAATTGCTTGTAGGCTTCTTTGAAGCCGGTCGGGGTTTTAACGCCGGACTCGCTCCAGGTGCAGCCTTCGGTGTCACCCACGCGGTTCAGCGGCGCCAGCACCTGCTCACAAAACTTGGCGCCTTCTTCGAGAATGGCGTCAACCATGTCCGGAGTTGCGTCCTGGCAAGCCGGAAGGCTCTGATAGTGCGCTTCGTAGCCGAGCAGTTCGTCACGAACGAAGCGAATATCACGCAAGGGGGCCTTGTAGTCAGGCATAGCGATAAACCTCTGCTGATGTAACCGGGAATGAACGACCGTGGTGATTTGTTGTGACGGTCAAACAGTTGTTTGAAACATACGTTTACGCCCAAATCTTGTCAAGCGCCGATCTTTTGCCGTTCGTCTTCGATCTATGGAAATCACGGGCGCGCAGTTGCGCAACGTCGTTGATTGAGCAACACGTCATGTAGGAGAGATTAGTTGAGGCAGAAGGACTTACGCAGAAAAACGCCGCGAACAGGCGCGGCGCTGAGGTAGTGAATTCAATGAGGAATCAGGCGAAGGTATCGATCAACGTACCGAGCATTTCATCGGATGCCTTGGCGACTTTGACGCCAAGTTCCACCTGGAACTTGCCTTGAGACATCTCGACCACATTGCTGGCCAGATCCGATTGCTGGCTGCGGTCTACCGAGCGCAGACGATCGACCTGAACCTCGGAGGACTGACTGGTGACCGAACGCTCGATGGTGTTGTTGGCGATCTGCCCCGAAGCCTGATCGACACGGTTCTGCCCTGTCTGAATAGTGCTCAGACCGGCATAAAAAGCGGTGTTTCCTGAGATTTCCATGGGGGAACTCGTCCTACAAAGGATCAACAGCGACCATTGAACCAGACACGCCGCCAAAAGGCCCGACAAAAACACTAATGGCACAGTGCCTTATCATAGGTAAAACCCAAGCCAAAAACTTCAGTCCAGCAGATCCAGCTGAAGATGCTCGGCCACCGCTTCGGCTGTCACCGACTTGAGTTTCGGCACCCGCCCCAGACACGGCGCGGGAATGCGCTCGGCCAGCGTCGCAAGGTTCTCTTCAAGACGCGAGGTCTTCGGATCGATGATGTTCGCCACCCACCCTGCCAACTGCAAACCATCCCGAGCAATCGCCTCAGCCGTCAGCAGCGCATGGTTGATGCAGCCCAGGCGCACGCCGACCACCAGGATCACCGGCAGATCCAGCGCCATGGCCAGATCTGACAGATTGTCTTGATCCGCCAACGGCACTCGCCAGCCGCCAGCGCCTTCGATCAAGGTGAAGTCCGCCTGCAGATCGAGAACCTGCCGCATTGGTGCCAGCAACGATTGCACGGTCAGCGCCACGCCAGCCTCCCGCGCCGCCAGATGCGGTGCGATCGCCGGCTCGAACGCGACCGGATTGACCTGATCATAGGTCAACGGTATCGAGCATTCGGCCAGCAGTGCCAGTGCGTCGGCGTTGCGCAAACCCTTGGGCGTCAGCTCACACCCGGAGGCTACCGGCTTACCCGCCGCCGTGCTCAAGCCTGCCAATCGTGCGGCATGCAGCAAACCTGCGGCGACGGTAGTCTTGCCGACATCGGTGTCAGTACCGGTGATGAAATAGGCTGCGCTCATAAGGGTTTCTCCAGCACGGCGTAAACCACTTGATAAGTCGCCGGCAGTCCCTGTGCCTGACGAAACTGCTCGTAAGCCTCGATCAAGCCGAGGATCCGCGCCCTGCCGGTCAAACCGCCTGGCCGACCGGGGTTCAGGTTATGCGCCCCGAGTGCCTTGAGCTCGTGGGTCAGGCTGCGGACATCGGGGTAATGCAACACATGAGGATGTGTTTCAAGGCTGACGACCTTCAAGCCACTGCCCGTGCAAAGCTGCTGGTAAACACCGAACTCGCGGAAGCGGTTGACGTGCACCATGCCATCCACCTGACGCCAGCTGTCGCGCAATTCGTACAGTGTGCCTACACACAGACTAGCAAACGCGAAAATACCGCCCGGTTTCAGCACTCGATTCGCTTCACTGAGCACCGAGGCGAAATCCGCGCACCATTGCACCGCCAGGCTGGAGAAGACCAGATCGCAGATCGAATCCTGCAACGGCAAGCGTTCGGCATCACCCGCGATGAAATGGTTGGCGCCGCCCAAGGGACGGGCGTGATTGAGCATCCCCTCTGCAATATCAAGGGCCAGCCCGTTGCCGGCAGGAAAACGCTCACCGAGCGCACGGCTGAAATACCCGGTGCCACAGCCCATGTCCAGCCATCGAGCCGGGACAAAATCCTCCGGCAAGCGACGCAACAATTCATTGCCAACGTCGCGCTGCAATTCGGCCACGCTGTCGTAGCTCGCCGCCGCTCGGGAAAAGGACGCCGCTACCTGGCGTTTATCGGGCAAGCCGCCGGGCAAGTTGGGAAGGGACAAATCAGTCATCACCGGACTCATGCAAAAAGGCCTGAATCGCCCCCGCCACACCGTGGGGGTCTTCCAGAAGAAACGCGTGGCTGGCCTGTTCAATCAGACCGATTTCGACATCCGGCAGCAGCGCCAGCATATCCCCCGCCGCTTCGGCCGGAACCAATCCGTCGAGGCCACCGAACAAGTGCAATTGCGGACCGCGAAACGCCTGTAATGCTTGCCGGGTATCCAGCTGTGCAAGCAACTCCAGGCCGCTCATCAGCACCGACGGAGACGAAAGCGGTGCGCCAGCGAGCAACAGCCGCGATAGCCCGCGCGGGTCTGCGGCACCTTGGGTGCACAGCAGCGAGAAACGTTTCAACGTCATGCCTGGGTCGGCTTTGCAACCGGCCAGAAACGCGTCGAAGGTCTCGCCGGGCATCGCGCTCGACCACTGCTCATGGGCGACAAAAGAAGGGTTACTCGCCAGGGTCACCAAACCGCAGCAACGGTCACCACGCTTCGCCGCCAATTCGGATGCCAGCATGCCGCCCAATGACCAGCCACCGAGCCAGGCATCCTGGGGCAGCGTCGAATCCAGTTCATCGAGCCATTCTTCAAGGTCGCTCGATTCCAGTTCCGGTAGTGGTTCGATCTCGACGCGCAGGTGCTCATCCAGACCCTGCAAGGCCGCCGCCAAGGGTTCCAGCGGAGAAATCCCGAGACCCCAGCCCGGCAGCAGAATCAGACGATCACGCATGGCTTGGCTCCGGTCCCAGTTGTTGAAAACAATCGGCCAGTCCATCTAACAATAGCTGCACCTGCTCCTCGCTGTGAGCGGCAGTCAGGGTGACGCGCAAGCGGGCGCTGCCGGCGGGCACGGTCGGTGGACGGATCGCGGTCACCATCAGGCCACGCTCACGCAGCATCTGAGACAGCCGGACCGCGCGCCCGGCGTCGCCAATCATGATCGGCTGGATCGGCGTGAAGCTGTCCATCAATTCCAGGCCAATCTGCTCGGCGCCTTGGCGGAACTGGCGAATCAGCGCCTGCAAATGCTCACGTCGCCAGTGTTCGCTGCGCAACAACTCCAGGCTTTTCAACGTCGCGCAAGCCAGCGCCGGCGGTTGGCTGGTGGTGTAGATGTAAGGGCGAGCGAACTGGATCAGGCTCTCGATCAACTCTTCACTGCCAGCCACAAAAGCACCGGCCGTACCGAACGCTTTACCGAGGGTGCCGACCAATACCGGCACATCGTCCTGACTCAGGCCGAAATGCTCGACTATTCCGCCACCGTTGGCACCCAGCGGGCCAAAACCGTGCGCGTCATCGACCATCAACCAGGCACCTTTGGCCTTGGCTTCCCGCGCCAGCGCCGGCAAGTCGGCGATGTCGCCGTCCATGCTGAACACGCCGTCGGTGACCACCAGCGTATTGCCGGTGGCCTTCTCAAGGCGTTTGGCCAGACTGGCCGCGTCGTTATGCAGATAGCGATTGAAACGCGCACCGGACAGCAAACCGGCATCCAGCAACGACGCGTGATTGAGACGATCTTCCAGCACCGTATCACCCTGCCCGACCAATGCGGTAACCGCGCCGAGGTTGGCCATGTAGCCGGTGGTGAACAGCAGTGCGCGCGGGCGGCCGGTGAATTCGGCAAGGGCTTCTTCCAGCGCGTGATGCGGGCCGCTGTGGCCGATCACCAGATGCGAAGCTCCACCGCCCACGCCCCAACGCGACGCGCCGGCGCGCCAGGCTTCGATCACTTGCGGGTGATTGGCCAGGCCCAGGTAATCGTTGTTACAGAATGCCAGCAACGGCTGACCATCGACCACCACTTCCGGGCCTTGAGGGCTTTCAAGCAGCGGGCGTTGGCGATAAAGGTTTTCGGCACGACGGGCAGCAAGGCGTGCGGCGAGATCGAAAGACATGCAGGCCTCGAAGATCAGAGTGTAGGAGCCGGCTTGCTGGCGATAGCATCACCACGGTCATTCAGACAGACCGTGGTGATGCTATCGCCAGCAAGCCGGCTCCTACAGGGTTTCGCGTGAATTAGACAGCAGCGTTATAGAACTGCTCGCTGCTCTTCTGCTCCACCAGTGCCTGTTCGATGGCGGCCTGATGCACTTCGTCGGCGTGCTCTTCGCGGGCTTCCGGCAGGATGCCCAGACGCGAGAACAGTTGCATGTCCTTGTCCGCCTGCGGGTTGGCGGTGGTCAGCAGTTTTTCGCCGTAGAAAATCGAGTTGGCGCCGGCAAAGAACGCCAGGGCCTGCATCTGCTCGTTCATCGCTTCGCGACCGGCGGACAGGCGTACGTGGGATTTCGGCATCAGGATGCGTGCAACGGCGAGCATGCGGATGAAATCGAACGGGTCGACGTCGTCGGCATTTTCCAGCGGCGTGCCGGCGACTTTCACCAGCATGTTGATCGGCACCGACTCTGGATGCTCCGGCAGGTTGGCCAGCTGGATCAGCAGGTTGGCGCGGTCGTCGAGGGACTCGCCCATGCCGAGAATGCCGCCGGAGCAGATCTTCATCCCCGAATCACGCACGTAGGCCAGGGTTTGCAGGCGCTCGCTGTAAGTGCGGGTGGTGATGATGCTGCCGTAGAACTCAGGCGAGGTGTCGAGGTTGTGGTTGTAGTAGTCCAGGCCGGCTTCGGCCAGGGCGACGGTCTGGTCCTGATCGAGACGACCGAGGGTCATGCAGGTTTCCAGGCCCATGGCCTTCACGCCTTTGACCATCTCCAGCACGTAAGGCATGTCTTTGGCCGACGGGTGTTTCCACGCCGCGCCCATGCAGAAACGGGTCGAACCGATGGCCTTGGCGCGAGCAGCCTCTTCGAGGACCTTCTGCACTTCCATCAGTTTTTCTTTTTCCAGGCCAGTGTTGTAGTGGCCCGACTGCGGACAATATTTGCAATCTTCAGGGCAGGCGCCGGTCTTGATCGACAGCAGGGTGGAAACCTGGACGCGATTGGCGTCGAAATGCGCGCGGTGCACCGTCTGCGCCTGGAACAACAGGTCATTGAATGGCTGAACGAAGAGTGCTTTGACTTCAGCCAAAGACCAGTCGTGACGCAGGGTGGCAGTGGTGCTGGCGCTCATGGGCGATTCCTTGGTTATGCTTGGCAAGCGGCTGGGGATTGGAATACCCACAGACGCGACACGGATGTTCGGCATATTTAAGGAAGACTCATGCACTGTCAACCACGATACGAAGGGCCGGTTTACATCTGGTTAAAAAACAAACAATCCTGCTTGCTCTGCTCAGAGATCGCGGACGACACCCTACCGATCTGCATGGCCTGCGAAACCGAGCTGCCCTGGCTGGGCGATCAATGCCAAACCTGCGCCCTGCCCTTGCCCGCCACGGGCCTGACGTGCGGCCAATGCCTGAAACAACCGCCAGCCTTCGAGCGAGTCGCCGCTCCCTGGACTTACAGCTTTCCCGTCGACAGTTTGATCACCCGCTTCAAGCACAGCGCAAAATGGCCGTTTGGCCGCCTGCTCGCCGAACTTCTTGCTCAGTTCCTGCAACATCGCTTCGATGAAGATCTGGATCGGCCCGACGCGCTGATACCGGTACCGCTGGCCCCCAAGCGGCTGCGCCAGCGGGGTTTCAACCAAGCGGCGATGCTCGCCCGCTGGCTCAGCGCCGGCCTCGACATTCCTTGCGATGAAACGCTGTTGGTGAGGACTCAGGACACCAGCGCGCAACAAGACCTTAATGCCGACGCACGTAAAAAGAACCTGCGCCACGCCTTCGCCCTGGCACCCGAGACTTCGGTCAAAGGTCGCCACTTCGCACTGGTGGACGATGTACTGACCACCGGCGCCACTGCCCAGGCCCTGGCACGCCTGTTGATGGCGGCGGGCGCGACGCGGATCGACGTCTACTGCCTGGCCCGTACCCCAAAACCTGGCGATGGGGCCTGACTTGACTCCCGCACGCCAAGCCGCCAACGTCCCATCCATCGCCACAGCCCAAAGCGCCTTGCCATGTCCTTGCCTACATTGTTGTCCCAGCACATTGTCCGTCGTCCGCAGCGCATCGCGTTGCTGCAACACATCGCCGAACAGGGCTCGATCACCCGCGCCGCGAAAAGCGCCGGCCTGAGTTACAAGGCCGCGTGGGACGCCATCGACGAGCTGAACAACCTCGCGCAGAAACCACTGGTGGAGCGCAGCGTTGGTGGCAAGGGCGGCGGTGGCGCCAAATTGTCCAGCGAAGGCGAGCGCGTGTTGCGCCTGTATCAAAAGCTGCAAGCCTTGCAGGCCCAGGTACTGGAAGCCGCTGAAGAAGCCAGCGACCTGGACCTGCTCGGTCGACTGATGCTCAGAACCAGCGCGCGCAATCAACTGCACGGCAAGGTCGTGGCGATCGATGCACAGGGGCGCAACGACCGGATCCGTCTTGAACTGGCCGAAGGCTTGCGTATCGATGCGCAGATCACTCACGACAGCACCCTGCGCCTGGAACTGGAAACCGGCACCGAAGTGGTCGCACTGATCAAGGCCGGTTGGCTGGAACTGCTGAGCGTCGATCAAGCCGCAACATCCGGCAACAATTGCCTGAAGGGCACGATCGAAGAAATCCTCGACGCCGAAGACGGCCCCAGCGAAGTGCGCATCAACCTGCCCAATGGCCAGACACTTTGCGCCCTGGCCGAGCCGCTGCACCTGAAAAACCTCGGGCTTGCCGCCGGTAAAGCGGTGCAGGTGCAGTTCGCGCCGTCGAACATCCTGCTGGGTACACCGCTTTAGCCTGTAGGCGCTGCAACAAAAGCTTCATCGACCACCATTAAGGTGGCTGCAAAAACCCGCAGGGAGCCTGATGTGAGCCTATTAGAAGACAACCAACCCACCGACCTCGAAAAAATGGTCGGCCTCAGCCGTCGTGGCTTCATCAGCGCCGGCGCCCTCTGCGGTGCGGCGATGTTTCTCGGTGGCAACCTGCTGAGTCGCAGCGTGCTGGCCGCCAGCGTCAGCGCCGGCTCCAGCAAGCTGTTGGGCTTCGACAGCATCGCCGCCGCCACCACCGACACCATCACCCTGCCGCCGGGCTACAAATCCTCGGTACTGATCAGTTGGGGCCAGCCTCTGCAAAAAAATGGCCCGGCATTCGACCCGAGCGGTAACGGCACGGCCCAGGCTCAGGAAGTCCAGTTCGGCGACAACAACGATGGTATGAGCCTGTTCGAATTCCCTGGCGACAAAGACCGGGCGCTGATGGCGATCAACAACGAATACACCAATTACCGCTACCTCTACCCCCATGGCGGCATGCCGCAATCGGCCGAAGACGTGCGCAAGGCCCTGGCCTGCGAAGGCGTGTCGGTGATTGAAGTGCAGCGCAAGAACGGCCAGTGGCAGTTCGTCCAGGGCTCGCGCTACAACCGGCGCATTCACGGTAATGCGCCCATCAAACTGAGCGGCCCCGCAGCGGGTCACGACCTGCTGAAAACCAGTGCCGACAAACACGGCAAGAAAGTCCTCGGCACCTTCCAGAACTGCGCCAACGGCAAAACACCGTGGGGCACTTACCTGACCTGCGAAGAGAACTTCACCGACTGCTTCGGCAGCAGCAATGCCGAGCAAAAATTCGACGCCGCGCAGAAACGCTACGGCGCAGTGGCAACCAGCAAAGACATCAACTGGCATCAACACGATCCACGCTTCGACCTGGCGAAAAATCCCAACGAACTCAACCGCCACGGCTGGGTGGTGGAAATCGACCCGTTCGATCCGCAATCGACGCCGGTCAAACGCACCGCGCTGGGCCGCTTCAAACATGAAAACGCTGCCCTGGCCGAAACCAACGACGGTCGCGCCGTGGTGTACATGGGCGACGACGAACGTGGCGAGTTCATCTATAAATTCGTCAGCCGCGACAAGATCAACCACAAAAACCCCAAAGCCAACCGCGACCTGCTGGATCACGGCACCTTGTACGTGGCGCGTTTCGATGCGGGCGACGGCAACGCCGATCATCCGAAAGGCCAGGGTCAGTGGATCGAACTGACCCACGGCAAGAACGGCATCGACGCCAGCAGCGGCTTTGCCGATCAGGCCGAAGTACTGATTCATGCACGTCTCGCAGCCAGTGTGGTAACCGCCACGCGCATGGACCGCCCGGAATGGATCGTCGTCAGCCCCAAGGACGGCCAGGTTTATTGCACCCTGACCAACAACGCCAAACGCGGCGAAGAAGGCCAACCGGTGGGCGGCCCGAACCCGCGCGCGAAGAACGTCTACGGGCAGATCCTGCGCTGGCGCACCGACCGCGACGATCACGGTTCAAATAGCTTTGCCTGGGATTTGTTTGTGGTCGCCGGCAACCCGGGCGTCCACGCCGGCACGCCGAAGGCCGGCTCGTCGAACATCACCCCGCAGAACATGTTCAACAGCCCGGACGGCCTGGGCTTCGACAAGGCCGGGCGCTTGTGGATTCTGACCGACGGCGACTCGAGCAACGCGGGTGACTTCGCGGGCATGGGCAATAACCAGATGCTCTGTGCTGACCCGGTGACTGGCGAGATCCGCCGCTTCATGGTCGGGCCGATAGGTTGTGAGGTGACGGGGATCAGCTTCTCGCCGGATCAGAAGACCTTGTTTGTCGGGATTCAGCATCCGGGGGAAAACGGCGGGTCGACGTTCCCTGAGCATCTGCCCAATGGCAAGCCGCGGTCTTCGGTGATGGCAATTACCCGCGAGGATGGCGGGATCGTCGGCGCCTGACAGGGCCTCTTCGCGGCAAGCCTCGCGCCTACTGTAGGAGCGAGGCTTGCCCTCGAAAGCGTCAGCCCAAACAACTCTTACCTCAAGCCCACCCCCTAAAGAGGCCCCGTCTGCGCTACCATGCTTGGCCGGACGCGGCAGCCTGCCGCGCGCAGGAGTCAGCATGGCCCACCCGTTTGAAACCCTCACCCCAGACCTCGTGCTCGATGCCGTCGAAAGCATCGGCTTTCTCAGCGACGCGCGCATTCTGGCGCTCAACAGCTACGAGAACCGTGTCTATCAGGTTGGCATCGAAGACTCCGAGCCGCTGATCGCCAAGTTTTACCGTCCGCAGCGCTGGACCAACGAAGCGATTCTCGAAGAACACCGTTTCACCTTCGAGCTCGCCGAGTGCGATATACCGGTGGTCGCACCGATGATCCACAACGATGAAAGCCTGCACGAACACAACGGTTTCCGTTTCACCCTGTTCCCTCGCCGTGGCGGCCGCGCTCCGGAGCCGGGCAACCTTGATCAACTGTATCGCCTGGGCCAACTGCTGGGTCGCCTGCATGCGGTCGGTGCTACAAAACCGTTCGAGCATCGTGAAGCGCTAGGGGTGAAGAATTTTGGTCATGACTCGCTGACCACCTTGCTCGAAGGCAATTTCATCCCGCGCAGCCTGCTGCCCGCCTACGAATCCGTGGCCCGCGACCTGCTCAAGCGCGTGGAAGAGGTCTACCAGGCCACGCCACACCAGAACATCCGCATGCATGGCGATTGCCACCCCGGCAACATGATGTGCCGCGACGAGATGTTCCACATCGTCGACCTCGACGACTGCCGCATGGGCCCGGCGGTTCAGGATATCTGGATGATGCTGGCGGGTGACCGTCAGGAATGTCTGGGGCAGTTGTCGGAATTAATGGATGGCTACAGCGAATTCCACGACTTCGATCCGCGGGAACTGGCGCTGATCGAACCGCTGCGCGCCTTGCGGTTGATGCATTACAGCGCCTGGCTCGCCCGCCGCTGGGACGACCCGGCCTTCCCCCGCAGCTTTCCGTGGTTCGGCACCGAGCGCTATTGGGGCGATCAAGTGTTGGCGTTGCGTGAGCAATTGGCTGCGCTGAATGAAGAGCCGTTGAAGCTTTTTTAATTTCAGGATTTCGAGATCAAAAGATCAAAGATCGCAGCCTTCGGCAGCTCCTACGCGCCTTGGGGCGCCGCGATCTTTTGCATTCGGGCACGACACATCTATACAACCTCCTTACAATCCCTTCTTTGTTAGCTGCCTAAGCAAGGATTCTCATGCAAGCCGCCAACCCGCGTCGCGGGTACATTCTGGGCCTGAGTGCCTACATCATCTGGGGATTGTTCCCGCTCTACTTCAAAGCCATCGCCAGCGTGCCCGCCGTGGAGATCATCATCCACCGAGTGCTTTGGTCCGCGTTGTTCGGCGCCTTGCTGCTGCTCGTCTGGAAGCACCCCGGCTGGTGGCGCGAGCTGCGTGAGAATCCACGGCGGCTGGCGATCCTGGCCCTGAGCGGCACGCTGATCGCGGCCAACTGGCTGACTTACGTCTGGTCGGTGAACAATGGACGCATGCTTGAAGCCAGCCTCGGTTACTACATCAATCCGTTGGTAAACGTGTTGTTGGGGATGCTGATCCTCGGCGAACGGCTAAGGCGTATGCAGTGGATTGCGGTGGGGCTGGCGGCGGTCGGTGTCGCGCAGCAAGTGTGGCAAGTCGGCAGTCTGCCGTGGGTGTCGCTGGTGCTGGCATTGACCTTCGGCTTCTACGGCCTGATCCGCAAACAGGCGCCGGTCAAGGCGCTGCCGGGGCTGGTGGTGGAAACCTGGATGCTGGTGCCGATTGCTGTCGCCTGGCTGCTGTTCAACCCGACGGCGACCAGCGCGCAAGCCGCATTCTGGACCAGCTCCGAAGCCTGGTGGCTGGTAGCCGCCGGTCCGGTGACGTTGGTGCCACTGGTGTGTTTCAACGCCGCGGCACGGCACTTGCCCTACACCACCCTCGGATTTCTCCAGTACCTGGCGCCGACGCTGGTGTTGCTGCAAGCCGTTCTGCTGTTTGGCGAGCACTTGTCATCCAGCACGCTGGTGGCGTTCATCTTTATCTGGGCAGGTCTGGCGGTTTACAGCATCGACGCGTGGATAAGTCTGCGCCGCCGCAGCTGATCAGAAAATGTACAAACCTATACAGGCCACGTCTCTCGCGGCCTGCAGCCATCCTTCCCAAGGTTATCCACAGCGTGATCCCCGGCGTTTGTGCGCAAGTCACTGAAACTGCTGGTTTTTTGATCAGATCCTGAAGAGCCCCGGCCGACGTGGGCTGGCGGGGTGTCTCTACAGGTTATCCACAGGCAGGTGCACGTATAACTTGGATAACCTGTTCAAGGTTCGCTGCGCAGCACCAATTCGACCATCAGATCGTCCGCCAGGGTTTCCAGGCGCGATTGCAGCACCTCCAAAGACAACGTCAGGGGCACCGCGAGAATTGCTTCGGCATGGAACAACGGCTCGCTGCTCATCGGCGCCGGACGCACTTCGGTCACCAGCCGCTCCAGGCTCACCCCTTGCTCACTCAGCAGACGCGTAATGTCTCGCACAATGCCCGGACGATCATTGCCCACCAGTTCCATGGCAATCGGCTTCCAGGTACAGGATTGTTCGATGCTGCTTTCGGCGATCATCACGCGGATGCCCTGGGTCGACAGTCCCTGCAGGGCGTCTACCAGTTCATCGTAGGCTTCGGCGGGCACGCCCACCCGAAGAATCCCGGCGAACTGCCCGGCCATGCGCGACATGCGGCTCTCCAGCCAGTTGCCGCCGTGCTCGGCGATGCATTGGGCAATGCGCTCGACCTGCCCGGGCTTGTCCGGGGCGAATACCGTGAGTACGAGATGGTCCATGGCGCAGCCCTCTAGTCATGACTTTTGTTATGGAAAGGCAAGTATAGGCAAGGCGCTGGATTCGGTGCGGTGCTGCTTTGGCTCTTGTGGCGAGGGAGCTTGCTCCCGTTCGGCTGCGAAGCAGTCGCAAGAAACAGCGAATGCGGTCCGCCTGAATAAATGCAGGGGGCCGCTTCGCGCCCCAGCGGGAGCAAGCTTCCTCGCCACAAAAGCAATGCCCTATAGCAGGGCATCGAAGATTATGTGTACAAGTTTTTATATTTAGCTGGAACAATCCAATAGTTTTTTGAGAACATCTCGTTCCCCGACATGACTGCAATGCGTCATGGGGTCGCAGAACGACGTAATTAGTCTAATTTTCACAACCGCAATTCATCATGTAGTATGCCGCAGCGCGCACTACATAACGTTGGATCGATGTCTGCCACAGGCGCCGTCGCAACCCTGAAAGCCCCGTCAGCAAGGCCGCAATGCCGTTGATCGGATCGAACCCAGCCGCCAGCAATGGCATGTACTGGCAGAAGGGTTTGTGGTTTAAATGGCCAGAGGCTTCATTGTTAAATTGAAGAGCTGAAAAGCGAAATAGCTGAGCAGAGTGAGGCAAGCAATGACTGAACACGTTCAAGTCGGTGGCCTGCAGGTCGCCAAAGTCCTGTTCGACTTCGTGAACAACGAAGCCATTCCCGGTACCGGCCTCACCGCCGACACGTTCTGGGGCGGTGCCGACAAGGTCATCCATGACCTGGCGCCGAAGAACAAAGCCCTACTCGCCAAACGCGATGATTTCCAGGCTCGTATCGATGGCTGGCACCAATCCCGTGCCGGTCAAGCACACGACGCCGTGGCTTATAAAGCCTTCCTGCAAGACATCGGTTATCTGCTGCCAGAAGCGGCCGATTTCCAGGCAACGACACAAAACGTCGATGACGAAATCGCCCGCATGGCCGGCCCACAGTTGGTGGTGCCGGTAATGAACGCGCGCTTCGCGCTCAACGCCTCGAACGCCCGCTGGGGTTCGCTGTATGACGCGCTCTACGGCACCGACGCCATCAGCGAAGCGGATGGCGCGGAAAAGGGCAAAGGCTACAACAAGGTGCGTGGCGACAAGGTCATTGCCTTCGCCCGCGCCTTCCTCGACGAAGCCGCGCCACTGGCTGCCGGCTCCCACGTCGACTCCACCGGCTACAAAATCGTTGACGGCAAACTGGTCGTTGCCCTCAAGGGCGGCAGCAACACTGGCCTGCGCAACGATGCTCAACTGATCGGTTTCCACGGCGATGCGGCGGCTCCGACCGCGATCCTGCTGAAAAACAACGGCCTGCACTTTGAAATCCAGATCGACGCCAGCACCCCGGTCGGCCAGACCGACGCAGCCGGTGTCAAAGACATCCTGATGGAAGCCGCGCTGACCACCATCATGGACTGCGAAGACTCGGTCGCCGCAGTCGATGCCGATGACAAAGTGGTGATCTACCGCAACTGGCTCGGCCTGATGAAGGGCGACCTGTCGGAAGAAGTCTCCAAGGGCGGTCAGACCTTTACCCGCACCATGAACGCCGACCGCACCTACACCGCTCTCGATGGCAGCGAACTGAGCCTGCACGGTCGCTCGCTGTTGTTCGTGCGTAACGTCGGTCACCTGATGACCATCGACGCGATCCTCGACAAAGACGGTAACGAAGTGCCGGAAGGCATTCTCGACGGTCTGGTGACTTGCCTCGCGGCGCTCCACAGCCTCAACGGCAACAGCTCACGCAAGAACAGCCGCACCGGCTCGGTCTACATCGTGAAGCCGAAGATGCACGGCCCTGAAGAAGCCGCGTTAACCAACGAGCTGTTCGGTCGCATCGAAGACGTCCTCGGCCTGCCGCGCAACACCCTCAAAGTCGGGATCATGGACGAGGAGCGCCGTACCACGGTCAACCTCAAGGCCTGCATCAAGGCTGCCAGCGAGCGCGTAGTGTTCATCAACACCGGTTTCCTCGACCGCACGGGCGATGAAATCCACACCTCCATGGAAGCCGGCCCGATGGTGCGCAAGGCCGACATGAAGGCCGAGAAGTGGATCGGCGCCTACGAGAACTGGAACGTCGACATTGGCTTGAGCACCGGCCTGCAAGGTCGCGCCCAGATCGGTAAAGGCATGTGGGCCATGCCCGACCTGATGGCGGCGATGCTGGAACAGAAAATCGCGCACCCGATGGCCGGCGCCAACACCGCCTGGGTTCCATCGCCGACCGCTGCGGCGCTGCACGCGTTGCACTACCACAAGGTTGACGTGTTCGCCCGTCAGGCCGAACTGGCCAAACGTGCGCGTGCTTCGGTGGACGACATCCTGACTATCCCGCTGGCTGTGAATCCGAGCTGGACTGCGGAACAGATCAAGAACGAACTGGACAACAACGCCCAGGGCATTCTCGGTTACGTGGTGCGCTGGATCGACCAGGGCGTAGGTTGCTCGAAAGTTCCGGACATCAACGACGTCGGCCTGATGGAAGACCGTGCGACGCTGCGTATTTCGAGCCAGCACATCGCCAACTGGCTGCGCCACGGCATCGTTACCGAAGCGCAAGTGATGGAAAGCCTCAAGCGCATGGCGCCGGTGGTTGACCGTCAGAACGCCAACGACCCGCTGTACCGCCCGCTGGCACCGGACTTCGACAGCAACATCGCCTTCCAGGCGGCGGTCGAGCTGGTGGTCGAAGGCACCAAACAGCCAAACGGCTACACCGAGCCGGTTCTGCACCGTCGTCGTCGCGAGTTCAAGGCTGCCAATGGCCTTTGAGTAAACGCTGACGCTGGACGTGAAAAAGCCCTGATCGAGAGATCAGGGCTTTTTTTACACCGCGAATCCTGTGGCGAGGGAGCTTGCTCCCGCTCGACTGCGCAGCAGTCGTAAACGCTATGTATGCGGTGTATCAGGTACATCGAGAGCGCTGGTTTTGGGGCTGCTTCGCAACCCAGCGGGAGCAAGCTCCCTCGCCACAAAAGCTGCCAACCTGGAAGTCCGCGCTACACATCCATCCCCAACTCATGCTTGACCAACTCAAGCAATTTTTCGCTATCGATGGGCTTGAGCAGAAAGTCCACGACGTGCAAGTGCATGGCTTCGATCGCATCCTTCACATCGGCATCACCGGAAACAATGATGATCGGCAACGCCGCACGCGCCGACTCCCGCACCTGACGGATCAGTTCCAGGCCATCGACATGCCCCATCCGCAGATCGGTAATCACCAGACCGATCGACGGCTTCTCCGCCAGCATTTTGAGCGCTGTTTCGCCGCTGGCCGCCGTCATGCAGTGAATGCCATCCAGGCCCAGAATTTCCGACAGCAGCTCCCTGGCATCCTTATCGTCATCGACGACCAGCACCCGCTGCGGCGGCAAGTCTGGTTCCAGCATGACGGCGCTGAGCGCTTCGCGCTCGGCATCACTCAAAATATCGTGGTCGGACATGGTGTTCTCAACGTTTTCGGTTCGATCCCTGACACAGAGGTCAGACATCGCTCAGCAGAGCTTCAATGTGCACTTCGTCGAAAGTTATTCCAATAGACAATGTAGGAGGTTTTTCCCACAGTTGTGTCAGACATTTCCCATATTCAGGCCACTGCACTGCCTACCTAGACTTACGTCCAATGGGCACCCTCCCCGCAGGGGTCGACCATGGCCGGAACAATCCGACACAACAATTCGAAAAAGACTGCGGTAATGGTTATGAGTAAAGCGGACGCCTTCACCCAGGCAGGGAAAACCGCGGTGTTGCAGAACATCCAGGGCACTTTGCAATTCCTGCAGCGCTTCCCACCCTTCAATCAGATGGAAAACGCCCACCTGGCGTATCTGGTCGAACAATGTCAGCTGCGTTTTTATGCCCCCGGCGAGAGCATCATCAAACCCGCCGATGGCCCGATCGAGCATTTCTACATCGTCAAACAGGGCCGGGTCGTGGGGGAACGCCCGCATACGGCCAAGGGTGGCACCGAAACCACCTTCGAAATCACCACCGGCGAGTGTTTTCCCCTTGCCGCCTTGCTGGGCGAACGTGCGACGCGCACCGAACATCTGGCGGCCGAAGATACCTTTTGCCTACAGCTGAATAAGCTCGCGTTCATCAAACTGTTCGCACTGTCCAACCCGTTCCGCGACTTTGCCCTACGCGGTGTCAGCAGTTTGCTGGACCAGGTCAACCAGCAAGTCCAGCAAAAAGCTGTGGAGACCCTCGGCACCCAGTACTCGCTCAATACCCGGTTGGGCGAATTGGCCATGCGTCACCCGGTAACCTGCAGCCCGATCACGCCCCTGCGTGAAGCAGTGACGCTGATGCACGATCAGCAAGTCGGCAGCATTGTGGTGGTCGATGAGCAAAAGGCGCCGCTGGGCATTTTCACCTTGCGCGACCTGCGGCATGTGGTGGCCAACGGCACCAGCGATTTCAATGAATCCATCGAGCGGCACATGACCCGGGCGCCGTTTTTCCTGTCGCCGGACCACAGCGCCTTCGACGCAGCGATCGCCATGACCGAGCGACACATCGCCCACGTCTGCCTGGTCAAGGATCAGCGCCTGTGCGGCGTGGTTTCGGAGCGCGATCTGTTTTCCCTGCAAAGGGTCGATCTGGTGCACCTGGCGCGGACCATTCGCAGTGCCCAGCGGGTGGAAAACCTGGTGGCGATCCGCGGCGAAATCGGCCAATTGGTCGAGCGGATGCTGGCCCACGGCGCGTCCTCGACGCAGATCACCCATATCATCACCCTGCTCAACGACCACACCGTGTGCCGGGTGATCGAACTGGCCCTGGCGGAGAAAGGAGACCCCGGCGTACCGTTCAGTTGGCTGTGTTTTGGCAGCGAAGGCCGCCGCGAGCAGACGCTGCATACCGATCAGGACAACGGCATTCTGTTCGAAGCTCGCGATGCGGCCCATGCCGCCGAGATACGCGGCAAGTTGCTGCCCATCGCCCAGCAGATCAATCAGAGCCTGGCGCTGTGCGGCTTTACCTTGTGCAAGGGCAACATCATGGCCGGCAACCCCGAACTGTGTTTGTCCCGGGTCGAATGGGCACGACGCTTTGCGGCGTTTATCCGTGAGGCGACACCGGAAAACCTGCTGGGGTCGAGTATCTATTTCGATCTGCGCGTGGTCTGGGGCGATGAGCGGGGCTGCGAGCAACTGCGCCGGGGCATTCTCGATCAGGTCGGCGACAACCGGTTGTTCCAGCGCATGATGGCCGAGAACGCCCTGCGCAACCGTCCGCCCGTAGGGCGTTTCCGCGAATTCGTCCTGGCCCGCAAGAATGGCGAGAAAGCCACCCTCGACCTGAAACTCCAGGGCCTGACGCCATTCGTCGACGGCGCGCGAGTGCTGGCCCTGGCCCACGGCATAGACGCCAACAACACCCTGGAGCGCTTTCGCCAATTGGTGGAAAAAGAGGTCATCGATCAGCTGGACGGCGCGGCCTATGAAGAGGCGTACCACTTCATCCAGCAAACCCGCATGCAGCAACATCAGCTACAGACCCGGGAGAACTTGCCCTACTCCAACCGGGTCGATCCCGACAGCCTCAATCATCTGGACCGACGCATCCTGCGTGAATCTCTGCGCCAGGCCCAACGCCTGCAAAGCAGCCTGACCCTGCGGTATCAGTTATGAGTCTGTTTTCATGGCTGCGCCCGGCCAGTCCCGTTTTGCCCGGCGAACTGCAACACCGTCTGGAGCGCTTGCCGACCGTGGCCGAGCTGAGCGACTGCAGCCTGCGCGAGCAACGCTGGGTAGTGCTCGACCTGGAAACCACCGGGCTGAATCTGAACAAGGATCGGCTGCTGTCCATCGGAGCCGTGGTGATCGAGGATGGGGCGATCGACTTCAGCCAGCAGTTCGAGCGCACGCTGCAATGCACCGAACTCAAACTCGGCCCCAGCGTGTTGATTCATGGGCTGGGGCCGAGCGCCATTGCCGCCGGCAGCGACCCGGCGCAAGCCTTGCTCGAGTTCATGGAGTTCGTTGGCGACAGTCCGGTGCTGGCCTTTCATGCGCCGTTCGACCAGCACATGCTCGGGCGGGCGCTGAAAGAACATCTGGGTTACAAGCTGCAGCATCCGTTTCTGGATGTGGCAGACATCGCCCCGCTGCTTTGCCCCCAGGCACACTTTCGCGAGGCCGGGCTGGACGAGTGGATCGACTGGTTCAAGCTGGAGGTCTTCGAACGGCATAACGCCAGTGCCGATGCCTTGGCGACGGCGGAGCTAATGCTGATTTTGTTCAGCCGGGCGCGACAGCAGCAGATCCATAGCCCGTTGAACCTGCAACAGCGGTTGAGTCAGTGGAGACGGCGACGGCAAGCGCCTTCTTTCTAGGTTTCACACATCTCTGTGGCGAGGGAGCTTGCTCCCGCTGGGGTGCGCAGCGCCCCTAAAACCAATCACCACATATTCCTCAGACACACTGCATTCGCTGATTTTGCGACTGCTTCGCAGCCGAGCGGGAGCAAGCTCCCTCGCCACAGGTTTGTGCTCGACGCCAAACCGCACCAGCCCAGATCACCCGACCAGCGCCAATTGCTTACCTCCCCCGCCTCTGCCACAATCGCGAACAATTCTCGTTACTTAACACTCCCCCATCGGTGATGTTGCGTGTCGTCAGTCCAAAGCCCCCAGAGTGAGCTCGTTGGTGCGTTGTATCGCGACCATCGCGGTTGGCTATTGGCCTGGCTGCGGCGCAACGTGGCCTGCCCACAACGGGCCGAAGACCTGAGCCAGGACACCTTCGTGCGCTTGCTGGGTCGCAACGAACTGAAAGAACCTCGCGAACCCCGGGCGTTTCTGGTGGCGATCGCCAAGGGCCTGCTGTTCGACTACTTCCGCCGCGCCGCGCTGGAACAGGCCTACCTCACCGAGTTGATGCTGATCCCCGAAAGCGAACAACCGTCGGTGGAAGAGCAGCAACTGATCCTCGAAGACCTCAAAGCCATCGACCGCTTGCTGGGCAAACTCTCGAGCAAGGCCCGGGCGGCGTTTCTGTATAACCGGCTCGACGGCCTCGGCCATGCAGACATTGCCAAGCGTCTGGGTGTGTCAGTGCCGCGTGTTCGTCAGTACCTGGCCCAAGGCATTCGCCAGTGCTACATCGCCTTGTACGGTGAGCCGGTATGAGCCCGGTCAGTTCCAAGCCGGTGTCGGCGCAGGTGCTGGATGCCGCGATTGCTTGGCAACTGTCGCTGGACTCCGGCAATGCAGTGGAGCGCGAAGAATTCGCCAAATGGCATGCGGCCCACGAAGAACATGCTCGGGCCTGGCGTCAGTTGGGCATGCTCGACCAGCGTTTCAGCGTCGCCAACGGCCCGGCCCGCACCGCCTTGCTGCAATCGCGTGAAGTCATTCGGCGGCGGGTGCGCAAGTTGGGCAGCGGCCTGGCCGGCATCGTCGCGGTGATCGGCCTGGCGCTGTTCGCCGGTGAGCGTTATCTGCCCATCGACTATTGGTTGGCCGACCAGCGCACCGCCACCGGCGAGCAGCGCACCCTGCGCCTGACCGACGGCACGCTGATCAACCTCAACACCCACAGCGCGGTGGATGTGCGCTTCGACGATAAGCAGCGGCGGATCGTCCTTCAAGAAGGGGAAATCCTTGTCGAAACCGGCCATGGCGATGCCCGGCCATTCATCGTCGAAACCCGCGAAGGCAGCCTGCGCGCACTGGGCACGCGGTTCCTGGTCAAGCGTGAAGACCAAGGCACGCGCCTGAGTGTGTTGCAATCCGCGGTGGCAGCCCATCCCGAATCGAGCTCCGAGGAACAGATCCTGCGCGAAGGTCAGCAAGTGCTGATGCGCAGCAATGGCCTGGACCCCATCATCGCGCTCAACCTCGGCGCCGATGCCTGGACCCGCGGCATGCTGGTGGTGGACAACACGCGACTGGAGGATCTGGTCCAGGAACTCGGCCGCTATCGTCGCGGACATCTTGGCGTCACACCAGAAGTCGCCGACCTGCGCATCACCGGCAGCTTTCCGCTACACAACACCGACCTGGCACTGAGCGCCCTGCTGCCGACCCTGCCGGTGCAGATCGAACGGCACACGCCTTGGTGGGTGACGGTCGCTAAGGCCGAGACCAAGCCCTGAATCAAGCCCGCTAAATGATCGTTCCCACGCTCCTGCGTGGGAATGCAGCCCGTGACGCTCTGCGTCACATTCAAGAGCAGACGCAGAGCGTCCTTAGAGGCATTCCCACGCAGAGCATGGGAACGATTGGCTCAGATGACTGAATCGAAATTATTTTCATCCTGCCCTATCACTTTTTGATTCTCGTCCGGCACCTAGGCAATTGAGAAATATTTCCATTCAGGAGCCGCTGTATGTCCCGTTCGCTAGACACCGTGTTGCGCCCCCATTTGCTGGCGCTCGCCATTGCCCTTTGTGCCCCCCTGGCCAGCAGTCAGCTGATAGCGGCCGAACAGGCGTCCAGCGTTCGCGCCTACAACCTGCCGGCTGCGCCATTGGCCTGCACCCTGAACCAGATCGCCAGCCAGGCCGGCCTGGCACTGTCGCTGAATCCGTCGCTGGCAGCGGGCAAGACTTCGGCGCCGGTGAAGGGCCAGTTCGACGCCACTGGCGCCCTGCGTGAAGCCTTGCGCGGCACCGGCCTGCAGTTGGAACAAAGTAGCGCCGGCACCTACAGCCTGGTGGCCGTGCCCGAAGGCGTGATGGCCTTGCCGGAAACCGCCGTCATAGGTGTGGAAAATGCTGAAACGGCCTGGAGCCCGGTCGAAGGTTACGTTGCCACGCGCACCGCCGCTGGCACCAAGACCGATACCGCGCTGGTCGAAGCGCCGCGTTCGATTTCCGTTGCCACCCGCCAGCAAATGGAAGATCGCGGCGTGCAAAACCTCGATGACGCCGTGCGCTATATGCCTGGCATCGTCGCCAGCAGCTTCGGCAGTGATACTCGAGACGACTGGCTGCGGGTACGCGGTTTCGAGCCGACCCAGTTTCTGGATGGCCTGCCCCTGCCGAGAGGCGTTTACGCCAACCCGAAACAGGAAACCTGGAACCTTGATCGCCTGGCCCTGCTGCGCGGCCCGGCCTCTTCGGTTTACGGCCAGACCCCGCCGGGCGGCCTGCTGGACATGGTCAGCCGCCGTCCCAGCGCCGAGTCGAGCCATGAAATCCAGCTGCAATACGGCAGCGACAACCATCGTCAAATCAGCTTCGCCAGCACCGGCAAGATCGATGACGAAGGCCGCTTTCTCTATGGCCTGAGCGGTGTATTGCGCGACAGCGGCACACGGGTCGATCACATCGACAACAAACGCTACAACATTGCACCGAGCCTGACCTGGAACATCGACCCTGACACCAGGTTCACGCTGCTGACGCAATTTACCCGCGACGACACAGGCATCACCAGCCAGTTCCTGCCGGTGCAAGGCACGAAGATCCGTTCGCCGCTCGGCGATATATCCCATCACAAAAACCTTGGAGACCCGGACTGGGAATACTACGACCGCACCTACTACGCACTGGGCTATGCCTTTGAACACCGTTTGAATGATGTCTGGCAGTTCAAGCAGAACCTGCGTTACACCAAGACGGACCTGTCCTTCCAGGCCCTCACGCCGGGCGCCTACCCGTTCACCCAGGTCGATGCCCAGGGCAACGTGGGTCGTTCGAGCACCAGTGTCGACGAGGACATCAGCCAGTTCGCCGTGGACAACAACTTCCAGGGTGACTTTGCAACCGGCGACATTCGCCACACTCTGTTGATCGGTCTTGATCACCAGCGTACCAACAGCAACTACACCTCGATTTTCGGCGACGGCCTGACCACCAACGTCAACAACCCGATCTATGGCCAGCCAATCGTTCGCCCGGCACGCTCGACGGCGTTCTATGACTACGACCAGAAGACCTACCAGACCGGCTTGTACGTCCAGGACCAAATGGCCCTCGACCAATGGCGTCTGACCCTCGGTGGTCGCGAGGATTGGGTCCACACGGGCACCAGATTCTTCAATAAGGGTGATGCCACCAACACCGAACGGGACAAGAAATTCAGCGGCAACGCGGCGATCAGTTATGTGTTCGACTCAGGCTTCGTGCCCTACCTGTCCTACGCCGAGTCGTTCCAGCCGACCAGTAAAGCCATCGCATCGCCGACCGAGTCGTTCAAGCCGACTGAAGGCAAACAGTGGGAACTGGGCATCAAGTACCAACCGCCGGGCAGCAATACCCTGCTGACGGCTGCGGTCTATGACCTGACGCAGAAAAACGTCTCCGTCACCACGACCAACTCGGACAACGTCTCGATTACCAGCCAGACCGGCGAAGTGAAGGTCAAAGGCCTGGAGCTGGAAGCCGTTTCCGACGTCACCGACAACCTGAAAGTCATCGCCGCCTACACCCTGGCCAAGTCCGAAGTGCAAAAGGGTGACTTCAAGGGCAATCGCCTGCAACTGATGCCGAACCAGCAAGCGTCGCTGTGGGCCGATTACACCTGGCACAACGGTGTGCTGGATGGTTTCGGCATCGGTGCCGGTGCACGCTACACCGGCAATACCTATGGCGACCAGGGCAACACCTGGCTGGGCAAGGCTGACGCCTACACGGTGTTCGACGCGGCGGTCCATTACGACCTGGGCCGTCTGGATAACAGCCTCAAAGGTGCGTCGCTGGCACTGAATGCCACCAACCTGTTCGACAAGGACTACATCTCCACTTGCGACAGCTTCTACTGCTACTACGGCGACCAACGCAGCGTCGTCGCCAGCGCTACGTACAAGTGGTAATCGCCTGAACTGACACGCGCCACGACCAGGCCGTCCTTCGAGGACGGCTTTGGTCTTTCTGAAGGCAATGAAATGAAGAGTAAAACCATCCGCAGCTGGTCATTCGTTCACACCTGGACCAGCCTGATCTGCACGGTCTTCCTGCTGATGCTGGCCCTCACCGGCCTGCCATTGATCTTTCATCACGAGATCGACCACCTGCTGGGCGATGCCGCCGAGTTGAAAGCAATGCCGGCCGATACCCCGCAGCTGGATTTGCAGCAGTTGGTGCAAGCCGCTGAAAAACATCGCCCCGGCGAGGTCATGCAATACTTCGGCTACGACGACGAAGACCCCAACGGCGTGATCGCAATCATGGCGGCCACCGCCGGCACCGAGCCCAACTCGTCCCACACCTTCATGCTCGATGCTCGTACCGGCGAAGCGCTGGAGATGCCGTCGGCCAACGGCGGGCTGATGATGGTCATGCTGCGCCTGCACGTGGACATGTTTGCCGGCCTGCCGGGCAAGTTGCTGCTGGCGTTCATGGGCATCCTGTTTGTGTTGGCGATCGTCTCCGGCACGGTGTTGTACCTGCCGTTCATGCGGCGTTTGAAGTTCGCCACCGTGCGCCACGACAAATCCACCCGTCTGCGCTGGCTCGACCTGCACAACCTGATCGGCGTGGTGACCCTGACCTGGGCGCTGGTGGTCGGCGTTACAGGCGTGATCAGCGCCTGCGCCGACTTGCTGATCGCCGCATGGCGCAACGACAGCCTGAGCGCGATGATCGCGCCCTATCGCGATGCGCCGGCGCTGACGCAATTGGCGCCCGCGAGCCGTTTGCTCGGCATCGCCAAAGACGTCGCGCCAGGCATGCAACCGGACTTCATCGCCTTCCCCGGCACCCGGTTTTCCAGCGAACACCATTACGCCGTGTTCATGAAAGGCAGTACCCACCTGACCTCGCACTTGCTGACGCCAGTGTTGATCGACGCCAGCACCCTGCAAGTCACGGCGGTGGCCGAGCGGCCGTGGTACATGGACGCCATGGGCATGTCGCAGCCGCTGCACTTCGGTGACTACGGCGGCATGCCGATGAAAATCCTCTGGGCGATCCTTGATGTGCTGACCATCATCGTGCTCGGCAGCGGGGTGTATCTGTGGGTGGTGCGGCGCAAGACCGCCCGATCTGTGCTCGAAAAAGCGGAGAGCGCAGCATGAGGCCGAGGCAGTCGAGCTTCTGGAAAGTCTTCGCCACACCCACGGTCATCGCCTTGCTCAGCGTCGCCGGGCTGTTTGCCGCGTTGTTGGGCGATGGCGTGTGGGATGGATTGAGCTGGCTGGGGCTGGGAATCCCTGCCGTCCTCGCCTTGCGCGGGTTGCTGCAACGTCACTGAACGGCGCAAAACCTGTGGGGGGCGGGCTTGTGTGGCGAGGGGGCTTGCCCCCGTTGGGCCGCGAAGCAGCCCCAAAGTCTCTGATGTACCAAAGATACTGTGAGCGCTACGCACTCAAACGGGGGCAAGCCCCCTCGCCACACAGGCTCACTCCCACACTTGAACACTAAAGCGCTATGCTCCCGACACTGTCCATGATCGAGATGCCGACATGTCCGCCCCCAGCATGACCTTGTTCCACAACCCCGCGTCGCCCTTTGTTCGCAAAGTCATGGTGCTGCTGCACGAGACCGGTCAAACGAACCGCGTGGCGCTGCAAGCCAGCCAGCTCACGCCGGTCAGCCCGGATCCGGCTCTCAACGAAGACAACCCGTTGGGCAAGATTCCGGCGCTGCGCCTGGCCGACGGCAATGTGTTGTACGACAGCCGGGTGATCCTCGATTACCTCGATCACCAGCACGTCGGCAATCCGCTGATTCCTCGTGAAGGCTCGGCGCGGTGGCGGCGCTTGACCCTGGCTTCTCTGGCAGACGGGATCATGGATGCCGCCGTGATGATTCGCTATGAAGTGGCCCTGCGCTCGCCGGAAAAACATTGGGACGCATGGCTCGACGGTCAGCGCGACAAGATTCGTCGCGCCCTGGCACTGCTGGAAGCCGACGCGATTGCCGAGCTGACCAGCCATTTCGATGTAGCGGCGATCAGTGTTGCCTGTGCCTTGGGTTATCTGGATTTGCGCCATCCGGATCTGGAATGGCGCACGGAAAATCCGAAGTTGGCCGAGTGGTATTTCGAGGTGAGTCAGCGGCCTTCGATGATCGCGACGATGCCCAAGGTTTGATCTTTGATCGGCCATGCCGGCCTCAGAAGATCGCAGCCTTCGGCAGCTCCTGCGCCGAACGCGTGCTCCTGTAGGAGCTGCCGCAGGCTGCGATCTTTTGATCTCTGTGCAAACAACCCGGCAATCCGCGTCGCCAACACCTCACCCACTCGCTGATCCTCGCGCAACCCCAACCACCGGCTCATTCCATGGCACCTATATCGAAGTCCAAAGGCTTCGCGGTTTTCTGCCCGATCCCGTACCAGTCCAGCTTGCGGGTCAGCACCATGAACACACCCAGCAGCCCGAACAAAAGCAGCGAGCCCATCAACAGTGCGTAATCCTCGGCGCTCAACAAGCCGTAAAGCAACCCGTACAACGCCGCCAACCCCGCCGAAAAGCTCAAGCCGTGACGCACGCTGCGCAGCACATGGCAGACATAAAAACCGATCAACGCCACACAGCCACTCGCCGACAACAGATACGCCAGGGCAAAGCCGATGTGTTCGGACAGCGACAGCAGCAACAGGTAGAAGAACGCCAGCGCTACACCCACCAAAGCGTACTGCACCGGGTGCACCGCCAGGCTTTTCAGCACTTCGAAGAGGAAGAAACCGGCGAAGGTCAGGACGATGAACAGCAACGCGTATTTGATTGCCCGGTCGCTTTTCAGGTACTGGTCCACCGGGTCGATGAAACTCACGCCGAAACTGCGACCGCTGAACGCCTCACAATGACCACCCGACACGCAACTGTTCAACGCCTCTTGCAGGTTGGTGGAGAAAAACGACGTCTGCCAATTGGCCGTAAAGCCCTGATCGGTGATTTCCCGCTGGGCCGGCAGGTAATTGCCGATGAAGCTGGGATGAGGCCAATTGGCGGCCAGTGACACCTTGCTGGTCTTGCCCACCGGCAGAATCTGCAACTGGCCGGTGCCTTGCAGACGCAAGTCGAAACCGAATGCCAGCTCCGTGGCCTGTTGGGTGTCCAGCGCCGGCAGCGTCACGTGCACACCCTCGCCCAGCCAGCCCACCTGGCTACCCGGTACAAAATCCAGCTTCTGGCCATTGAGTTCGAGTTTCAGCGCATTCTCGATGCCGCGAATGTCGCTGATGCCGACAGCGAGGAACGGTTGATCGAAGCGGTAGTCGGCGAAATCTTCCTTGATGCCCAGTTGTGCCGGGACCGAAAAATGCCCGCTGATGCGGTTGTCGGCATGGAACAGTCGCGCCTCGTAGATACCCCGGGCGCGCAGCTCGGTCTGGACCTGGCCGTCGAGTTCGAAACGCTCCGGCAAGAAATACAAACGCCCGCGCTCCTCGCCGACATCCTGATAACGCTGGTTGGTTTTTTCGTTGGTTTTCCAGGTGCGCACCGTTTTGCGATAGGGCACCACCATCAGCGGGCCGCTCAATTGCTGGCTGTAACTGGAACTGCGGGCGATGTCTTCGAGTACACCGTCACGCAGTTGCTCGCGCTCCTGGATCACGCCGTTGATCATCAGTAGCGGGATCAGCAGCAACAGAATCAGCAGGGCAATTGCCCCGAGTTTTAGGGTCAGGCTTCGGTTCATGGGACTCTCCCTGTTTGGATGGGGAAAGTCTGGATTGGGTATGTGGGAGATTTGTGGGGCGTATGTGGAGAGTGTGTGGAATTTGCGCTCGGCGCAGGAGCTGCCGAAGGCTGCGATCTTCAGCGGCCTGAAGGCAGCCGCAAACTCACTTGAACACCGCCGTCGACATTACCGATACTCATCGCACCGCCATGCAGCTTGACCACTTCCTCAACGAAGTTAAGCCCCAACCCGGTGCTCTTGCGCCCACTGTCCGGACGCGGCAGTGAGTAGAAGCGCTCGCTCAAGCGTGGCAACGCATAGTCGGGAATCGCTTCGGTCTGGTTGAACAGCCTGAACTCAATCTGCTCTGCGACTCGTTCGGCGCAAAATCGCAGCACGCCATGAGCTGGGGTGAAGTCCAAGGCATTCTCCAGCAGATTGCCCAGCGCCTGGCGCAACAGAAACGGCTCGCCAAGCAGATTCAGATCCGCTGCAATTTGCCGTTCCATACGCAATTGCCTGCCTTCGATTCGCGCAGCCTGCGCGCTCAACAGTTCTTCCACCAAGCCCGCCAATGGCACCGCCACCCGCTCCTCCAACCCTTGGCGTTGTTCAACCTGCGCCAGGTTCAGCAGTCGCTCGATCAACTGCTGCATGCGCGCACTTTCGCTGTCGATGTTACTGACGAAGCGCTGCTGCTGGGCCGGCGGCATTTCGCCTTGCAGCAGCTCCGCCGCGCCGCGAATCGCCGCCAGCGGGCTTTTCAATTCATGGGTCAGGGTGTGTACATAACGCTCGACGTAGGCTTTGCCCTCGAGTTGGGTACGCATGTGCTCCAGCGCCGTGGCCAGTTGTTCCAGTTCGCCGCCACGGTAATGCGGCACCTCGACCCGGCGGCCTTCACTGACGGCCTGGGCATAGGCCGTCAACCGCCGCAGCGCCGCGCTCAGCCACCAGGACAACAGTGCACCGAACAACAAACCGAGGCCGATCAACCCGGCGCCATATGCCAACAATCGCCGCTCGGTGCGATCGACGTAAGGCTGCAGTGAGCTGTTGGGTTTGGCCACCGTCACCACGCCGATGATCTGGCCGTTGTCGCGAATCGGTGCCCCGACGTGCATCACCGACGAGTTCGAATCATCCGGGTTACTACGCGTCGAACGCGCGCCGTACTCGCCACGCAGGGTCAGGTAGACGTCGTTCCAGCGCGAGTAGTCCTGGCCCACCGCAATCCCGCTGGAATCCAGCACCACAATGCCCTTGGCATCGGTGACGTAAATGCGGTGATTGACCTGATTCTTCGACAGGCCCCAGATTTTCGCCTTCGGTTGCCGCTCGCCATAAGCCTTGAGCAACTCGGGCCAGCGGTTCTGGCTGAGGGTGCCGGCCTTGAAGTCGTCACGCAGGATCTCGGCCATCAGGTTGGCGGTGTCCACCAGGGTTTCTTCGGTGGACTGGCGCACACCGGGGCGGATTTCTTCCATCACGGTGTTGAGCACGAAGTAACCGGTCAGGCCGATGAACAGCACGTAGACCAGAAAAATCCGGATCCCCAGTGACATCAGCTGTGCCCCGGGCTGTAGCTGTAACCGAGACCGCGATGAGTCTGGATCGGCTCGGCGTCGGCCTTCACCAGGCGCAATTTGGCGCGCACGCTCTTGATGTGGCTGTCGATGCTGCGCTCGTAACCGGCATCGGCGGCCACGCCCACCGCATCAAGCAATTGCTCGCGGCTGAAGACTCGCTCAGGTTGCTCCAGCAGGCATTGCAGCAAACGAAACTCATGGCGAGTCAGGCTCAGCGGCTGGTTGCGATAGCTGATCTGCACCCGTTCGCCGTCGATGCGAAACAGCGCTGAAGCCACCCCCGTCACCTCCGCCACCGGTCGTGGCGCCATGCGCTTGAGAATCGCCCGGACCCGCGCCGCCACTTCCCGAGGGCTGAACGGCTTGACCACGTAGTCGTCGGCGCCGATTTCCAGGCCCACCACACGGTCGATCTCAGCGTCACGGGCACTGAGGAAAATCACCGGCACTTCGCTGAAACGCCGCAACTGCTTGCAGGTCTCGAAGCCGCTGATGTCCGGCAGGCCGATATCGAGAATGATCAGGTCGGCCGGCGTGGCGCGCTGATGTTCGAGCGCCGCCGCGCCAAGGCTCAACCAGGTGGTGGTAAAGCCCTCGCCCTGCAAGGCGAAAATCAGGGTATCGGCAATCGCCGCTTCGTCTTCGACAATCAGGATATGAGGCATGGCGTCCGAGCCCGCTAGTTAAGTGGGCGAACGGTGCCCCAAGGCTGATTCGCCGTCAATCAGCAGTCGGGCTTGTCGGCTGTAAAGCGACGCGCCGGGTTCACTGCCGCGCCAAACTCGCGCAGGGCTTTGGCGCCGATCAGCAACGGGTAGTTGAAGCTGCTGCGATCGGTGAGGTTGACCTCGACGGTGCGCTTGACGTTGCCCAGGCACAGTTCCAGATCGACCACCGGACGCTTGGTCACTTCGCTCACGGCCTTGTCTTCATCTTCTTCATCGGCACGGTTCTTGATCTTGCTGATACGCGCGACCTTGTGTTCATAGACCTTGTTGCTCGCGCCTTTGGTGGCGAGGCGAAAGCGCACCCACTCGTCGCCGTCGCGGGTGAAGGTTTCGATGTCTTTGGCCGACAGCGATGCGGTCAGGGCGCCGGTGTCCATTTTGGCCTTGAGGACTTCACCGCCGATTTCCGGCAGCGCGATGTATTCGTAACGCCCGTAAAGGGTCGGCTCAGCGGCCAGAACCGGCAGGGTTACGAGGGCAAGCAGTGCAAGGAGAGATTTCACGTAAGGGGCTTCCTTGGAGAGTGGGCAGCGGGATTTTAGAACCGTTGTCTGGACGATCGTTCCCACGCTCCGCGTGGGAATGCCTCATGTGACGCTCTGCGTCACGCTTTGGGGACGCGGAGCGTCCCGGGCTGCATTCCCACGCGGAGCGTGGGAACGATCGGTACGAGGAGGTTAACGGTCAAAAGGTGAAACATTCGTCATCGGTGATTTGGCCTGTCACCCGAAGCTGCTTATCATGGCGCGCCCAAACGCCTTCAAGAGTTATCTATGCGCCGCCTGCTCACCGGCTGTTTCGTTACCTTGCTGCTATTGCTCAACACCCTGGTCCTGTTCGGGCCCTTGATGGTATTCGCACTGCTCAAACTGCTCCTGCCCGGGCGCTTTCGCGATTACGCCTCGGCGGCGGTGATGTGGATTGCCGAGACCTGGGCTGAAATCGACAAGCTGATCTTCCGTCTGTGCATTCCCACCCAATGGGACATTCGCGGCGGCGATGAGCTGCGCGGCGACACCTCGTATCTGGTGATCGGTAACCATCAGTCCTGGGTCGATATCCCGGCGCTGATCCAGGCACTTAACCGACGCACGCCGTTCTTCAAGTTCTTCCTCAAGAAAGAACTGATCTGGGTGCCGTTCCTGGGCCTGGCCTGGTGGGCGTTGGACTATCCGTTCATGAAGCGCTACAGCAAGGCGTTCCTGAAGAGGCACCCGGAGCTGGCCGGCAAGGACCTGGAGATCACCAAACAAGCCTGCGAGTTGTACAAGCGCCAGCCAGTGACGGTGGTCAATTATCTGGAAGGCACCCGCTACACCGCAGCGAAAAGCGCCCAGCAGCAGTCACCGTTCACCCACCTGCTCAAGCCAAAGGCGGGCGGCGTGGCGTTTGTGCTGGCGGCGATGGGCGAACAACTGGACGCCATTCTCGATGTGACGGTGGTGTATCCGCAGCAGAAGATCCCGGGGTTCTGGGATTTGCTCAGTGGCAACGTGCCCAAGGTGATCATCGACATCCACACCCGCGAACTGGACCCGGCACTGTGGCAAGGCGATTACGAAAACGATCCGGTGTTTCGCGAAACAATCCAGAACTGGGTCAACCAGCTCTGGATCGAGAAGGACCGGCGCATCCAGGCACTACGCGCCGAGGGCTGACTCAGCTACCGGCGCCTGTGCCCCAGATCCCGCCGAGGTTTTGCAGCAACGAACCGGCAACGCCTTGCTGACCGAGGTATTGCAGGATCACCGGGGCAAACACGCCGACCATCCCGGTGTCCATGCCCAGGGCGCTGAAGGCGCTGTTCAGGTCCTTGGTGTCCTTGACGTTACCCAGCAAACCATCGAGCAACGCATTCTTGTCTGAACCCGCACCAAGTAGCCCACCCAAGCCAGTCAGACCACTGATCGCGCTGTTACCGGCGATCTGAGCGAGGCCCGGCACGCTTTTGCTCAGTTCGGAGAAGTCCTGGCCGCTGAGCTGATTCCGCGCCAGCCCCAGCATCGCACCGGCACCGCCGATGGCCTGCTCCGGGGTAATGTCGAGCTGCGAACCCAGGGTATTGAGCAAACCGGCCGCCTTGGGCGCCGCCGCCACGATGCCATCGACATCATCGGCCTCGACACCCTCGACATCCTCGTCGTCCTGCATCGATGACACCGCCTTGACCGCATCGCTGAGGCTTAACTGTGCAAAGGCCGGGCTGGCGGCCAGCGTCGTCAACGAAGCGACAGCCATGAGCGATGCCAATGCAAAACCGCGTGAAACGTTCATCCAGACATCCTCTTGTGCCATGAAAACCGCCCGGTAACGGGGGGGCGGCAAAACTGCTGATTGGACCGGATGTACGCCAGCATGTTCCTCGTTTGCGTGGGCATTTATCCCCAGGTGGCGTCTATGAAACGTGCCCCCTGGGACGCGACCGACGAACGGTACGACCGACCCGGCTGCGCCTTGGCTCTGGTGCCACTCGCCATAAAAAAGGGCGACATCACTGTCGCCCTTTTTTCCGTCTTGCTCCAAGCCTTACGCCGCACTAAACAACTTGTGCGGATCGATCACAAACTTCTTCGGCACGCCTGCATCGAACTCGCCGTAACCACGTGGTGCATCATCCAGGCTGATGACTTCCACGCCGACGATGTCGGCAATCTTGATGCGGTCCCACATGATCGCCTGCATCAGCTGGCGGTTGTACTTCATCACTGGCGTCTGGCCGGTGTGGAAGCTGTGGGATTTGGCCCAGCCCAGGCCGAAGCGGATGCTCAGGCTGCCCATTTTCGCCGCAGCGTCCACTGCACCCGGATCTTCGGTGACGTACAGGCCAGGAATACCGATTTTGCCGGCAACGCGAACCACGCCCATCAGCGAGTTCAGTACGGTGGCCGGAGCCTCGTGCTTCACGCCGGCATGGCCGTGACCGCGAGCTTCGAAGCCTACGGCATCGACGGCGCAGTCCACTTCCGGTTCGCCCAACAGTGCAGCGATTTGTTCGTGCAGTGGGGTGTCTGTCGACAGGTCGGCGATTTCGAAACCCTGAGCCTTGGCGTGGGCAAGGCGGATCGGGTTGACGTCACCGATGATCACCACCGCAGCGCCCAGCAGGCGAGCGGAAGCGGCAGCTGCCAGGCCAACCGGGCCGGCGCCGGCGATGTACACGGTACTGCCAGGGCCAACGCCGGCAGTCACTGCGCCGTGGTAACCGGTCGGCAGGATGTCGGAGAGGCAGGTCAGGTCACGGATTTTTTCCATGGCGCGGTCGCGATCTGGAAGTTTCAGCAGGTTGAAGTCGGCATACGGCACAAACGCGTATTCGGCCTGGCCACCGGTCCAGTCACCCATGTCGACATAACCATAGGCACCGCCCGGACGCGCCGGGTTAACGCTCAGGCAGACGCCAGTATGTTGCTCTTTGCACGAACGGCAACGGCCACAGGCAACGTTGAAAGGTACCGACACCAAGTCGCCGATCTGCAGGTTCTCGACACCGCTGCCCTTCTCGATCACTTCACCCGTGATCTCGTGGCCCAGCACCAGACCGGTCTGAGCGGTGGTACGCCCGCGCACCATGTGCTGATCGGAACCACAGATGTTGGTGGAAACTACGCGCAGGATGACACCGTGCTCGATCTTCCTGCCGCGCGGGTCCTGCATTTTGGGATAGTCGATTTTCTGTACTTCGACCTTGCCTGCGCCGAGATACACCACACCACGATTACCAGACATGCTTTCACCTCGCTGTTGTTTTTATGTAGCGGTCGCGTCGCCAGGGAACGGCGGCGCGTTGATTGCTCGATAAATCAAAAGATCGCAGCCTTCGGCAGCGTCTACAGAGGCAGGCGATCTTTTCAGGCAGTAAAAACGCTAGAGAACAACTGTCCTGTTAGCGTTAAGGAACACGCGTCTTTCAATGTGATAACCCACGGCCCGCGCCAGGGTCAGCCCTTCGATATCCCGCCCCTTGGCGATCAAGTCTTCGGGATAGTGGCTGTGATCCACGGCTTCCACGCCTTGGGCGATGATCGGGCCTTCGTCCAGGTCGTTGTTGATGTAGTGCGCCGTGGCACCAACCAGTTTCACGCCTTTGTTGTAGGCCTGGTGATACGGCTTGGCGCCTTTGAAACCCGGCAGCAGGGAGTGGTGAATGTTGATCGCCTTGCCATCGAGTTTGCGGCACAGCTCTGGCGACAGGACCTGCATGTAGCGGGCAAGAATCACCAGTTCGGCGCCGGCCTCTTCAATCACCTGCCAGACCTGGCGTTCTTGCGACGGTTTGTCGTTCGGGTCCAGCGGAAAATGGTAGTACGGAATCTGGTGCCAGTCGGCCAACGGCTTGAGGTCCGGGTGGTTGGAGACCACGGCGACCACGTCCATCGACAACTGACCGATGCGTTGGCGGTAGAGCAAGTCGTTGAGGCAGTGATCGGCCTTGGAAACCATGATCACCACTTTTGGCCGGTAGTTCGGCGGGGTCAGCTCGAAGATCATCCCGAAGGCGTCACCACGCTCCGCCAGACCTGCGCGGAAGGCTTGTTCGTCGAAACCGTCGGGTTGCCGAAATTCCACGCGAATGAAGAAACGACCCGAGAGCCGGTCATCGAAGGAGTGGTGCTCGGTGACGTAGCAGCCCTGCTCGAACAGAAAGCGGGTCACCGCATCCACGGTGCCGAGGACGCTGGGGCAGTCGGCGGTCAGAATCCATGTGTCTGGGGCGCGGCTCATAGTGGTGTCTCTCCTCTGATCGTTCCCACGCTCTGCGTGGGAATGCCACCAGTGACGCTCTGCGTCACCGCCTTAGAGCTGGACGCGGAGCGTCCGGGGATGCATTCCCACGCGGAGCGTGGGAACGATCAATCTCAAGCCTGAACGCTAAGCCCGTACTCAGCCGCCGCATCCTGCAACCACAACCACCAGTAATCCGAGAAGCTGCGGCGAATCAGCAGTTCCCAGGTGTCTTCGGCGGTATGGCGGATCATCAGTTGCGATTTGGCGAACACCGTGCCAACAGCCTTGCCCACCGGGAAGTTGTTGGGGTGCACGTCGTAGCTGGTGGACTTCATCAGCACCTGACGCACGTTCGGGCCGCTGAGTTCGAGGATCTGCTGGCCACCGCTGACGTTGACGATCTGAATGTGCAGGTCGCCCAGCGCTTCACGGAGTTTTTTCTCGGCGGCGAATTCTTCACCGGTCGGCACGATCAGCAGCCATTCATCCGGCCCCATCCATTGCAGGCTGGTTTCGCCTTTGATAATCACGGTCAGCGCACCTGGCAATTCGATGCCAAGCGCCTTGTGCACGCCGGCGGCGAACGCCGCATCGTGGCCATCGCCACGGATGGTCAGGTGACCGAGGAGTTTTTTCTCACGCACGATCACGCCGGCGTTCTTGCGACCCTTGCCCACCAGGCTGGCGAGGTCGGCATGATGCAGCGACGACTCGGCCTTGGCCCCAGTGGTTGGGCGTTGTTGGTAAACATTGGCTGCGGTCATAAAGCACCTGTCCTGAATTCTTTGTCGCCCCCCGCGCCTGGCGCGGGGGGTGATCGATTACACGTTCTGGCGATCGCCTTTCGGATCGAAGAACACCGAAGAAACGATTTCCGCCTCGATCACGCTGCCGTCGGCCAGCGGTGCGAACACCCGCTCACCCATGCGCTTCAAGCCGCCTTTCACCACACCCATGGCAAACGAATAGCCCAGGGAGTTGTGCAGGTAACTGGAAGTCACGTGGCCCACCATGGTCATCGGGATGGCTTGCTTGGTGTTGAACACCAGTTGCGCACCTTCCGGCAACCATTTGGTCGGATCGATCGGCTTCAGGCCAACCAGCTGTTTGCGCTGATCACGCACGCAGTCTTCACGGTTCATGCCACGCCAGCCGATCCACGAGAACGGTTTGGTGCGACCGACACACCAGCCCATGTTCAGGTCGTCCGGGGTCATCGAACTGTCAGTGTCCTGACCGACGATGATGAAGCCCTTCTCGGCCCGCAGTACGTGCATGGTTTCAGTGCCATATGGCGTCAGGTTGTACTTCTTGCCAGCATCAACAATTTTTTCCAGCACGCCCATCGCATAGTCGGCCTGCACGTTGACTTCGTACGACAGCTCACCGGTAAACGAAATCCGGAAAATCCGCGCCGGCACACCACCGACCAGGGCTTCTTTCCAGGTCATGAACGGGAAGGCTTCGTTGCTCAGGTCGGCGTCGGTGACTTCGCTGAGCAGCTTGCGGCTGTTCGGCCCGGACAGGGTCATGGTTGCCCAGTGATCCGTCACGGAAGTGAAGTACACCTTCAGGTCTGGCCATTCGGTCTGGTGGTAGATTTCCAGCCATTGCAGCACGCGCGCAGCGCCGCCGGTGGTGGTGGTCATCACGAAATGGTTGTCGGCCAGGCATGCAGTCACGCCGTCGTCGAACACCATGCCGTCTTCTTTGCACATCAGGCCGTAGCGCGCCTTGCCCACGTCGAGCTTGGTCCAGGCGTTGGTGTAGATGCGGTTGAGGAACTCGCGGGAGTCCGGGCCCTGGATGTCGATCTTGCCCAGGGTCGAAGCGTCCAGCAGGCCGACGCTGTCGCGCACGGCTTTGCATTCGCGTTTGACCGCGGCATGCAGGTCTTCACCGTTTTTCGGGAAGTACCAAGGACGTTTCCACTGACCGACGTCTTCGAACTCGGCGCCATTCTTCACGTGCCAGTGATGCAGCGCGGTGAAGCGAACCGGCTCGAAGATGTGCCCACAGTGACGACCGGCTACGGCGCCGAAAGTCACCGGCGTGTAGTTCGGACGGAACATGGTGGTGCCCATCTGCGGGATGGTCACGTTCAGCGAACGGGCGGCAATGGCCAGGCCATTGACGTTGCCGAGCTTGCCCTGATCGGTGCCGAAGCCCAGTGCGGTGTAGCGCTTGACGTGCTCGACCGATTCGAAACCTTCGCGGGTCGCCAGTTCGATGGCGGCAGCGGTGACGTCGTTCTGCAGGTCGACGAATTGCTTCGGCGCACGGGCAGTGGCTTTTTCGTGAGGCACCTGGAACAGCGCCAGGGTCGGCTCTTCGAGTCGGCTCAGGGCTTTGGGCAGTACGCCTTCGACCTTGCCGAAACCGGCTTCGCTGGCAGCGCGAGCACCGCCTTCAAAACCATCGGCCAACGAATCGCCGAGGCTGTAGACGCCGTTGATGCCACCGACGCACACGCGTTTCTGCGGTGCTTCGCCCGGTACGAAACCGAGGATGTCTTCACGCCAGATCGGCTTGCCGCCCAAGTGCGAAGCCAGGTGAACCACCGGGCTGTAGCCGCCGGAACTGGCGACCAGGTCGCAATCGAGCCATTCGCCCGGGCTGGTCACGGTGTGTGCTTTTACATCAATCGCGGCAACGCGAGCGGCGGTCACGTGCTTGCTGCCACGGGCCTCGATCACGGCGCTGCCGGTCAGGATGCGAATACCTTTGGCGCGCGCTTCTTCCACCAGCGCACCGCGAGGGTTGCTGCGGGCGTCGGCGATGGCCACCACTTGCAGGCTGGCGTCGAGCCAGTCCAGGGCAACGCGGTAGGCGTGGTCGTTGTTGGTCGACAGCACCAGCTTCTTGCCCGGCGCCACGCCGTAGCGACGTACAAAAGTCGACACAGCGCCGGCGAGCATGTTGCCCGGCACGTCGTTGTTGCCGTAAACCAGTGGACGCTCGTGGCTGCCTGTCGCCAGCACCACACGTTTGGCGCGAACCCGGTGGATGCGCTGACGCACCTGGCCGATCGGGGCGCGGTCGCCGAGGTGATCGGTGAGGCGCTCGTGAATGGTCAGGAAGTTATGGTCGTGGTAACCGTTGACCGTGGCGCGCGGCAACAGCAGCACGTCAGGGGTGTTTTTCAGCTCGGCGATGACGCTGGCAACCCACTCGGTAGCTGGTTTGCCATCGAGGCTTTCGCGGGAGTCGAGCAGGCTGCCGCCGAACTCTTCCTGCTCATCGGCCAGGATCACACGGGCGCCGCTGCGGGCAGCCGCCAGTGCAGCCGCCAGACCCGCAGGGCCAGCGCCGACGATCAGCACGTCGCAGTGCTGGTTCATGTAGTCGTAGGTGTCCGGATCGTTCTCGGTCGGCGAACGGCCAAGACCTGCTGCCTTACGAATGTACTTCTCGTAAGTCATCCAGAACGATTGCGGGTACATGAAGGTTTTGTAGTAGAAGCCCGGTGGCATCAGCTTGCCGCCGACCTTGCCGAGAATCCCCATCATGTCGTTGTTCACGCTTGGCCAGCCGTTGGTGCTGGTGGCGACCAGGCCTTGATACAGCGCTTGTTGCGTGGCGCGTACGTTCGGGATCTGCGTGGCTTCGGTCGCACCGATCTGCAGCACGGCGTTCGGCTCTTCGGCACCGGCGGCGAAAATGCCGCGTGGGCGCGAATACTTGAAGCTGCGGCCGACGATGTCGACACCGTTGGCCAGCAAGGCTGCGGCCAGGGAGTCGCCTTCAAAGCCTTTGTAGACCTGGCCGTTGAAGGTGAAGCTCAGCACTTTGTTACGGTCGATGCGTCCGCCGTTGGACAGGCGATTGATCTGGCTCATACCTTCTCTCCCAGAGCCGTGGCGGCCGCTTTCGGGCTGTCGGTCTTGTCGGTGAACTGCGGCTTGGTGCCGATCTTGTAGGTTTCGAGAATCTCGTAGGTCACGGTGTCACGGGTCACGTTGAAGTACTGACGGCAACCGGCGACGTGATCCCACAGTTCGTGGTGCAGACCGCGAGGGTTATCGCGGAAGAACATGTAGTCGCCCCACTCCTCGTCGGTGCAGCTGTTCGGATCCAGTGGACGCGGGATGTGCGCCTGGCCGGATGCATGGAATTCCTCTTCGGAGCGCAGTTCGCCACAGTGAGGACAGAAGATATGCAACATAGGGATTTCTCCTGTTAGTGGGCGACTGCTGCAGCGCCGTGTTCGTCGATCAACGCACCGCTGTGGAAGCGGTCGATGGAGAATGGTGCAGCCAATGGGTGCATTTCACCCTTGGCCAGGCTGGCGGCAAACACGTTGCCCGAGCCAGGTGTAGCCTTGAAGCCACCGGTGCCCCAACCGCAGTTGAAGAACATGTTCGGTACCGGAGTCTTCGAGATGATCGGGCAGGCATCCGGCGTGGTGTCGACGATGCCGCCCCACTGACGGTTCATGCGTACGCGGGACAGCACCGGGAACATCTCGACGATGGCCTGGATGGTGTGCTCGATCACCGGGTACGAACCACGCTGGCCGTAGCCGTTGTAGCCGTCGATACCGGCGCCGATCACCAGGTCGCCCTTGTCGGACTGGCTGATGTAACCGTGTACGGCGTTGGACATGATCACGCTGTCGATAATCGGCTTGATCGGCTCGGACACCAGCGCTTGCAGCGGGTGCGATTCGATCGGCAGGCGGAAACCGGCGAGTTTGGCCATGTGCCCGGAGTTACCGGCAGTCACCACACCGACGCGCTTGGCGCCGATGAAGCCCTTGTTGGTTTCAACACCGATGCACACACCGTTTTCCTTACGGAAACCGATCACTTCGGTCTGTTGGATCAGGTCCACGCCCAAGGCGTCGGCGGCACGGGCAAAGCCCCACGCCACGGCATCGTGACGGGCCACACCACCGCGACGCTGGACGGTAGCGCCCATCACCGGGTAGCGGGTGTTCTTGGAGCAGTCGAGGTACGGGATCTCGTCCGCCACTTGCTTGGCATCGAGCAGTTCGCCGTCCACGCCGTTGAGGCGGTTGGCGCTGACCCGACGCTCGGAATCACGAATGTCCTGCAGGGTGTGGCACAGGTTGTAGACGCCACGCTGGGAGAACATCACGTTGTAGTTCAGGTCCTGGGACAGGCCTTCCCACAATTTCATCGCGTGTTCGTACAAGTGCGCCGACTCGTCCCACAGGTAGTTGGAACGCACGATGGTGGTGTTGCGCGCGGTGTTACCGCCGCCCAGCCAGCCTTTCTCGACCACGGCCACGTTGGTGATGCCGTGCTCCTTGGCCAGGTAGTAGGCGGTCGCCAGACCATGCCCGCCACCGCCGACGATGACTACGTCGTAGACCTTTTTCGGGGTCGGCGTACGCCACATGCGCTGCCAGTTTTCATGGTGGCTGAGGGAGTGTTTGAAGAGGCCGAAGCCCGAATAGCGTTGCATAGTCATTTACTCCAAAACCGCGCTCAGCGATAAACCGGGAAGTCCGCGCACAGGGCTGCCACATGCTTGGCGACATTGGCCTCTACATCGGCGTCGCCTAAGTTGTCGAGGATGTCGCAGATCCAGCCGGATAACTCAACGCACTGGGCGACCTTGAAGCCGCGAGTGGTCACCGCCGGGGTGCCGATACGCAGGCCGGAGGTCACGAACGGCGACTGCGGATCGTTCGGGACAGCGTTCTTGTTCACGGTGATGTGGGCGCGACCGAGTGCTGCGTCCGCCTCTTTACCGGTGAGGCCCTGACGGATCAGGCTGACCAGGAACAGGTGGTTATCGGTACCGCCGGACACTACATCGTAGCCGCGTTTGATAAATACGCCGGCCATTGCCTTGGCGTTGTCGATCACTTGTTGCTGGTAAACCTTGAAGCCAGGCTCCAGTGCTTCCTTGAAGCACACTGCTTTACCGGCGATGACGTGCATCAGCGGGCCGCCCTGGGCACCAGGGAACACCGCGGCGTTGAGCTTCTTCTCGATTTCTTCGTTGGCCTTGGCCAGGATCAGGCCACCACGTGGACCGCGCAGGGTCTTGTGGGTGGTGGTGGTCACTACGTCGGCGTAAGGCAGCGGATTCGGGTACAGGCCAGCAGCGACCAGACCGGCGACGTGAGCCATGTCGACGAACAGCAGGGCACCGACCTTGTCAGCGATCTGGCGGAAGCGTGGGAAATCGAGGGTCTTGGAGTAGGCCGAGAAACCGGCAACGATCATTTTTGGTTTGTGCTCGACGGCCAGGCGCTCGACTTCGTCGTAGTTGATCAGACCGGTGTCGGTGTCGATGCCGTACTGCACAGCGTTGTACAGCTTGCCCGACGACGACACTTTGGCGCCGTGGGTCAAGTGACCGCCGTGGGCCAGGCTCATGCCCAGGATGGTGTCGCCGGCTTGCAGCAGGGCCAGGTACACGGCGCTGTTGGCCGAGGAGCCGGAGTGCGGCTGGACGTTGGCGTAATCGGCGCCGAACAATTGCTTGGCGCGTTCGATGGCCAGCGCTTCGACTTTGTCGACGTGCTCGCAGCCACCGTAGTAGCGCTTGCCTGGATAACCTTCGGCGTATTTGTTGGTCAGGCCACTGCCTTGCGCTTCCATCACGCGCTTGCTGGTGTAGTTCTCTGACGCGATCAGCTCGATGTGATCTTCCTGGCGTTGCTCCTCGGCATTCATCGCCGCCAGCAGTGCATCGTCGTAACCCTGGATCTGGTCTTGCTTGCTGAACATCGCGTCTCTCCCAGCGGCATCTATGCGCCATTCGTCTCGGTAAGGCACTGGCGTTACGGCAGTGCCCTTTGGATGCGATGGTATGACCGGCGCAGACAGGTCAAATGCCTATGGACGCCACGCAAAGGTGCGTTTACGACATGGACCGAAATGGGTGAACGGGCGAACACCCCTGTGGCGAGGGAGCTTGCTCCCGCTCGACTGCGAAGCAGTCGTGAAACCGACAAATTCGATCTAACTGACTAACCACATGCGCCGGGTTTGGGTCTGCTGCGCAGCCCAGCGGGAGCAAGCTCCCTCGCCACAGGGACGGGCGTCAGGCGATGAGTTGGCGCAAGGCCAGAAGCGCGAGGAAATGCCCGGGATAGAGCGCGTAGGCCCAGCGGCGCATCGGCGCTGGCTGGATGCATTGGGCATGTCGCAACAGCAGCAGGCCCAACAATGGCGCAATCAGACAAGCGGCAATGCCGAGAATCGCCGCACCGCTGCCGAACCAGGCAGCGGAGTACAGCACTTGCCATTGATTGGCCGCCAGGCACACCAGCCCCGGCAACAGGCTGAAATACCAGGGCCGCCGGATCACCAGCAACATCGCCAGCGGCAACAGTACACCGAAGAAACCAAACATCAGTCGCTCCGGGAACAGTGCCGCCAGCAACAAGGCAAGCGCCGCCAGCAGTCGCGATTGCAGCATCCCGTGCTGCCAACCGCGCACCACCAACAACCCCAGGGCCAGCGTGGGCAACACGTTTAAAGTGACGGGATCGGGGATGTACATCCGGTAGGGAATTTCGCTCAGGGCACTAAACAGCAACAACCAACCGAGGTAGCGCCACTGCCCGTCGGTCGTTGCTGCAGGCACCCGCGACAGATTCGCCGCCATCGCCAGACAGAACCACGGGAACGCCAACCTGCCCGGCACATAAAGGATATCGACGGAATACCCGATATATCGCAGGTGATCGAGCACCATGCTCAACAGCGCCAGCCACTTGAGCAGATCCAGTGCACCGTCCCTCGGCGTCATGTGCATAATTGCCCAAGGCGTTTGTATTTTTCTGACAGACTCACCCCGTGTGCTCCCCGGACGATCTTCGGTAAAGTGCGCACCATCATTGACCACGAAGCTCTTCACCATAAGAGCCTCGATTACGGAAGCCGGCCATGACCGATAAGAGCCAACAATTCGCCAGCGACAACTATTCCGGCATCTGCCCTGAAGCCTGGGCTGCCATGGAACAGGCCAACCACGGCCACCAACGCGCTTACGGCGACGATGAGTGGACCGCACGCGCGTCCGATCAATTCCGTAAGCTGTTCGAAACCGACTGCGAAGTGTTTTTCGCCTTCAACGGCACCGCGGCCAACTCGTTGGCCCTGTCGTCGCTGTGCCAGAGTTACCACAGCGTGATCTGCTCGGAAACCGCCCACGTCGAAACCGACGAATGCGGCGCGCCGGAGTTTTTCTCCAACGGCTCCAAGCTGCTCATCGCCCGCACCGAAAACGGCAAGCTGACGCCGGAATCGATCCGCGAAATCGCCCTCAAGCGCCAGGACATCCACTACCCCAAACCGCGCGTCGTGACCCTGACCCAGGCCACTGAAGTCGGCAGCGTGTACACCCCGGAAGAAATCCGCGCCATCAGCGTCACCTGTAAAGAACTGGGCCTGAACCTGCACATGGACGGCGCCCGCTTTTCCAATGCCTGCGCGTATCTGGGATGCTCGCCAGCCGACCTGACCTGGAAGGCCGGCGTCGACGTGCTGTGCTTCGGCGGTACGAAAAACGGCATGGCGGTGGGCGAAGCGATTCTGTTCTTCAACCACAAACTGGCCGAAGACTTCGACTACCGCTGCAAGCAGGCCGGGCAACTGGCGTCGAAGATGCGTTTCCTCTCGGCCCCCTGGGTCGGGATTCTGGAAAACGACGCCTGGCTCAAATACGCCCGCCACGCCAACCACTGCGCGCAGTTGCTGGCCGAACTGGTGAGCGATATTCCTGGCGTGGAGCTGATGTTCCCGGTGCAGGCCAACGGCGTGTTCCTGCAACTCTCGGAGCCGGCCATTGCCGCACTGACCGCCAAGGGCTGGCGCTTCTACACCTTCATCGGCAACGGCGGCGCGCGGTTCATGTGCTCGTGGGACACCGAAGAAGAACGCGTGCGGGAACTGGCGGCGGATATTCGGCACGTGATGGCGGCCTGACTCCCCACCACTGATCGTTCCCACGCTCTGCGTGGGAATGCCTCTTGGGACGCTCCGCGTTCCTGCCTCAACGCCGACGCAATGCCCAGCACTGCGGTGACGCAGAGCGTCACGAGCTGCATTCCCACGCAGAGCGTGGGAACGATCACGGTGACGCATCGCAATTTCTTACTCACTCTGCGGCACTGTCTTCTAGCCTCCTCATGCAATCCTGCTCACCCTAGTCATTCCCTCGCAAAGGAATGCATCCATGGGCCGAAGCCGCTACACCATCACCGAACCCGACAAACCCCATTTCCTGACCTGCACAATCATGGAATGGCTCCCACTGTTTATCCGCCCCTACATTGTCGATCACCTGCTCAACTGCTGGCGCCACCAACAAACTCATCAGAACCTGCAGCTGTATGGCTATGTGATCCTGGAAAACCATTTGCACTTCGTCGCCGAAGCTCCAGACCTGGGCAAATGCCTCAGCCAGTTCAAATCCTTCACCGCGCGTCAAATCATCGATGACCTGCAAAGCAAAGGTGCCGAACGCGCCTTGCAACGATTGCGCTTCAGCAAACGGGCTCATAAGAAGGATCGGGTTTATCAGCTGTGGCAAGAAGGCTCGCACGCGGAAATGGTGTACAGCGAAACGGTGATGCGCCAAAAGCTCGATTACATCCATTACAACCCGGTGAAGCGTGGATATGTGGATTTGCCGGAGCAGTGGCGCTACTCCAGTGCGAGAAACTATGCGGGGATGGAGGGCTTGATCGAAATTCAGCGCTGGTACTGAAGGCCTTCCATCTGATCGTTCCCACGCTCTGCGTGGGAATGCCTCTTGGGACGCTCCGCGTTCCTGCCTCAACGCTGACGCAATGCCCAGCACCGCAGTGACGCAGAGCGTCACAGGTTGCATTCCCACGCAGAGCGTGGGAACGATCATCTTATGGCGAGGGGCTTGCCCCCTTGCCACAGTCCCGCACGAGTTGGTCTACATTGACTGGCGAGCCGTTTCGATCCACTCGGATCACGCCAATCGGGAGCGTCCGCATGTCATTACAAGGCAAAACCCTGTTCATCACCGGCGCCAGTCGCGGGATTGGTCGCGAGATTGCGCTGCGGGCCGCGCGCGACGGGGCCAACATCGTGATTGCCGCGAAAAGCGCCGCCCCTCACCCCAAACTGCCCGGCACGATCTTCAGCGTAGCGGCGGAAGTCGAAGCTGCGGGCGGCAAAGCGCTGGCATTGGAGGTGGATGTGCGCGATGAAGCCATTGTGCGCCACGCGATGGCTGACGCCAGCGAGCATTTTGGTGGCATCGACGCGCTGGTCAATAATGCCGGGGCGATCAAGCTGACCGGTGTGCAGCACATCGAACTCAAGCGCTTCGATCTGATGCACCAGATCAACACACGCGCCGTGCTGCTGTGCAGCCAGGCCGCCCTGCCCTATCTGAAAAAATCCAGCGGCCACATCCTCAATCTCTCGCCGCCGCTGAACCTGGCCACCAAATGGTTCGCCCAGTACAGCCCCTACACCGTCACCAAGTACGGCATGAGTATGTTGACCCTGGGCATGAGCGAGGAATTCGCCGCCTACGGCATCAGCGTCAACTCTCTATGGCCGCAGACCATGATCGCCACGGCCGCCATCGAGTTTCAGCTCGGGTCGCGCGAGTCCTTCAAGCACGCCCGCACACCGGCGATCATGGCGGATGCCGCCCACGTCATTCTCGACAGCAGCGGTCGCAGCATTACCGGGCGGTTGCTGATTGATGAGGAGATTTTGCGCGAGCAGGGGGTGACGGGTTTTGAAGGGTATCGGTTTGAACCGGACAGCGACGCGCCGCTGATGCCGGATCTGTTCGTTGATTGATGGATCTACACACACCCTGTAGGAGCTGCCGAAGGCTCGGGCCGCGTTCAGACGATCTTTTGACTTTGCTTTTCAAAATCAAGATCAAAAGATCGCAGCCTTCGGCAGCTCCTACGGGAGTTATTCAGTGGCCATCTCGACCGATCAATACTCGATCCGCACGTCACCCTTCGGCACGCTGCAGCAAGACAGGATGAACCCTTCGGCTTCGTCTTCCTCGGTAATCCCGCCGTTGTGCTCCATTTCCACTTCGCCGGCAAGCTTCATCACCTTGCAGGTGCCGCAGATGCCCATGCCGCAGGCCTTGGGGATCATCAGGCCCAGTTTGGCGGCAGCGGCGTGAACGGTTTCGCCCGGGGCCACGCGGATGCTTTTGCCGGAGGCGGTGAATTCCACCTGGTTCAGGTCGGCGGCGTCGATTGCGGGGGCGTCGGCCGCTTGTTCAGCGTGTTCCTCTGCATCGGCGATAGCCTCTGGCGGTGTCGCGCCGAAGGACTCTTCGTGGTAGCGCTTCATATTGAAGCCGGCGTTTTCCAGCAAACGCTTGACCGCGTTCATGTAAGGCGTCGGGCCGCAGCAGAACACTTCCCGCTCAAGGAAATCCGGGACCATCAGTTCGAGCATCTTGTGGTTGAGATAACCGCGGTATCCGGCCCACGGCTCACCGAAACCGTGTTTCTCGCAGATCAGATGCAGGCTGAAGTTTTCGATCCGCGCCGCCATGTGTTCCAGCTCGCGGTGATAAATGATGTCTTTCGGCGAGCGGGCGCTATGGATGAAAGCCATATCGACATTGCCGTTAGTGTCGAAGAACCAGCGCGCCATGGACATCACCGGAGTGATGCCCACGCCGCCGCTGAGGTACAGCACTTTCGGGTTCGGAAAGTCGATGGCGTTGAACAGCCCGACCGGGCCGTGCACCGCCAGTTCGTAGCCTTCATGCAGGGTGTCATGCAACCAGTTCGAGACCTTGCCGCCCGGTACGCGCTTGATCGTCACCGAGAAGCTATACGGCACCGACGGCGAACTGGAAATGGTGTACGAACGCATGATCTGCTGGCCTTCGATTTCCAGCTCCAGGGTGACGAATTGCCCCGGTTTGAAGAAGAACATGATCGGCTGGTCGGCCATAAAGCAGAAGGTGCGCACATCCCAGGTTTCCTGGATGACTTTGACGCAACGGACAATGTGTCGACCATTGGCCCAGGTCTGGGTGGTTACCGGGTTCAGGAAGTTGTTGGACATGCTGATCTCCACGGCCGACTACCGGCCTTTATGTTGGCGATTCTGCGTATAGAGCAGCCCCGCCATTTACCTATCTGCGACATTCACATACTTATCGCGACCAGCCCCCAATTACCGGGGGTTGCGCGTCGGGAACAGATTGGGCCATGTCGCCCATGGATAAGGTTCCGGGGAGCGCCGGCCCCACACTCGCCCCATACCAAGACACAACCTTTACACCTTGCGTAGCAAACCTGATCAGCCACTTTCGCGGCCACGCAGATGGCCTTGAGGAAACACATGATGGACGTCACCACTACCCTGAGCCTGGGCGATCCACTGGAACCCGCACGCAAGGCCACCGCGCAGATGCTGCAAGAGCGCGAGCGCACTTTCTCGCTGCCGCAGCCGTTTTACTCTGACGAGCGGCTGTTTGATATCGACATGCAGGAAATCTTCCAGAAAGAGTGGTTGATCGCCGGCATGACCTGCGAGATCCCGACCAAGGGCAACTACCTGACCCTGCAAGTCGGCAAGAACCCGATCATTGTGATTCGCGGCGCCGATGGCGTGGTGCATGCGTTCCACAACGTCTGCCGCCACCGTGGTTCACGCCTTTGCACCAGTGAAAAAGGCAAAGTCGCCAAACTGGTCTGCCACTACCACCAGTGGACTTACGAGCTGGACGGTCGCCTGCTGTTCGCCGGCACCGAAATGGGCGCCGACTTCGACATGAAGCAATACGGCCTTAAACCGGTGAACGTGAAGACCGCCGGCGGTTACATCTTCATCAGCCTGGCAGAAAACCCGCCGGCCATCGATGACTTCCTGTCGACGCTTAGCCATTACATGGAACCGTACGACATGGAGAACACCAAGGTGGCGGTGCAAACCACCTTGATGGAAAAAGCCAACTGGAAACTGGTGCTGGAAAACAACCGCGAGTGCTACCACTGCGGCGGTTCACACCCCGAATTGCTGAAAACCCTGCTGGAATGGGACGACGTCACCGACCCGCGTGCCGACCAGGCCTTCAAGGACCACGTAGCCGCTTCCGCCGCTGCCTGGGAAGCCGAGAAGATCCCTTACGCCCACGCCAGTTTCGGCCTGCGTAACCGCATCGTGCGCATGCCGCTGCTCAAGGGCACCGTGTCGATGACCATGGACGGCAAACAGGGCTGCGCCAAACTGATGGGCCGCATCAAGAACCCGGACCTGGGCTCGATGCGCATCCTGCACCTGCCGCACTCGTGGAACCACTGCATGGGCGACCACATCATCGTGTTCACCGTGTGGCCGATCAGCGCCCAGGAAACCATGGTTACTACCAAGTGGATCGTCCACAAGGACGCGGTCGAAGGCGTGGACTACGACGTGGAGCGCATGCGCCAGGTCTGGGATGCGACCAACGATCAGGACCGTCGTCTGGCCGAAGAGAACCAGCGCGGGATCAACTCCACCGCGTACCAGCCAGGGCCTTACTCCAAGACCTATGAGTTCGGTGTGGTGAACTTTGTGGATTGGTACAGCGAGCGCCTGTTGAACAACCTTGGGGCCGAGCCTGCGCCGTACCTCAAAGGTGTGCCGGTTCAGGGTTAATCAAGATCTGATCGTTCCCACGCAGAGCGTGGGAACGATCCTTCAATTACTGTAATACCGAAGACCACCGCACCGACCCATCCTCGCCAATAAACGTCTCTTCGATGTTCTCCCCCACCAGCCGCACCTTCACATAACCGTTCAACACCCGATCCGGGTACGCCTCATCCCGTGCATTTTGCGTTTCCGACCACAGCACCCGCGAATGCCCGTTCAGCTCGCTGGCGTTGCCATACGGAATCGCTCCGTGCCCGGCGCAGCGCGCATGCAAGCCACCTTGAGTGGCATAGCAGATGCCGTTGTGCAAATGCCCCCAATACCAGTAATCCGGCTCGCGCCCCAAGGCATCGCACACCGGCTTATACAACGCCGTCCTGGTATGCCCGGTAATGTCGAAGCCCTGATGGTGACTGAGCACCATGATCTTCTTGCGTTGGGGCAGGTCTTTCATCCAGTCGATCTGCTGCTTGTTCAGCGCACCGTCCATGTACAGGTTCATCGCATCCGAGGCATACGCCGTGTCGAGCCCGATCACCAGCCAGTCATCGTTGTATAACGCGAAATAGCTGGTGCCCTGCTGCGCCGGAAAACGCTTGGCCAGTTCCTTGAAGTAGCCATGGGCGCCGCTGTACATCTCGTGGTTGGAGTTGAGGGTGAACGAGCCGTGCTTGCCCATCGGCCAACCGGCCATGTCGACGTCTTCCTGGGAGCGGGTGCCGGCGTAATACACATCCCCCAGATGAATGGTGAAGTCGGCCTGGGCCAGTTGCATCTGATTGGCCACTGCTACCGCCGGGGCATGGCTGTCGAACGGCCCGGTGCCCCAGTCGCCGGCGATGGCCAGGGTCACGTCACTGTCCATGCGCATCAACGCCGGATTGGTGGTGAACGGCGCGTGATGCCGCAGGTTCTCGATCCACTTCAGCAGCGCCTCACTCCACAGCAGGTCCAGCAGCTCCCATTTGCGACAACCCAGCAGGCTGCCGTCCTTGAGCACTTGGGTTTGCAGCTCGTCCACCGACTGCGGCAAGGGGCTGGCGTTACCGATATGCAGGATCGACAAGCCGTGTGACAACTCCCACGGCACACTCGGTTGATCGTCCGGCAAATCGCCGTGCTTGAGCACGTATTGCGCCTGATCGTGACCCCGTTGCAGCAGCGTGACGATGGCTTGGTACTCCTCCGGTTCAAGCTCGCTGACGAGCTTTTTCCAGGCCATTTCCAGGCGGGTGAACAAGCCGTGCAAGCGCAGCTTGACCTTGTCGTACTCGTGTTCCCAATGACTGACCAGTGACATGTCTCCTTCCTCCATCCGTAGTGGAATCACAGGGTTTTCATGAACTCGATGAGCGCCCGCTTATCGAGTTCCGACAGTTGCGTGCCGTACAGGTGACCACCGTTGTGGTTGCCCTCCAGACGCGTGTCGTATTTGAAGTCCGCCGAGGCTTTCACCTGCTCGCCGCTGGTGATGAAGCCGACCTTGTCCTTGTCGTAAATGTCGGAGCCGGTGAAGAACACCTGCGGCCGCAGTTCCGGTGGTTGCAGCAAATCCCACAGGGTCGGCACCGAACCGTTGTGCAAGTACGGCGCGCGCAACCAGATGCCGTCGGTGGGCGTGTTGCTGTAGCTCTGGGTCTTGCGGTAAGCGCCAAAGTCGAACGGCGGTTTCTTGAAGCCGTGGAAAGCCGTCACCAGCCCCGTGGTGAACGAGTTCAGCCGATGGGGATCGGTGCCCAGTTCATCAATAGTGGTGGTGACCTGACCGGTGTCGGTACGACCGAAGTCATGGCAAGCGGAGCAATTCTTTTCCCAGACCGGTTTACCCCGGGCGACCTTGGCCTGATCCAGCGCGAACGGCCAGGCCGGCGCCTTGTGGCCGAGCAGCCAATTGGTCACCCGGTTGAAACTCTCCGGCAGCACCGATTCCGGCGTCGCGCCCACGGCCATGGCCGCCGCGTAGTTGCGCTCATGGATGTCGTTGTTGTTGCCGTCCCAGTGCAGGTACAGCGACTCCCGGGGTTTCTGGTTCCAGACTTGCGGCAAATCGACGGTGCCGATGGTCGAGTCATCCGGGAAGCCGAACACCACCATCTTCGTCGGGTTGAAGGTGTCGGTGCGTCCCGGCCCTTGCGGTGCGCGCAGTTGCTGCCAGGCGTAGGCCTGTTTCTGCTTGATCAACGCGCTGGTAGCCATCGGGATGATCAGATAACGGTTGTACAGGCGCTCGAAAAACCCGAGCTGGAACTTGCTGTTGATCGCAGTCATCACCGCGCCAGGAGTGAATTTCGGGTCGCTCGCGCAATCGTAGGCGAACCACTGGAAGGCCTGCAGTTGCAGGGTATTGGCCGGCGCGGAGGCCACCGGGGTAGCAACGTCGCTGGCATTGCCGCGGTAGGAACCGGTGTGGCACAGGGCGCAGTTGGGCTCCACGGTCGGGTAGCCGATCTGCCGCTTGGCCATGCCGATCGGCAGGTCTTTGCCGTTCTCGTAAAGGAAACCGAACACTTCGTAGCCGCCGGGTTTCGGCAGTTTCTCCGGGCACATCTGCGGCAACACGGCGAACAGGTAATAGGGAATCCGCGCTTCGATGCCCAGGCCAATGGCGGCGTATTTGTAGTGATCTTCGTCGGAGGCGTATTGCTCAGCCGGCACTACCCGCAGCATCTGGTACCAGGTTTCGTAACCGATAAACCCCAGCGCCAGCACCACGACCAGCGTAGCGACCTTGAAGCTGTGCCGCTGCCAGCGTCGCGCCCACGCTGCGCACCACTCACGCCAACCATCGCGAAGCAGCGCGAAAGGCCGATTGGCCGGCGCGCTGCCCAGGTACAGCAGAATCCCGAGGATCAGGAACATGCCCAGGTCGCCCAGCAGCATCGGCACGAACACCTGAGCCTGGTTGCTGGTGTTGATCAGGTAGATCCAGAACGCCACGGCGACCAACCGCGACAATACGCATAGCCACGAATGCACCACGTATTTGGGCGCGTTGAAGCCTGACGGCATGTAAAAAAGGCTGATCCCCACCAGCAACATGCCGGCGTTCTCCAGCCAAGGATCGGAGAGTTGTGGAGGCATCCCGAGCATCGAGGTCAGCAACGCCGGCGCGAACAGCGCCGGAATCGCGAAGACCATGTTCATCGCAATGCCTATCCAGATGAAGCGTTGAAACCAGCGGATGTAACTGTCCATATCATCCATTTCCTTGTAGTCGCCAATCCCAAGTCAGCACACGGCTTTTGTGGCGAGGGAGCTTGCTCCCGTTCGGCTGCAAAGCAGTCGTAAAACCAGAAAACGCGGTGTATCTGATCGATCGCATCCTCAGGTTTTGGGGCTGCTGCGCAACCCAGCGGGAGCAAGCTCCCTCGCCACAAAAAGCCCGATCAACCGAGGGCGGTTTTCTCCAGGTGTTGCAGGATGATCGGGTACACATCGACCACCGCGTTCTTGCCGAACATGCAGTCGATATGCCCGTAGCCCGGCACCACATGCCGGCTGTAGCGCTCCGGCCCATGGACTTTGCACACGCGCTCATAGGTCCTGAGCGTGCTTTCGGGCAAGTAGCACTGATTGTCTTCGCCGCTGATGAAGCAGATCGGCATGGTCAGCCGGTCGAAGTGCGGCATGTAGACGTCCTGGCCCTTGAAGTCCACCAGATGGCCTTTGCGCAGGATCAGCGCCAGGTGCTCGAAGGTCTGTATGTTCGACTCGCCGAACAGCTCGTGCAGGTTGTCGTGCAGGGTTTCGTTGAGCGTGTCGTGGCGGTACAGCGACGCGTACATGAAGGTAATGCGGTGGCACACCGGGTTGGTGCAGTAGCCTTGAGCCTCGATGCGGGCGTAGATGTTGAGGGCCTTGTCATAGAGTTTGTTGAACCAGCTCTCCTTGTTGTCGGCATACGCGGTGAGGGATTTGATGCCGATGGCGTCGAGCATCCCCGGCAAATGCAAACCGGCCTTCAGCCCCGTTGCCGTGGCGACCACCGTGTCCGCGGCAATCTGCGAACAGACCACCGAACGCACGCCCTGCAACCCGGCCAGCAGCGACATGAAGAAGGTCGTCGCGCCGTAGCAATGCACCACGCACTGCACGTCAGCGGCGAGGGTTGCCTGCTGGATATGCTCGATGGCGGCCTTGAAGTCGTACTGGGCAATCTGGTCGCCGTTCCATTCGTGTTTGCTGGCCGGCAGCAGGATGCTGACCCGGAAATCCAGCAGCCAGACGTCGTACTCGTGCTTGCACAGGTATTCCAGCAGGTTGGTCTGAATGGTGTCGGTGGAGAAAATATTCGAGCCCACACCCAAACCATGCACCAGCATCACCGGCCCCTTGCTGCCGCCCTGATAGCGGGTCAGGCGTAGCTGGACGCTGTCTTCGGTCTGGAAGAACTGCACGCTCGGCGTCGGCGCATCCAGCGGCCGTTTCTGCCGGGGTGGCGCATCGGGGTTGAAGTAGATGTCGCCCGCGAACACCCCGCCGTAGCTCTCCCACAAGATGCCGGCAAAGAACTTGCCAAACCGCGCCAGCCCTTCAATGCGCTCGCGTTCGTTGCGCGCGTTGAGCACCTTCATGGTGGTCATCTGCTTGGCGAAATCGGCTGGCTGGATGTGCATCACCCCCGAGCCGATGACCTCGCCCGTCTTGTCCGGCCCGCGATACAGCGTCACGTAGAGGGTGCTGGTGTCGTGCCAGACGTTCAGCACGCCGTTGTCTTCGGGCACGGTCTTGAACGCGCTGAAGTAATAGTCGCTGCCGTCCTCGGCGGTCAGCTTCATGTCGTAATTCATGTGCCGCACGCCGACCTGTTCCTGATACTCCTCGAACAGATTGAACACGCCATTGCTGGAGGTCAGCGGCTCTGGCGACAGGCCCGGCGCATCCAGGGTACCGACCAGCGTCGCGGCGTGTTCCGGCTCCTTGATCATGCGATTGAGGTCGTTGGCGGTGATGGTCAGGGTGAACTCGATCGGCGAGTTATCCGACTTGCCGCGTTTGGCCGCTGCTTCGTAGAGCTTGAGATCGGTGCCCTGCGGCTGGGTGAAGTCTTTGGAGAAATAGCCCTTCATGGTTTCGGTGAACTGCACGCCGAGGGTCGGTGCCGCCACCGGTTTGCGCGGTGCCGAGGGCAACGTGTAGTCGATGTGCCACCCGCGATCGGCGGCCAGCAGCCCCATGTTGCGCTCGCTCACGGCGGAGATGGTCAGCAACGGATTGACCGCCAGGGAGGTCGGGATCACCGCGCCGTCGGCCACGTACAGCCCGGCATAGACATCGGTGCCGCTGACGCCGCTGAACACCTGGCCCTTGTGGTTGACCACGCCTTGCGCCGCATCCTCACCCATCACACAACCGCCCAATGGGTGCACGGAAACGATGCTGTGTTTGAGCAACTCGGTCCAGATCGGATTCTCGACCCAGATCCCGCCCAAGGCCTTGGTGCTCTGGTGCAGGCGCTCGTTGCCGATCTTGACGTTTTCCTGCTCACCAACGCCCGGCCAGTCGATGCGCAACTGATCCTTGCTGTCGAGCACCATGCGGCCCTTGCCGTCGTCGTGGCTCATGATCAGGTAGGTTTGCATGTTGTGCAGGGCGCCGTGATACGGGCCACGCAGGAAGCTTTCGGCTTCGCGCTCGGCGTATTTGAGCTTGCCGGTGAAGCTGTCATCGGTGGGCTTGCCGATCAACCCGGCGAATGTGGCCATGCTCGGCACCATCGGCCGACCGAGCGCGCCGGGGATCGAGCCTTCTTCAATGACCATCCGGCTGCGCCAGTCGCCTTCGGTGCGCATGTCGATGATCGAGGTGATGCACGGGCCGACCGGTTTCATTTCCGAGGCCGGATGGGCGCCGAAACCGATGCCGTTGATCGTTTCATCGCAGTTGTGGCCGAAACCGAGGATGTCGCCATTGCCGCTCATGTTTTCGCCGAGCTGATTGGACGTCGACAGGCCTTTGTCCCGAGAGCGCAGGAGGATTTCGGTGGACCCCAGGGTGCCGGCCGACACCACGACAATGTCCGCCTTGACGAACAGCGTCGGCGCGGAGAATTTCTCACGGCCGCTGTCCAGGTATTGGAAGTGCACGATCCAGCCATCGCCGTCGCGCTCCAGATGTCGGACCTCGGCCTGGCAGAAAATCTCTGCGCCGTGGTTGCAGGCATCCGGCAGGTAATTCATCAACGTGGTGTTCTTGGCCTTGTTGTTACAGCCCGAAACGCAGTCGCCGCAATGGTTGCACGGCAACTGCTCGACACCGACGTGGTTGAGGTTGTTCGGCAGTTTGTCGAAGGTCACGTTGATCGGCGGCTTGTAGAAGTGCGCGCCTTGTTTGAGGTAGTCGGCGGACTTCTGGTTAGCCTCGAGCTTGGGCAAGGTCGGAGCAGTTTTCGGATAGGGATTGGGCTTGAGCATCTCCCGAGCCCGGGCGTAACCGTCCTTGAGCAACGTGTCGCGATGTTCACGTACCGCCAGCGGCCAACGCGGGTCGTCGAATACGCCGGGCTCCGGTTCCAGTGCGACGTTGGCATTGATCAGCGACGTGCCACCCAGGCCGCAACCGACCACCACGTTCTGCTGAGCGTTAACGTGCAGGTCGAACAGCCCGGTGCGCGAACCGATGTGCCCGTCCGGATCATGCACTTGCAGCTCTTCGGTAGCCGCCAGCATCGTATTGGGGTATTCGCCAGGCTGGATTTCCCGGCCTCGCTCCAGCAGGCATACCCGCTTGCCGGCCCGGGACAGGCGCGACGCCGCGATCCCGCCACCGTAGCCGGAGCCGATGACGATCACGTCGTAATGTTCCTTGATATCGCTGATGGGCGTGGCGATCCGTGTCATGGGTCTTTCCTCTCAGGCAGATGGGGCAACTCTGCGGTTGCCTGCAATCGATAGACGAACAAACGCCTGGTCACCGGGCACGGTCGGGCCTCAATGGCAGCTGCGTTATGGCAGGGGAATGGGGATCAGGCGCTATAGACGAGCGCGCTGATTGGCGGCGCGGCGGTGAATTCGCTTGTGCAGCAAGGTGGCGGGTGTCGGGACACAGGTCACGCAGGGGCTGGGGTGCGAATGTGGCTGCGAGCGATGTGGCTGGCTATCCATCACGCGTTCTCCCTGAACCAGATGTGGATAAGCGATGGCTGTCCGTATGCCATGAGAGTGAAGACAGGCGACAGATCGAAGTCAAGGAAGTGCCTTAGAACTGTATGAAATCTGATCTATCGCGTTCCAGCCTATGCGGGCCGTGGCTTGCAGGGTTCAGCGAACAAGTTATCCACATCTCCACCCACAGCAAATGGGGACAACTGTGGGTGACAGGCTAAATCTATTCACAAAAACCGAAGAAAAACCGTGACTTATCCAGAAGCAGGGTTTTAGCCGAGCGCTGGTTGTTTTTTGATCATAAGCTTGCAGAGCACGTTTTACATGGTGTTCAGGGGATGGCGAACACCTTATCCACAGAAGCACCAACAGACTTTGGGGGCAACTTTGTGGGTTCTGTGGAAAACCGCTGAAACCCATGAGAATTCGGGGTTTGCGGGAGGATTAGCGAGGGAAAACGTCGAATTGGACAATATTTGATCAACCTACTGAAAGCCCCGATCTATATGGGCTGTAGCGAGGGGCGAACATGTTATCCACAGAAGCGCCAACAGAGATTGGGGGCAAGTGTCGGCCAGTGAGCGAGGTTACGCTGTGGAAAAAGCCCGAAAAAACCGTGGGTTAGGCTGGTTGTTTTTTGTACTGGGGGCTGGAGGGCTTGATTGGTGTGGGGTGTAGCGAGGGGCGAACATGTTATCCACAGAAGCGCTAACAGGGAATGTGGGTAACCCAGATACTCGCCCCGCATCTACGGTATCGGGAGTACATATCCATTTCTGCGGTAACGGATATGTACACCATCAAAAACGGGAAGCCCTTAAGGCCGATGCATAAGATAGGCCTCGCCCGTCACCCGAATCATCGGATGAGGAACAACCTGGCAGGTTTTAACAATCCCAAAACCGTGGCGTTCATAAAAGCGCCGGGCTCCGGTATTCGCCGCATAGTCGATCAGGCTCAGGCCGTTGAGCTCCAGTTGATCGGCGCGCTGTTGAGCGTGCTCGAGAAAGCGCACACCCAGCCCCTTGTTGCGCCAGCCTTCATGCAGGGCCAGGCTCGAAATATAAAGCGTATCGGGGACTTCCATGTCGGCGTAAGGCGCCAGGACCGGATCAGTCACCGGAGCCGCCAAAGGATCGTGACGCGTCACGTAACTGTGCATCATGCCGATGACCCGCCCCTGTGCCTGCGCGATCAGGCAGTTCTGATAAGAGAAATCGACATCTTCACGGGCGTAACGAATGGCCCCCACTTCCAGCAGATCCTGCCCGGGCTCCGCCAGTTGGCTCCAGATGTAATCCGAAGCACCCTCTGACGAAATCTGGAACAAACGAGCAATCTCCCGCGCATCCGTGCGCAATGCCGGACGAAATTCAACTTCCATTATTTCCCCATAAACTTCGGTGAGATGGTTTTCAGACCTGCGTCTCCAGCACGTCAGGAGCACCCAGTGTGGCGAGGGGGCTTGCCCCCGTTGGGCTGCGCAGCAGTCCTGAAATCTCTGATATACCAAAGATCCTGTGAGTGCTACGCACTCAAACGGGGGCAAGCCCCCTCGCCACACAGGCTCCCACATCGATGGTGACGACTTGTCAGCGAACCACGCCTTCTTCAATCAGCAACTTGAGGATGGCTTCAGCGCCCGCCTGCGCGGTCACGCCCTTGAGCACTTGCCCGCCGCCGCCACTGGCCTTGGCCGTCGCGGCCTTCATGCGGTCTGCACCGCTCTTGGCCTTGATCACTTTCAAGCGTTTGGGTCGTGGCTTGGCCGGTTGCAGCGTGGCCACCGCCAGCAGTTCATCGTCGACCACTTCCACTTCATCCGCCTGCAACACCCCGCGTCGCGCCGGACCGTAGGCGCTCTGCCGAGGCTTGGGCGCTGCGTTATCCACAGTCGCCAGGAACGGCAGACGCACTTTCAAGCGACGGCGCTGACCGCGAGGCAAGGCCTGCAGCACCAGCGCCGAACCGCCGTCGATGGATTCGACTTGCGCCAAACCCACCACCAGCGGCCAGCCAAGGCTTTCGGCCAGCAGAAACGGCAACATGCCCGAGCCTTCACCGGTTTCTGCCTGGCTGCCGGTCAACACCACCTGCGCCCCGGCGTCACGCAAATAAGCGGTCAATGCTGGCAGCGCATCTGCGCCGACCGGTTGTTCCAGCACATGCAACTGTTCCAGGCCCATACCCAGATAGGCACGCAGCGCCGGTTCCGCGACATCGCCGGCATGCAACACTTGCAGGTTATCCCCAGCCAGTTGCAGACCCAGTTCAACGGCGCGCGCGTCCTGCTCGGCGCGACGTGGCCGGCCGGAGGTCGGGTGGGCGCCGATGGACACCAGGCTGATGATTTTCGTGCTCATAACCCTTTCCTTCCCTTAAGCCGCATCGCGCTTGGCGTCGTTGCGGTAAGCCTCTACCGCATCGATCAAGGCTTGAAGAATCTCGGCGCTCTCGCCGATCACCGACAGGTCGGCCCGTTTGATCATGTCGCAACCCGGATCGAGGTTGATCGCCACCACCTTGTCGCAGGCACCGATGCCTTGCAGGTGCTGGATCGCCCCGGAAATCCCCACCGCCACGTAAACCCGCGCGGTGACCCAGGTGCCGGACGCGCCAACCTGACGGTCGCGCGCCATGAAACCATCGTCCACCGCCACCCGCGACGCACCTTCGGTCGCGCCCAACGCCTCGGCCGTCCTGTGGAAAAGTCCCCAGTCCTTGACCCCGTTGCCGCCCGAGAAGATGAACTCGGCTTCGGCCATCGGAATCGCCGCCGGGTCCACCGCCACCGCGCCCAGATCTTCGATCCGTGACAGGCTGCGAGCGACCGTTGTGGATAACTCCACCGGCAACGCCTCGTGACGGGTTTCGCTGACCGGTTCGGCGCATTCGGCAGCCGCCAGAATCAAGCGTGCCACCGGCCGCGCAAGGTCCTGCAAACCAGCACCGGCACGGCCGATGCATTCCTGATCCTTGACCTGCCAGACCCGTGTAGCCGGACGTTCGCCCAGTGCAGCAGCAAAGCGCCGACCCAGTTCGCCGCCACCGCTGCGGCTGTCCGGCAGCAGCCAGTGACGCGGGCTGAACTGGTTATCCACAGCCCGCAGACCCTGGACGCGTTGCTCCGGTGCATAACCGCTGAATTCGTCGCCTTCCAGTACCAGCAAGCGGTCAACGCCAGCCGTGGCGAAGGCGTTTTCCTTGTGCTCACCGAAGACCACGGCCAGTACCGCGCCGTCCTTGCCGGCCAACTGATGGGCCAGGCCGAGCAAATCGCGGTCGTGGCTGCTCAAGCGGCCGCCGACCATGTCCGGCACCACGCTGATGCAGAACGCGGGTGCAGCCACTTGATGCAGCGGCAATTGCACTTCGACCGCGGCCGAACGTTTAGTCGCCCCGCCCTGCTGAGCGCCACTGCGGTCAATCCGTTTGATCCCGTTGGGACCGATAAAACCGATCCCGTGAGGATTCTTGCGGATGACGCCGTTAGGCCCCATCCAGCTGTGTTGCGCCGGTTGCATGGCCGCGTGCAGCGGGTGCAGACGGTTGCGGGCGATCCATTCAGCGCGAGGGTCGCGGCGGATAATGTCGCTCATCAATGCACCTCCGCAGGTTCACGTTTGGCCGGTGCCGAAGGCTTTCCCGGCGCGGCGTCTTCAAGCAGCGCATCAGCCACCAGTTCGGCGATGTCCTTGATCAACGGCCGTGGTTCGACCACGCCTTCAAGCATCGCGGTGCACTGTGGACAACCCACGGCCACCAGTTCGGCGCCGGTTTCGCGGATGTCTTCCATGCGCATGTCAGGGATCCGTTGCTTGCCCGGAATGTCGGTGATCGGCGCACCGCCACCGCCGCCGCAGCAGCGCGAACGGAAACCGGAGCGTTGCATTTCCTTGATCTCGATGCCCAGGGCGCGCAGCACTTCGCGCGGCGCCTCGTATTCGCCGTTATAGCGACCGAGGTAGCACGGGTCGTGATAAGTCACGCTGCTGCCTTTGTGCTGACCGAGATTCAGAGCGCCTTCACCAATGATCTCCGCCATGTAAGTGCTGTGGTGCTGCACGAGGTAGTTGCCATCGAAAGCGCCATACTCGTTTTTCAGCACATGGAAGCTGTGCGGGTCGCAGGTGACGATGCGGTTGAAGCGGTATTTGGCCAGGGTCTGGATGTTGCGTTTGGCCAACAGCTGGAACGTCGCCTCGTCGCCCAGACGCCGGGCCACGTCACCGCTGTCGCGCTCTTCAAGGCCCAGCACTGCGAAGTCGACTTTGGCCGCTTTCAGCACTTTGACGAAGGCACGCAGGGTACGCTGGTTGCGCATGTCGAAGGCACCGTCGCCGACCCAGAACAGCACGTCGGTGGATTTCTTCTCGCTGAGCAGGCTCAGGTTCAAATCCGCCGCCCAGTTCATCCGCCCACCCGGCGCGAAGCCGCCCGGGTTGTCGGTGGCGATCAGGTTTTCCAGGACTTCAGCGCCCTTGTTCGGGGTCGCGCCTTTTTCCAGGGTCAGATGGCGACGCATGTCGACGATGGCGTCGACGTGCTCGATCATCATCGGGCATTCCTCGACGCAGGCGCGGCAGGTGGTGCAGGACCACAGGGTTTCAGCGTCCACCAGACCATTGACGATCGGTTGATGCGGATTGCCGGCGTGCTCACCGATCGGCTTGCCTGGGTAAGGGCTGCCGGCGAACTTGGCATCGGTGCCACCGGCCAGGCCGACGACCATGTCCTGAATCAGTTTTTTCGGGTTCAGCGGCTGGCCGGCGGCGAACGCCGGGCACGCGGCTTCGCATTTACCGCACTGCACGCAGGCGTCGAAGCCGAGCAGTTGGTTCCAGGTGAAATCCTTGGGTTTTTCCACGCCCAGTGGCGCGGTCAGGTCGTTCAGATCCAGCGGCTTCAAGCCGGTGGAACGACCGCCGCCAAAACGCTCGGAGCGACGGTGCCAAGCCAGGTGCAAGGCACCGGCGAAGGCGTGCTTCATCGGCCCGCCCCAGGTCATGCCGAAGAACAGTTCCGACACGCCCCACAGCACGCCAACTCCAAGAATCGCCGCCAGTACCCAGCCACCGAAGTTTTCCGGAAGGATGCCCGCCACCGGCAGGGTCAACAGGAAGAACGACGCCGAGAACGCCAGCAGGCTTTTCGGCAGGCGCATCCACGGACCTTTGGACAACCGGGCCGGCGGATTGCGGCGGCGCAGGAACACAAAGATCGCACCGACGAACATCACCGCCGTCATCAACAGCAGCGCATAACCGAGGATGCGGTTATGCAGGCCGAAACCGTGAACCAGAATCGCCAGCACAATGGACGCCACCGCACCACCGGCCGTGGCGACGTGAGTATTGGCGATGTATTTGTCCCGCGCGACGACGTGGTGCAAATCGACCATGTAACGCTTGGGCATGGCGAACAGACCGCCGATCAGGTCGACTTTCGAAGCCCGGCCCTGACGCCACATAGCCACCCGCCGCAACGCGCCCAGGACAGCCAGGCCCAGGGCAGCAAACAACAGGATTGGAAGAAGGGTGTTCAACATGTGGAGCTCCCAAAGACCTCGGGGTCTATGATCGTTCCCACGCTCTGCGTGGGAATGCAGCCCGTGACGCTCCGCGTCACACCAAGAGCGGACGCAGAGCGTCCATTGAGGCATTCCCACGCAGAGCGTGGGAACGATCAGTTCAGTGGCTTAGAAATCCTTGCACAACCGCAACGCGTCATAGATTGCCGCGTGGGTGTTGCGCTGGGCCACGCAGTCGCCGATGCGGAACAGCAAGTAGCCGTCGCCCGCCTGGCTCAGCGAAGGTTGTGGCTTGATCGCGAACAAAGCTTCGATGTCCATCTGGCCTTTGTTGCGCGAGCCTTCCTTCAGTGCGTAGTAGATTTCTTCGTCCGGCCGCACGCCGTTCTCGACCACGACCTGGTCAACCACCCGCTCCTCTTTGGCGCCGGTGTATTCGTTTTCCAGCACCGCCACCAGCTTGTCGCCTTCGCGGTAGACCTTTTCCAGCATCATGTCGCCGGTCATGATCACTTCTTTCGGGTACATGCTGCGGTAGTAAGTCGGGAACGACGTACCGCCGATGGCCACGCCCGGCTTGATGTCATCAGTGACGATCTCGACCTGGCTGCCCTTGTCGGCGAGGAAGTCGGCAACCGACATCCCGGTGAACTCGCAAATGGTGTCGTAGACCAGCACGTTCTTGCCCGGTGCAACCTTGCCGTCGAGCACGTCCCAACTGCTGACCACCAGGCCTTCAGCCGCGCCCCAATGCTCGTTCTGCTCCAGGAATGGATGACCGCCGACAGCGAGCACCACGACGTCCGGACGCAGGTCGAGAATGGTCGCCGCATCCGCCGCCACGCCCAGGCGCAGGTCGACTTTCAAACGCGCCAGTTCCAACTGGAACCAACGAGTGATACCGGCGATCTGGTCCCGTTGCGGGGCTTTCGAGGCGGTGGTGATCTGCCCGCCGATGAATTCTTTCTTCTCGAACAGGGTTACGTCATGGCCACGTTCGGCGGCTACACGAGCGGCTTCCATCCCGGCAGGGCCGGCACCGACCACCACGACTTTGCGTTTCGGCCCGGTGGATTTCTCGATGATGTGCGGCACGCCCATGTATTCACGGGAGGTCGCGGCGTTCTGGATGCACAAGACATCCAGACCCTGGTACTGACGGTCGATGCAGTAGTTGGCGCCCACGCACTGTTTGATCTGGTCGACCTGGCCCATCTTGATCTTGGCGATCAAGTGCGGGTCGGCGATGTGAGCGCGAGTCATGCCGACCATGTCGACGTAACCGCCTTCCAGAATACGGGTCGCCTGGTTCGGGTCCTTGATGTTCTGCGCGTGCAGCACGGGGGCCTTCACCACTTCCTTGATACCGGCGGCCAGGTGCAGGAACGGCTCCGGTGGATAACTCATGTTCGGAATAACGTTGGCCAGGGTGTTGTGGGTGTCGCAACCCGAGCCCACGACGCCGATGAAGTCGATCATGCCGGTGTCGTCGTAGTACTTGGCGATCTGCTTCATGTCCTCATGGCTCAGGCCATCAGGGTGGAATTCGTCACCACAGATACGGATACCGACGCAGAAGTCCGGACCGACTTCCTTGCGCACAGCCTTGATTACTTCCAGGCCGAAACGCATGCGGTTCTCGAAGCTGCCGCCCCATTCGTCGGTACGCTTGTTGACCCGCGGGCTCCAGAACTGGTCGATCATGTGCTGGTGCACGGCAGACAGCTCGACGCCATCCAGGCCACCGGCCTTGGCACGCGCAGCGGCGCTGGCGTAGTTGCCGATCACCCGCCAGATTTCTTCCGGCTCGATGGTTTTGCAGGTCGCGCGGTGCACCGGCTCGCGGATGCCCGACGGTGACAGCAGGGTTGGCCAATGCTCGCCGTCCCAGCGCGAACGGCGACCCATGTGGGTAATCTGGATCATGATCTTGGCGCCATGCTTGTGCATGGCATCGGCCAGATTCTGGAAGTGCGGAATAATCCGGTCGTCGGCCAGGTTGACCGACTTCCACCAGCCTTGCGGGCTGTCGATGGCCACGCTGGAGGAACCGCCGCAAATCGCCAGGCCGATCCCGCCCTTGGCTTTCTCTTCGTAATACTTGACGTACCGGTCGGTGGTCATGCCGCCGTCGGTGGCGTAGACCTCAGCGTGCGCGGTGCTGAGCACGCGGTTGCGGATGGTCAGTTTGCCGATCTGGATCGGCTGGAACATTGCTTCGAAAGCCATGGCGGGTTCCTCGACTTACAACGGCTTGACGGTGAACAAACCGTCGTCGTGGCCTTCTTCGGAGCCACCGTAAACTTGTTCGGCGACGGTGCGGATCTTGCTGCCGCGAGCGGCCAGGATCTGGTCCATGGCGCCGGCGAACCAGCCAGTGAACATGTAGTCGACCTTGCGCCCGACCTTGCCGTACACGTAGACGAATGCGGAGTGTTCGAGCTTGACGCTGGCGGTGCCTTTATCCAGGTCGATGTCCTGGATCTTGAACAGGCCCCAGCCGCGCTGCGACAGGCGCTTCATGTAGTGCTCGAACACCGCGACGCCTTCCAGGCCGTGGCATTCGGCTTCTTTTTCACACCAGTGCCAAGCGGACTTGTAGCCGGCCTTGTAGAGGATTTCGGCGTAGGCGTCGGCGCCCAGCACTTCCTCGATGCCCATGTGGTTGTTGACGAAGAAGTGACGCGGCACATACAGCATCGGCAGGGCATCAGAGGTCCAGATACCGGTTTCGCTGTCGACTTCGATTGGCAATTGAGGGGCGATCTTGGCCATGGAAACTTAACTCCAGAAAATTTGTTGTGTTGCCCCCGGCACGGACGGCCGGGGGAAAGGATTCTTCAGGTGCGGCGGCTTATTCGCCCCAAACGTCTTTCAAAACGTTGACCCAGTTCTCGCCCATGATCTTGCGCACCACGCGCTCAGAATGGCCGCGCTTGAGCAGGGTTTCGGTCAGGTTCGGGAACTCGCCCACGGTGCGGATGCCCAGCGGGTTGATGATCTTGCCGAAGCTGGTCAGACGGCGGGCGTAGCCCTTGTCATGGGTCAGGTATTCGAAGAAGTCCTGGCCATGGCCCTGGGTGAAGTCGGTGCCGATGCCGATGGCGTCTTCGCCGACGATGTTCATGGTGTATTCGATGGCTTCGGCGTAATCGTCGATGGTCGAATCGATGCCCTTGGCCAGGAACGGCGCGAACATTGTCACGCCGACGAAACCGCCGTGATCGGCGATGAACTTCAGTTCTTCATCGGACTTGTTGCGCGGGTGCACTTTCAGGCCCGACGGCAGGCAATGGGAGTAGCACACCGGTTTCTTGGATTCGAGGATGACTTCTTCGGAGGTCTTCGAGCCAACGTGGGACAGGTCGCACATGACGCCAACGCGGTTCATCTCGGCAACGATTTCGCGACCGAAACCCGACAGGCCGCCATCGCGTTCGTAGCAACCGGTACCGACCAGGTTCTGGGTGTTGTAGCACATCTGCACAATACCAACGCCCAGCTGCTTGAAGACTTCGACATAGCCGATCTGGTCTTCGAAGGCGTGAGCGTTCTGGAAGCCGAACAGGATGCCGGTCTTGCCCTGCTCCTTGGCTTTGCGGATGTCGGCGGTGGTACGCACCGGGATCACCAGGTCGCTGTTCTCGCGAATCAGCTTCTGGCTGGCAGCGATGTTGTTGACGGTGGCCTGGAAGCCCTCCCACACCGACACGGTGCAGTTGGCCGCGGTCAGACCGCCCTTGCGCATGTCTTCGAACAGCTCACGGTTCCACTTGGCAATAATCAGGCCGTCGATAACGATGCTGTCGGCGTGTAATTCGGCTGGGCTCATCAGGCAGTCCCCTATTAGCGATTCATGCGCCGAATCGTCTGCCGGCGCTTTGGGGCCAGCATATGCCTGAGGGACGGTGCAGCCGGGTGCAAAAACGACAGGGGAATTGCCGAAAGCGTCAATCCGCGACAAAGGGTCGCTAACCGACGTGATTGCCTACCTGTTCAAGCCCGTTCGCATGGGCCAGAATTCGCCGCATCACTGGATGCACTACTGAATTTAGGGGCGGCGACGCAATGAAATCGATCTTCCTGGCATTGGCACTGATAGCGACCGGCGTACACGCGGCCGAAGAGGCCGACGACAACCCCTGCGACGCCGTCGCAAACGAAGTCCAGACCCTGGAATGCTCGGCTTACAGCAGAAACACCGCCGAACAGCTGCTGAGCGACAACTACCAAAACCTGAGCGAACGCATGCAAACGCGCTACGGCAACAACAAGGCGCAGCTCTCCGACATCACCGCCAAAATCAAGACCGCGCAACAGCAGTGGCTGAAAACCCGTGACGCCGATTGCGCAGTGGAAGCGTTTCCGGCGACGAGCGGTAGCAAGGCATTCAGCATTGCGCAAAATGATTGCGTGGCGCGGATGAGTGACGAGCGGTCGGAGTTTTTGGAGTCGATTGGGCAGGAGTGATCCTGAATCGTCCGTCGAAAGCTGGTAGCCCTACCAGCTTTTACCCTCAATAAAGACCTTTCCCACAAGCCTCACTGAGCAAGCCTACACCCCCCGCTGAGCAAGGCTTAACGCAGCTTTTTCGAGCAACATGCTGACAAATTTCATTTGTTGGCCACCTGAAAAATATAAGCAAAGATTCGCAAATCTTATAAAAGACTTATATTCTTCCATGAACAGCATTCACTGGACTCGAAAGGCCGTTAAGCAGCTCTTGAAATTGCATTCCGTTCATCAGATCCAGGTTAGGGATGCCATCACCGCGCTAGCTGGCATGCCTGATGTAGGCAACGTCAAAGCACTGGTTGGCCATGACTATGCCTATCGACTGCGAGTCGGTAGTTATCGGGTCATGTTCGACTGGGATGGCGCGATCAAAGTGGTCAGTATCCAAGAGGTCAAAAAACGCGATGAACGCACCTACTGACATTCAAATTATCAATGATGCGGAGGGAAAACCGGCATTCGTGGTCATTCCATACGCGCAGTATGTGGCACAAAAGATTGAGCCCGATCTGATCCCCCATGAAGTGGTCAGTCGCGTCGTCGACGGCGCGACGCCAATTCGCGCCTGGCGTGAACACCTGAACCTTACGCAGGATGAAGTGGCCAAACGTATGGGCATCTCCCAACCGGCATTCGCCCAGCAGGAGACGGTTGCCAAGCCCCGCAAGGCCACCCGTGAGAAAGTTGCCGCGGCTTTTGGCATCACCGCCAATCAACTAGAGCTGTAAGCTACATGCCAACATCAGGAAAAGGGCTTGAAATGAAAATCTGCGGTATCGAAATCAAAGGCAGCGAAGCAATCCTTGCCGTGGCCTCCCTCGGCGATCAGGGGCTGACCCACGTCGCGCTGGCCACCAAGAAAATCGCCCTCGACGATGACGACGAAGCCGCCAACGTCAAAGTCTTTGCCGCTCAGGTGGCGTCGTTTGTTCGCGAGAATTCAATCGACCGGATCGCGATCAAGAAGCGCAGCAAGAAAGGCGAGTTCGCCGGTGGGCCGACCACGTTCAAGATCGAAGGCGTTTTCCAGTTGCTGGAAAATTGCGAGGTGACGCTGCTGTCGCCGCAGACGATCAATGCGCAGAACAAGAAGTTCGACTTCGCCCTGCCGGCCACGCTGAACAAGTATCAGCATGAGGCTTACAAAGCAGCCTGCTCGGCACTGATGAAGAAGTAACGCAAAACCTTGTAGGAGCGAGGCTTGCCCGCGAAGAGGTCGGCACATTCGAAATCATTGTTGCCTGACACGACGCCTTCGCGGGCAAGCCTCGCTCCTACAGAAGGTCGTTTCAGGCCTTTTGGCTTTGCCGGCGATCCTCCCGCGGGCACCGCTCAAACCTCGCCCGATAACTGCGGGTGAAATACGACGGCGACTCAAACCCGCAGGCGATACTCACCTCCAGCACACTCATGTCCGTCTGACGCAGCAGCTGCCGGGCCTTTTCCAGCCGCAGGCGCAGATAGAAATTGCTCGGTGTGTCGTTCAGGTGCAGGCGAAACAGGCGCTCTAGCTGACGCCGGGTCACTTTGATCGATTCCGCCAGCTCCAACGTGCTGAGCGGCGGTTCGCTGTGCTGTTCCATCTCCCCAATGACATGCACCAGTTTCTTGTTGCTGATGCCATATCGCGTGGCGACTTCCATGCGTTGGTGGTCTTTGCGCGGGCGGATGCGCCCGAGTACGAATTGTTCGCTGACCTGGATCGCCAGTTCCGGGCCATGGGCCTGACCGATGAGGTCGAGCATCAGATCAATAGAGGCGGTGCCGCCAGCGGAGGTGATACGCCGACGGTCGATCTCGAACAGCTCCTGGGTGACGCTCAGCTGTGGATACGATTCCTTGAAGGCGTCGATGGCTTCCCAGTGCAGGGTCAGGCGATGGCCGTCGAGCAGGCCGGCTTCGGCGAGGATGAAGCTGCCGGTGTCGATGGCGCCGAGGGTCACGCCTTCATTGTCCAGGCGACGTAGCCAATGCTCCAGTGCCGGGGTGGTGAACTTCAACGGTTCGAAACCGGCGACTACCAGCAAGGTTGCGCCTTTCTTCAGCGGCTCCAGCGCTGCATCGGCGTTGACCGACATGCCGTTACTGGCCAGAACCGCCCCGCCATCGGCGCTCAACACATGCCAGCGATACAGCTCGCCACGAAAGCGATTGGCGACCCGCAACGGCTCGATGGCAGAGATAAAACCGATCGCCGAAAAACCCGGCATCAACAAGAAGTAGAAATCCTGGGACATGGAGCGCACTCGACTGGCAGGTAACGAGAGGGCGGGAAGCGTGTGGACGTTGATACGCCACTTGCCGGCGGCATTCAAGTGCGCAGGTCGCCGCAGTGCAAGAGCTGGTCGCCGCAGTGCGCTTTCACGGGGGCTTTGCTGCGTAACTTGGCATCACCGGCACACAAAGATGCCCGGACCCACAATAACGACCTGCCGAGGAACCCCGACATGAAACGACTGATCAGCAGCTGTGTTCTTGCACTCAGCGGTACCGCTTTCTTGAGCGCCAGTGTCATGGCGGCCGAACCCGCGTCGTGCCAGAACGTGCGCATGGGCGTAGTGAACTGGACCGACGTGATTGCTACCAGCGCCATGACCCAGGTGCTGCTCGACGGCCTCGGCTACAGCACCAAACAAACCAGCGCCTCCCAGCAAATTGTCTTCGCCGGAATTCGCGACCAGCGCCTGGATTTGTTCCTGGGCTACTGGAACCCGCTGATGACCCAGACCATCACGCCGTTTGTCGAGGCCAAGCAGGTCAAAGTGCTTGAAGCGCCAAGCCTCAAGGACGCCCGCGCCACCCTCGCGGTACCGACTTACCTTGCCGACAAGGGCCTGAAAACCTTCGCCGACATCGCCAAGTTTGAAAAAGAACTGGGCGGCAAGATTTACGGCATCGAACCGGGCTCGGGCGCCAACACCCAGATCAAGGCAATGATCGCCAAGAACCAGTTCGGCCTCGGCAAGTTCCAGCTGGTCGAGTCCAGCGAGGCCGGCATGCTGGCGGCAGTGGATCGCGCGGTACGCCGCAAGGAAGCCGTGGTGTTCTTCGGCTGGGCGCCACACCCGATGAACGTCAACGTGAAGATGACCTACCTCACCGGCAGCGACGACGCCCTCGGCCCGAACGAAGGCATGGCCACGGTCTGGACCGTCACCTCGCCGAACTACGCGCAGCAATGCCCGAACGTCGGCCGCCTGCTGAGCAACCTGACGTTCACCGCCGAAGACGAGAGCCGGATGATGCAGCCGCTGCTGGATCACAAGGACGCTTTCGAATCGGCCAAGCAGTGGCTCAAGGATCACCCGCAAGACAAGCAACGCTGGCTCGAAGGCGTGACCACTTTCGATGGCAAACCGGCCGCTGAAAACCTGAAGCTGACCAGCAAATAGAACCGAAATGAACCACCGATTCGCAGCCCGATGCGGGCTGCGAGCGGGATCGCCACGCCCAAGCTCTGCCAAAAAAACTCAAGCCTGAAGGAAACCGCCTCATGAACCACGACGTCATCATCACCTGCGCACTCACCGGTGCTGGCGACACGACCGCCAAGAGCCCACACGTGCCGGTCACTCCGAAACAAATCGCCGCGGCCGCCGTGGAAGCCGCCAAGGCGGGCGCCACCGTGGTCCACTGCCACGTTCGCGACCCGCAAACCGGCAAGTTCAGCCGTGACGTGGCGCTGTACCGTGAAGTGATGGAGCGCATTCGCGAGGCGGACGTCGACATCATCGTCAACCTCACCGCCGGCATGGGCGGCGACCTGGAAATCGGCGCAGGCGAGAACCCGATGGAGTTCGGCCCGAACACCGATCTGGTCGGCCCGCTGACCCGCCTGGCCCACGTTGAAGAATTGCTGCCGGAAATCTGCACCCTGGATTGCGGCACCCTGAATTTCGGCGACGGCGACACCATTTACGTCTCCACTCCGGCCCAGCTGCGTGCTGGCGCCAAACGCATCCAAGAACTGGGCGTTAAGCCTGAGCTGGAAATCTTCGATACCGGTCACCTGTGGTTCGCCAAGCAGATGATCAAGGAAGGTCTGCTGGATAACCCGTTGTTCCAGCTGTGCCTGGGCATCCCGTGGGGCGCGCCGGCTGATACCACCACCATGAAAGCCATGGTCGACAACCTGCCGACCGACGCAGTCTGGGCCGCGTTCGGCATCGGTCGCATGCAGATGCCGATGGCCGCACAGGCCGTGCTGCTCGGTGGCAACGTGCGGGTCGGTCTGGAAGACAATCTGTGGCTGGACAAGGGCGTATTGGCGACCAACGGCCAGCTGGTCGAACGCGCCTCAGAAATCCTCAGCCGCCTCGGCGCCCGCGTTCTGACCCCGGCTGAAGGCCGCAAGAAAATGGGCCTGACCAAGCGCGGCTGACCCCAATCACCCTTTCCCCCTGTGGGAGCGAGCCTGCTCGCGATGGCGGTTGTCCTGCCGCAGATGACACATCGGTTGTACCGGCATCATCGCGAGCAGGTTCGCTCCCACATTTTTTTGAGCCAAATTCAGGAAGTCGCCATGAGCTTTATCACTGATATCAAAACCTTCGCAGCACTGGGCAGCGGTGTCATCGGCAGCGGCTGGGTGTCCCGCGCCCTCGCCCACGGCCTCGATGTGGTGGCCTGGGACCCGGCGCCCGGTGCCGAAGCGGCGCTGCGCAAACGCGTCGCCAATGCCTGGGGCGCGCTGGAGAAACAAGGCTTGGCAGCCGGCGCATCGCAGGATCGACTGCGCTTTGTCGCCACCATCGAAGAATGCGTTCGCGACGCGGATTTCATTCAGGAAAGCGCCCCTGAGCGTCTGGACCTGAAACTGGAACTGCACAGCAAAATCAGCGCGGCGGCCAAGCCCAATGCGTTGATCGGTTCCAGCACCTCGGGACTGTTGCCGAGCGAGTTTTACGAGAGCTCGACGCACCCGGAACGCTGCGTGGTCGGGCACCCGTTCAACCCGGTTTATCTGCTGCCATTGGTGGAAGTGGTCGGCGGTAAAAACACCGCACCAGAAGCGGTGCAAGCGGCGATGAAAGTCTATGAATCCCTGGGGATGCGTCCGCTGCATGTGCGCAAGGAAGTGCCAGGATTTATCGCCGACCGTTTGCTCGAAGCGTTGTGGCGTGAAGCGCTGCACCTGGTCAACGACGGCGTGGCCACCACCGGTGAAATCGACGATGCGATTCGTTTTGGCGCGGGCCTGCGCTGGTCGTTCATGGGCACCTTCCTGACTTACACCCTGGCGGGTGGCGATGCCGGGATGCGGCACTTCTTGGCGCAGTTCGGGCCAGCGTTGCAGTTGCCGTGGACGTATCTGCCGGCACCGGAGCTGACCGACAAGTTGATTGACGATGTGGTGGATGGCACCAGCGATCAGTTGGGCAAACACAGCATCTCGGCGCTGGAGCGCTATCGTGACGATTGCTTGCTGGCGGTGCTGGAGGCGGTAAAAACCACCAAAGAGAAGCATGGGATGGCCTTCAGCGAATAACCCTTCGCACAGTTCGTTCCCACGCTCTGCGTGGGAATGCAGCCCGGGACGCTCCGCGTCCCAAAGGCGTGACGCAGAGCGTCACAGGAAGCGTTCCCACGCAGAGCGTGGGAACGATCACGTTCGGAGATAAAGATGCCCACCCTCACCACCTACCAAACCAAAATCATCCCCGACTGGGTCGACTACAACGGCCATCTGCGCGATGCCTTCTACCTGCTGATTTTCAGCTACGCCACCGACGCGCTGATGGATCGGTTAGGGCTCGACAGCAACAACCGCGAAGCCAGCGGCAATTCGCTGTTCACCCTCGAACTGCACCTCAATTACTTGCACGAAGTGAAGCTCGATGCCGACGTCGAGGTGCACACACAAATCATCGGCCACGACCGCAAGCGCCTGCACCTCTACCACAGCCTGCATCTGGTGGGCGGTGACAAGGAGCTGGCGGGTAATGAACAAATGCTGCTGCACGTCGACCTCGCCGGGCCTCGATCCGCACCGTTCAGCGAAGAAACCTTGAGCAAGCTGCAGGCCATCGTCGCCGAACAGGCCGACTTGCCCGCACCCGCCTGGATCGGCCGAGTGATTGCATTACCCCCCGAAAAATAACAAGGAGCCCGACCATGAACACCGCCGCCGCTTTTGCCGATTTCCGCACCTATCCGTTGATCAGCGCGTTGACCGCCGTGCACACCCTGGCGGACCGAATTCAAGTGAAGTGGGCTGACGGTCGGGTCAGCCCTTTTCATCATCAATGGCTGCGGGACAACTGCCCGTGCCCACTGTGCGTCTACACGGTGACCCGTGAGCAAGTGCTGGAAATCGTCGATGTCGCAGAGCACCTGATGCCTGAAAACGCCACGGTCGATGCCGAAGGTTGTCTGTGCGTCGATTGGCAGGACGGTCACCTCAGCCGCTTCGATCCGGGCTGGCTGCGGGCCCACGCCTATGACGACGAGTCTCGCGCTGAACGCCAGGCCGGCAAACCGAAAGCCAGGCTTTGGCACAGCGATTTGCAGCTGCCAGTATTCGAATACCAGGCCCTGATGGAGAACAACGACGCCTTGTTGCAATGGCTGCTGGCCGTGCGCGATATCAGCCTGACCCAAGTGCGCGGCGTACCCACCGAGCCGGGCTCGCTGAAGCTGATCGCCCAGCGAATTTCGTTCATCCGCGAGAGCAATTTCGGCGTGCTGTTCAACGTGCAATCCAAGGCCGATGCCGACAGCAATGCCTATACCGCCTTCAACCTGCCACTGCACAGCGATTTGCCGACCCGGGAGTTGCAACCGGGGCTGCAATTTTTGCATTGCCTGGTGAATGACGCCGACGGTGGCGAGAGTATTTTCGTCGACGGTTTTGCCATCGCCCAAGCCTTGCGCCAGGAAGATCCCGAGGCGTTTCAAGCCTTGTGTGAAATCCCCGTGGAGTTCCGCAACAAGGACCGCCACAGCGACTACCGCTGCCTGGCGCCGATCATCGCGCTGGATGCATTCGGGCAAGTTTCGGAAATCCGCATGGCGAATTTTCTGCGTGGGCCATTCGATGCTTCAGTGGAGCAGATGCCCAGGCTGTATCGCGCTTACCGGCGCTTCATTGCGATGACCCGCGAGGCGCGTTTCCGGGTGATGACGCGGCTCAACCCCGGCGAGTTGTGGTGCTTCGACAACCGCCGCACCCTCCACGCCCGCAACGCCTTCGACCCCGCCACCGGTGCCCGGCATTTCCAGGGTTGCTATGTCGACCGGGATGAATTGCTGTCGCGCATTTTGGTATTGCAACGGTAAACCGCCAAAAGATCGCAGCCTGCGGCAGCTCCTACAGAGGTTGTGTGCACCCGTGAAATAACGGGGTACTCGGTTCCTGTAGGAGCTGCCGCAGGCTGCGATCTTTTGCTTTTCAAAACGCAAAAAAAACCCCGATCAAGCCGTGACAGGATCGGAGCTGAGGAGGGTACTGTTGAGGAGCTGATGCGCGAGGGTGACCAAACCTTCGTGGTGCCAGCTGAGTCCAGTGTGCCTACTCCCATCCTTGGCAAGTTAGCCGAAAGCGACCTGTTCATAGGTATTGCGGCCATTGTGACAAATCGTCCTTGCCGACACCCGGTACCCCCACCAGAATCGAACCACGACACCGTTCCCTGAAGAAGGATTGCGTCATGATGCACGCCGATTTGATTGACCAGGAAGACCTGTTGGGCCAACTGAAATCGTTGGGTTTTCAAGTACCGAGCGGCTCTACAGCCGAGCAGGCTTGCGAGTGTGCAGTGCGAGGCTTGAACGATGAACGGGCGATGACGCTGCGGACCATGGTCAAGCAGATGTACACCAGCAGCGCGACCATCCTGCCGGCGGTGCGCCAGGCGATCGACAAGCAGTTGTTGCCGGCGCTGGCGGAGTACCAGCAAAGCCGTAGCGCCTGATTTCCGGGGTGTGAACACTTTGTGGCGAGGGAGCTTGCTCCCGCTCGAGCGCGAAGCGGTCGCAAAACCGGTACATGTGAATGAAGAATGCGTGTACCGGTTTTGGGGCTGCTCCGCAGCCCAGCGGGAGCAAGCTCCCTCGCCACAATAGTCTGCCTGGTTTAGAGCCTTACGCTGGCAAACGTCGACTCATTACGCGCCTGGCTCAACGCCGACAGCGGCCCGGACAACGGCGACAGCACCAGTGCTTGTGGCAGCGGCATCATCGCCACTTGTTGCGTGGTGTTGGAACCTACGCGCTCGTCACGCGGCGGAATGCCGAAGTATTCGCGGTAGCACTTGGAGAAGTGCGGCGTGGACACGAACCCACACACCGACGCCACTTCGATGATCGACATCGGCGTTTGCTTGAGCAATTGCCGAGCACGGATCAGGCGCAGTTTCAGGTAGTAACGCGACGGCGAGCAGTGCAGGTATTTCTGGAACAGCCGCTCCAGCTGACGACGCGAAACAGCGACGTACACCGCCAGTTCGTCGAGGTCGATCGGCTCTTCGAGGTTGGCCTCCATCAGCGCGACGATTTCCTGCAACTTCGGCTGGTTGGTGCCGAGCATGTGCTTGAGCGGCACGCGCTGGTGATCCTGCTCGTTACGGATGCGCTCGTAGACGAACATCTCCGAAATCGCAGCCGACAGTTCACGACCGTGATCGCGGCTGATCAGGTGCAGCATCATGTCCAGCGGCGCGGTGCCGCCGGAGCTGGTGAACCGGTTACGGTCGAGGGTGAACAACCGGGTGCTCATGGCCACCCGCGGGAAGGCTTCCTGCATCGACGCCAGACATTCCCAGTGCACGCTGCAATCGAAACCGTCCAGCAGGCCGGCGCACGCCAGAGCCCAGCTGCCGGTGCAGACCGCGCCGAGACGACGGGACTGACGCGCCTGGCTTTGCAGCCACGACACGTGCTCACGGGTTACGGTGCGCTGAATGCCGATACCACCGCAGACAATGACGGTGTCCAGGGGCGGTGCTTTGTGCATGGAGGCGTCGGGGGTGATCTGCAGACCGTCACTGGCCCAGACCTGACCGCCATCGACGGTGAGCGTGGTCCAGCGGTACAGCTCGCGGCCGGACAATTGGTTGGCCATGCGCAGTGGTTCTACTGCGGAGGCCAGAGAAATCAGCGTGAAATTGTCCAGCAGCAAAAAGCCGATGGATTGAGGCGCACGGTTCTGGGGTTGGGCCCCGGAGTTGAACGTCGTCATCGCGGTATCTCCTCACACAAAGCGGGTGATGGCCTCAGGCGGAGGCTCTTTTTATTGCCATCGTTCTCGCGTGGGAGACGGGCTTTGTAATGACAGAGCAAATGCCATGCCTAAAATTGAATACGCGTTCAATAACTCCTGAAAACGACGTCGCGATGCGTCTGGATATGGCGCGCAGAGATAAGAGGTTACAAGCGCCATCAGAGGCCGCAAACCCCCTGCCCCGTTGCGTGTGAGCAAATCGGTAGCACTTGTGGGAACAGGTCTGCGACGTGCCTGGAAAGAGTGTCACCGCAGGCACAGGTGACGAACGGTCAGGGCTTGAACTGGATCCCCGACCGGGGAGTCAGGCTTGCCTGTTTGCGACGCGCCAAAAGGTGGCGCGTTTTGGTATGAGTGTTCACTTGGTGCGCAGTTTTGACTGGTCTGATGTGGCGAGGGAGCTTGCTCCCGCTGGGGTGCGAAGCGGCCCTAAAATCTTTACGACTGCTGCGCAGCCGAGCGGGAGCAAGCTCCCTCGCCACAGGGTCAACGCGATCTCAGCATTCCACCGCGCTAACCGCCAACCCACCGCGCGATGTCTCTTTATATTTGTCGTGCATGTCGGCACCGGTATCACGCATGGTGCGGATTACCCGGTCCAGCGAGATAAAGTGCTGACCATCCCCACGCAAGGCCATCTGCGCGGCGTTGATCGCCTTCACCGCAGCAATCGCATTGCGCTCGATGCACGGCACCTGTACCAGCCCACCCACCGGGTCGCAGGTCAGGCCGAGGTTATGTTCCAGGCCGATTTCCGCCGCGTTGCACAGCTGCTCCGGCGTGGCACCAAGAATCTCCGCCAACCCGGCCGCCGCCATGGCGCAAGCCGAACCGACTTCACCCTGGCAACCGACTTCGGCACCGGAGATCGAGGCGTTCTTTTTGCACAGAATCCCCACCGCCGCGGCACTGAGGAAGTAATCGACCACATTGGCGTCGGTCACTGCCTCACTGAATTTCATAAAGTAGTGCAACACCGCCGGAATGATCCCCGCCGCGCCGTTGGTCGGTGCCGTGACCATGCGCCCGCCGGCGGCATTTTCTTCGTTGACCGCCAACGCGAACAGGTTGACCCACTCCATCGCGCTCAAGGTCGAGCCGATCACGTTGGGCTTGTTCAGCTCTTGCAGGCTACGGTGCAACTTGGCCGCGCGACGGCGCACATTGAGGCCGCCGGGCAGGATGCCTTCGTGCTTAAGGCCCTGCTCCACACAATCCTGCATGGCGCGCCAGAGCTTCATCAGGCCGCTGCGGATTTCTTCCTCGCTACGCCAGACCTTCTCGTTAGCCATCATCAATTCGGCTACACGCAGGTTGTGCTTCTTGCACAGGCTGAGCAATTCGACGGCACTGGAGAAGTCATAAGGCAGCACGGTGGTGTCCAGATCCACAACGCCGCTGGAAGCTTGCGCCTCGTCGACAACAAAACCGCCACCGATGGAATAGTAGGTGTCGCGATGCAGCTCGCCGTGATCGCCTTCGGCAACCAGGGTCATGGCGTTCGGATGGAACGGCAGGTTCTCGTCGATCAGGCGCATGTCCCGTGCCCAGATGAACGGGACCGACAAGCGACCGTCGAGCAATAGCGTCTGGGTTTCACGCAAGGCTTCTATACGGATGCCGATTTGCGACGGATCGATCGCGTCGGGCCACTCGCCCATCAGCCCCATGATCACCGCGTTGTCGCTGCCGTGGCCGATGCCGGTGGCCGAGAGCGATCCATAAAGCTGAACTTCGACGCGACACACCTGTTCCAGAAGTCCCCGCTCGCGCAAATGCTGCACGAACAGCGCCGCGGCGCGCATAGGCCCCACGGTGTGCGAACTGGAAGGGCCGATGCCGATTTTGAACAGGTCGAAAACGCTGATAGCCATTACTGCTGAACTCCTGGATGTGCCTGCTCCAGGCGCAGAAGCGCCCAGTGACGGAGCTGCTACGCTCAAGCTGCAATCCGTCGAGATGGCCGCATCATCAGGCTTTTACCATGTCGTTCAACGTCTCACACCGACGCACTCATGCCCACTAGCGCCGCGGGTCTCTTACGCAATGTTTTCGCCGTTTTTTTGCGGCTCAGAGGGACAAATCGGGCTGAAAAAAGCTGTAAACGACGTCACCGACACTGGATGCGACCATCCCTGTACTGGTTACGACGCACCCTGTAGGCGTCAGATTTTCGCTGGTACATGATCGTATCGACTCGATTGCAAGGCGCCGTGGTAGAGCTGTCTCCAAAACGCCATCCAACCGCAACAGATAAGTGCGGTGGTCCCAGTCGGAACACTGCCAAAAAAAACACCAAGGAGTCGCCCCTATGAAAGGTTCCCCGTCGTTGTTGTTGGCCGCCATGCTGAGTCTGCCGTTCCTGGCTCAAGCCGCAGAACCGGCCCAATGCAGCACCGTAAACTTCTCCGATGTCGGCTGGACGGACATTACCGCAACAACCGCGACCACCAGCGTTGTGCTCAATGCCCTCGGCTACAAGACCAAGACCACGATGATTTCCGTGCCGGTGACCTACAAGTCCCTGGCCGACGGCAAGAACATGGACGTCTTCCTGGGTAACTGGATGCCGACCATGGAAAACGACATCAAGGCCTATCGGGATGCCGGCACAGTGGAAACCGTGCGCACCAACCTCAAAGGCGCCAAATACACCCTCGCCGTTCCACAAGCGTTGTACGACAAAGGGCTGCATGACTTTGCCGACATCGCCAAATTCAAGAAAGAACTCGACGGCAAGATCTACGGTATCGAGCCAGGCAACGACGGCAACCGTCTGATCCAGAGCATGATCGACAAAGACGCCTTCGGTCTGAAAACCGCCGGGTTCAAAGTCGTCGAGTCCAGCGAAGCGGGCATGCTGTCGCAAGTCGACCGCGCGCAAAAACGCGACACCGCCGTGGTATTCCTCGGCTGGGCACCGCACCCGATGAACAAGCGCTTCAAGATTCAATACTTGACCGGTGGTGATGACTTCTTCGGCCCGGACTTCGGTGCGGCAACAGTTGCGACCAACACGCGCAAGGGTTATACCGAAGAATGCAGCAACGTCGGCCAACTGCTGAAAAACCTGGAATTTACCGTCGACATGGAAAGCTCTCTGATGGGCAACATCCTGGACGACAAAATGAAGCCTGAAGCGGCCGCCAAGGCCTGGCTGAAAAACAATCCACAGGTGCTCGATACCTGGCTCGCTGGCGTGACCACCATTGACGGTAAACCAGGCCTGGAGGCCGTGAAAGCCAAGCTCGCACAGTAAAATCGCTTACGCCGGGCGGGCTCGCCCGCCCGGGCTGTTTATTTCCTTGCATGCGGACGTTCACTACCATGCTGATTGATCAGAAAATACCCTTAGGCCAGTACATCGCGAGCTTCGTTGAATGGTTGACGCAACACGGCGCCAGCACCTTCGACGCCATCGCCGTGTCACTGGAAACGATGATCCACGGCGTGACTTTTGCGCTGACCTGGTTCAACCCGCTGGCATTGATCGGCCTCATCGCGCTACTGGCACACTTTATCCAACGCAAATGGGGCCTGACCGTTTTCGTCATCGCCTCCTTTCTGCTGATCCTCAATCTGGGGTACTGGCAGGAAACCATGGAAACCCTCGCCCAGGTGTTGTTCGCCACCCTGGTCTGCGTAGTGATCGGCGTGCCGTTGGGCATCGTCGCCGCGCATAAACCGATGTTCTACACAATGATGCGGCCGGTGCTCGATCTGATGCAGACCGTACCGACGTTTGTGTACCTCATTCCTACCCTGACCCTCTTCGGTCTGGGTGTGGTCCCGGGTCTGATCTCGACGGTGGTGTTCGCGATTGCCGCGCCCATCCGCCTGACCTACCTGGGTATCCGCGATGTTCCGGACGAACTGATGGACGCCGGCAAGGCCTTTGGCTGCTCGCGCCGTCAGTTGCTCTCGCGCATCGAATTGCCCCACGCGATGCCAAGCATCGCGGCCGGTATCACCCAGTGCATCATGCTGTCGTTGTCGATGGTGGTGATTGCGGCACTGGTGGGCGCCGATGGCCTGGGCAAACCTGTGGTCAACGCACTGAACACTGCTGATATCGCACTGGGCTTCGAAGCAGGCCTGGCGATCGTACTGCTGGCGATCATGCTCGACCGTATCTGCAAACAACCCGAAGCCAAAGTAGGGGGTGACGCATGAGCATTATTCGCTTCGAAGACGTGGACGTGATCTTCTCCAAAGATCCACGCGCGGCTCTCAAACTGCTCGACCAGGGCATGACCCGCAACGAGATTCTGAAAAAGACCGGGCAAATCGTCGGTGTCGAAAAGGCCAGCCTGGACATCGAAAAAGGTGAAATCTGCGTACTGATGGGTTTGTCCGGCTCCGGCAAATCCAGCCTGTTGCGCTGCATCAACGGCCTCAACACCGTTAGCCGTGGCAAGTTGTTCGTCGAACACGAAGGCCGGCAGATCGATATCGCATCCTGCACTCCGGCAGAGCTGAAAATGATGCGCACCAAGCGCATCGCGATGGTGTTCCAGAAGTTCGCCCTGATGCCTTGGCTGACGGTGCGCGAGAACATCAGCTTCGGCCTGGAAATGCAGGGTCGCCCCGAGAAAGAACGCCGCAAACTGGTGGACGAGAAACTTGAGCTGGTGGGCCTGACCCAGTGGCGCAACAAGAAACCCAATGAGCTCTCCGGCGGCATGCAGCAGCGTGTCGGCCTGGCCCGTGCGCTGGCGATGGACGCCGACATCCTGCTGATGGACGAACCGTTCTCGGCCCTCGACCCATTGATTCGCCAAGGCCTGCAAGACGAACTGCTGGAACTGCAAAACAAGCTGAGCAAGACCATCGTCTTCGTGAGCCACGACCTCGATGAAGCCCTGAAGCTGGGCAGCCGTATCGCGATCATGAAAGACGGCCGGATCATCCAGTACAGCGTGCCGGAAGAAATCGTCCTGAACCCTGCGGACGATTACGTGCGCACCTTCGTAGCTCACACCAATCCGCTGAACGTATTGTGTGGTCGCAGCCTGATGCGCACCCTGGACAACTGCAAACGCATCAACGGTTCGGTATGCCTGGATCCGGGTGGCGATTCGTGGCTGGACCTGGCCGAAGGCAACACCATCAAAGGCGCACGCCAGAACGGCTCGAGCCTGGACCTGCAGAAATGGATACCGGGGCAAGCGGTTGAAGCCCTGGGCCGTCGACCAACGCTGGTGGACTCCAACATCGGCATGCGCGATGCGCTGCAGATTCGTTACCAGACCGGCAACAAGCTGGTGCTGCACGATAACAACAAAGTGGTCGGGATCCTGGGCGACAGCGAGCTGTACCACGCGCTGCTCGGCAAGAACCTGGGGTAAGCAAGACAGCAGACACAAAAACGCCGCGAGATGATCGCGGCGTTTTTGTTGATCGTTCCCACGCTCCGCGTGGGAATGCATCCGGTGACGCTCCGCGTCACATCTGCAAAGGGACGCGGAGCGTCCCAGGCGGCATTCCCACGCAGAGCGTGGGAACGATCGACAAGGCACAAAAAAGGGGCTCAATTGAGCCCCTTGGCGTTCCCACGCAAAGCGCGGGAACGATCTATCACTACTCAGCTATAAACCCGGCCAAGCAGCTGCCGATGGCTTTCAAACTGATCGAGCACATCACGGGTGATCTGATCCTGAGTGAAGCCCATCAAGTCATAGTCCTGGCTGCCGTTGTGCAGGTACACCTCGGCGCGGTAGTAACGTGCGCGCGGTTCATCGGCACTTTCGGCCGACACCGTTTCGCTCGCCGCCGCCAGATAACCGTCCAGGCTCACTTCGTAGACAAAAGGGTTGCCCTCTTCCATTTCGATCCGCAGGCCCATGCAACGCTTGGCTTTACCCAGCAACGTTTGCACGTCCAGGCCCTTGCCACGCAGTTGAACCACAGCCTCTTCCAGCGCCGGGCTGACTTGTTTGTCCATGAAACGCTGGACGATCGACTGATTCGGTTGCAGATCCAGCTGCGTCAGACGCTCGCTGAAACCACGACGACCACGTGCTGCCAGTTCCGCTTGCTCTTGTTCGATCTGCACGTCCTGGCGCATGGCTTTGTGCAAGCCAAACATGAAGAACACCAGCACCACCGAGAACGGCAGCCCCGCCAGCACCACCATGGTTTGCATGGCTTCGAAGTTACCGGCAAACAGCAGACCGATGGTCACCAGGGTGATCACCACCGACCAGAAAATCCGCAGCCAGTGCGGCGCGTCTTCGTCGACGTTGCCGCCCTTGCAGGAAAGGTTGGCCATCATCACTGCGCCGGAGTCCGCCGGGGTCAGGAACAGCACGAAGCCAACAAAAATCGACACGCCAATGACAACTTTCGACGCCGGGTAATGCTCAAGCAACTGATAAATCGCCATCGACGGCTGTTCCAGCGCCGTCTTCCCGAGTTCCACCGCCCCATGGTTCATCACCAGGTCCAGGGCCGAGTTACCGAAGATCGACAGCCATGCCAGGGTGAAACCCAGCGGAATCAGCAGCACACCAGCGACCAGTTCACGCACCGTGCGACCACGGGAAATACGCGCGATGAACATGCCGACAAATGGTGCCCAGGAAATCCACCAGGCCCAGTAGAACAGAGTCCACAGGCCCAACCAGCGATCAGACTTCTCACTGTCGCCTTCGTACACGTAGAGGTCGAAGGTCTTCAGCACCACGCCATTCAGGTAGTCACCGATGTTCTGCACAAAGCCGTTGAGCAGGTGCAGGGTCGGGCCGAACAACAGCACGAAAATCAGCAGACCGCTGAACAGCACGATGTTCAGGTTGGACAGACGACGAATGCCGTTTTCCACGCCGGACACGGCAGCGATGGTCGCCACGGTGCTCATCACGATGATCACGATCAGCAGGTTGGTGTTGCTGTGTTCCATGCCGAACAGGTTTTCCAGCCCCGACGACACTTGCAGCGAACCGATCCCCAGGTTCGTCACCAGCCCCAGCAGGGTCACGAACATGCCGAAGCCGTCCACCGCATGACCGGCCGCGCCTTTGACCCAACGCTCGCCGACCAGCGGATACAGCGCTGAACGCAACGCCAGCGGCTGGTTATGACGATAAGCAAAGTACGCCACCGCCAGGCCGACCAAGGCGTAGATCGCCCAGCCATGCAGGCCCCAATGCAGGAACGTCAGCTGCACTGCCTGACGTGCGGCAAGGTTGCTGCCGGCCACGCCTTCCGGCGGGTTGAAGTAGTGGTCCAGCGGCTCGGACGCACCGAAGTACAGCAGCGAGATGCCGATACCCGACGAGAACAGCATCCCCGCCCAGGCGCCGTAGCTGAAGTCCGGGGTATCGTCCTTGCTGCCCAGCTTGAGCTTGCCATAGGACGAAAACGCCAGGCCGACCACAAACACCAGATAGGCGGCGATCACCACCATGTAGTACCAGCCGAAGCTACGGGACAACCAGGCCTGGGCAATGCCGAGCATTCTGCCGGCCTCTTGCGGGGCGATGATCAGAATCGCGGTCAACAACAGAATCAACGCGGTAGAGGTGTAGAACACCCAACCGTTGACCGTCACCTTCTCGGGTGGGGTCTTTATTAGAGAGGCAGAACTCATGGCACAGATGCTCCGGGCAGTGCGAGAGAAGAACACAAGGCAACGCGTTACCCGACCAATCGATTAGTTGGCAGCCGACCGGCGGGTGATATAAAGACACCCCGAAAAAAGCCCGAAACCCATGGAACGCCATTGCGTGTGGGTTTCGAGCATTTTCAGATGTCGTTTTTCCGCCCACTACACGTAGGAAAAACCTGTAGGCAGCGACGAATTGTCGCAGATCTTATTCTTTGTTGATTGAACGTTCAATCAAAACAAAATAGACTGGCCCTCAATCCGGTAGGCGTATTTCGTCCACCGGAAGGCCTAAGGAGATGTGCAAGATGCCCAAGGTCGGTATGCAACCCATCCGCCGTCAGCAATTGATCGAAGCCACGCTACTGGCCGTCGATCAGGTCGGCATGGGGGACGCCAGCATTGCGCTGATCGCCCGTTTGGCCGGTGTCTCGAATGGCATCATCAGTCACTATTTTCAGGACAAGAATGGCCTGATCGCCGCCACGATGCGGTATCTGATGAGCGTCCTCAGCGAGAACGTCACCGCGCGCCGTCAGGCGATGGCAGATGACAGCCCACGGGCGCATCTGCAGGTGATTATCGAAGGCAACTTCGACGCCAGCCAGGTCAATGGCCCGGCAATGAAAACCTGGCTGGCCTTCTGGGCCACCAGCATGCACCAGCCGTCTTTGCACAGGTTGCAGCGGATCAACGATCACCGTCTGTATTCCAACCTGTGCTGCCAGTTCCGCCGTGTGTTGCCGCTTGATCAAGCGCGCAGCGCCGCCCGGGGCCTGGCAGCCCTCATTGACGGTTTGTGGTTGCGCGGCGCGCTGTCGGGAGATGCTTTCGACACCGAGCAGGCGCAACGGATCGCTTACGAATACATGGATATCCAATTGGCCAAGCAGGTGAGTTAGAGCACACATAAAACCGCTCAGCCCCTGAACCGCCACTGATCAGCGTCGCCAACGCTACACGGCACGTCCCAGTGGTTAACGCCAACCAACTTATGCACTTGCGAGGACTTTATGGCCCGTTTCGAACTGCAAAAACTCTACATCGACGGCGGCTACAGTGACGCCAGCAGCGACGCCACCTTCGAAGCCATCAACCCGGCTAACGGTGAAGTCCTCGCAAAAGTACAGCGTGCGACCAAGGAAGACGTCGAGCGTGCAGTGGTCAGTGCCGAGAAGGGCCAGAAAATCTGGGCCGCGATGACCGCCATGGAGCGTTCGCGCATCCTGCGTCGTGCCGTGGAAATCCTGCGCGAGCGCAACGATGAACTGGCCGCCCTGGAAACCCTGGACACCGGCAAGGCGTACTCCGAAACCCGTTACGTCGACATCGTCACCGGCGCTGACGTGCTGGAGTACTACGCAGGTCTGGTACCGGCCATCGAAGGCGAGCAGATTCCACTGCGCACCACTTCTTTCGTCTACACCCGTCGCGAGCCACTGGGCATCGTGGCCGGTATCGGCGCGTGGAACTACCCGATCCAGATCGCCCTGTGGAAATCCGCTCCAGCCCTGGCGGCCGGTAACGCGATGATCTTCAAGCCAAGCGAAGTCACCTCGCTGACCACCCTGAAACTGGCCGAGATCTACACCGAAGCCGGCCTGCCGGCTGGCGTGTTCAACGTGTTGACCGGCAGCGGCCGTGAAGTCGGCACCTGGCTGACCGAGCACCCACGCATCGAGAAAGTCTCCTTCACCGGCGGCACCGACACCGGCAAGAAGGTCATGGCCAGCGCTTCCGCCTCCACACTGAAAGACGTGACCATGGAACTGGGCGGCAAATCCCCGCTGATCATTTTCGACGACGCCGACCTCGATCGCGCCGCCGACACCGCAATGATGGCCAACTTCTACAGCTCCGGTCAGGTCTGCACCAACGGCACTCGCGTGTTCGTTCCGAGCCACCTGAAAGCCGCGTTCGAAGCCAAGATCGTTGAGCGCGTTGCGCGCATCCGCGTCGGCAATCCGGAAGATGAAAACACCAACTTCGGCCCGCTGGTCAGCTTCGCCCACATGGAAAGCGTGCTGGGCTACATCGCCAAAGGTAAGGAAGAAGGCGCTCGCCTGCTGTGCGGCGGCGATCGTCTGACCGACGGTGAATTCGCCAAAGGCGCGTTCGTGGCACCGACCGTGTTCACCGACTGCACCGACGAAATGACCATCGTTCGCGAAGAAATCTTCGGCCCGGTGATGAGCATCCTGACTTACGAAACCGAAGAAGAAGTGATCCGTCGCGCCAACGACACCGACTTCGGCCTGGCTGCCGGTGTTGTCACCAAAGACCTGAACCGCGCGCACCGCGTGATTCATCAACTGGAAGCCGGTATCTGCTGGATCAACGCCTGGGGCGAGTCCGACGCCAAGATGCCGGTCGGCGGCTACAAGCAGTCGGGCGTGGGCCGTGAGAACGGCATCAGCTCGCTGAACAACTTCACACGCATCAAATCGGTACAGGTCGAACTGGGCGATTACGCCTCGGTTTTCTAAGGCAGAACTTGCTTCGCCTGCGAGGCCGCCTTCGCGGGCAAGCCTCGCTCCTACAGGATTAGGGTTGCTGCAGGTCTTGGACATTGCGCCCCCCTGTAGGAGCGAGGCTTGCCCGCGAACGAGTGCGCAGCACTCGCCATGGCCTGACCTGACCACTTCAAAGAGGGTGCATTCAATGTCCCAAGTATTCGATTACATCATCATCGGTGCCGGCTCCGCCGGTAACACCCTGGCGACCCGTCTGACTGAAGACGAAGGCGTCACCGTCCTGCTGCTCGAAGCGGGCGGCCCGGATTACCGTCTGGATTTCCGCACACAAATGCCAGCGGCTTTGGCTTTCCCGCTGCAAGGTCGTCGCTACAACTGGGCGTACGAAACCGATCCAGAGCCACACATGGACGGTCGCCGGATGGAATGCGGTCGCGGCAAGGGCCTGGGTGGTTCTTCGCTGATCAACGGCATGTGCTACATCCGCGGCAACGCCATGGACTACGACGGCTGGGCAAAACTGCCCGGTCTGGAAGACTGGACTTACCTCGACTGCCTGCCGTATTTCCGCAAGGCGGAAACCCGTGACATCGGCCCGAACGACTACCACGGTGGTGAAGGTCCGGTCAGCGTGACCACGCCAAAAGCCGGCAACAACCCGCTGTTCAGTGCGATGGTTGAAGCAGGCGTGCAGGCCGGTTACCCGCGTACCGAAGACTTGAACGGTTACCAGCAGGAAGGTTTCGGCCCGATGGACCGCACCGTGACGCCGAAAGGCCGTCGCTCCAGTACCGCTCGCGGTTACCTGGACATCGCCAAGAAGCGTTCGACCCTGACCATCGTCACCCACGCCCTGACCGACAAGATTCTGTTCGAAGGCAAGCGTGCGGTCGGCGTGCGTTACCTGATCGGCGCGGCTGAAGAGCGCGTTGAAGTCCGTGCCCGCAAGGAAGTGTTGCTGTGCTCCGGCGCCATCGCGTCGCCGCAGATCCTGCAACGCTCCGGTGTCGGCCCGGCCGAATTGCTGAAAAAGCTCGATATTCCGGTGGTCCACGACCTGCCGGGCGTTGGTGAAAACCTGCAGGATCACCTCGAGTTGTACCTGCAATACGCCTGCACCCAACCGGTCTCGCTGTACCCGTCGCTGCTCCTGCACAACCAACCGGCCATCGGTGCCGAGTGGCTGTTCAACGGCACCGGCATCGGCGCCAGCAACCAGTTCGAAGCCGGCGGTTTCATTCGTACCCGTCCGGAATTCGAATGGCCGAACATCCAGTATCACTTCCTGCCGGTAGCGATTAACTACAACGGCAGCAACGGCGTGAAAGAGCACGGTTTCCAGGCGCACATGGGTTCCATGCGTTCGCCAAGCCGCGGTCGCATCCAGGCCAAGTCCAAGGATCCGCGCGAATACCCAAGCATCCTGTTCAACTACATGGCCACCGAGCAGGACTGGCAGGAATTCCGTGACGGCATCCGCCTGACCCGTGAAATCATGCAACAGCCGGCGCTGGATGCCTTCCGTGGTCGCGAAATCAGCCCCGGCATCGACGTGCAAACCGACGAGCAGCTGGACAAGTTCATCCGCGAGCACGCCGAAACCGCGTTCCACCCGTCCTGCTCGTGCAAGATGGGCACCGACGAGATGGCGGTGGTCGATAGCGAAGGTCGTGTGCACGGTATGCAAGCCCTGCGCGTGGTCGATGCCTCGATCATGCCGATCATCACCACCGGCAACCTGAACGCACCAACGATCATGATGGCCGAGAAAATCGCCGACAAGATCCGCGGTCGCAAACCATTGCCGCGCAGCAAGGCCAAGTACTACGTGGCCGGTGATGCACCGGTGAAGGGCAAGCCGTTGCGGGATGTGAGCCCTACCGCTCAGTAACGCAGCTGATCGTTCCCACGCTCCGCGTGGGAATGCATCCCGTGACGCTCCGCGTCACACAGAGGACGCAGAGCGTCCATGGCGGCGTTCCCACGCAGAGCGTGGGAACGATCAGCCGACTCAAGCGGTAAATCCCCCTACACCCCCTCTTCACTTGATCCTACCCCCACGCAGGCCTAATCTAGCGCCACGCAAACGTTTCACCCCCTCGCAACACCGATTCGCCGCCGCTCCATACCAAGGAGGTTCCCGAATGTTCGATTTCCACCCCCAGCTCAAGCAGCGCTTTGCTGCGTTGCGCACGGGCGCTGAATTCTTTTCGCTGCGTTATGTACGCGAATCCGGCCAGTACCTGTCGGTGCGCAAGAACGTCGCCGAACCGCCGAGCCTGAGCCGGGACGAAGGTGCGATGCTGACCGTTCGGGTCAACGGCGTCGAAGCCTATGCCGCGACCAACGACCTGTCCCAGTCCGGGCTGCAAGCCGCGCTGGAGAAAGCCGAGCAGCAAGCCCGTCGACTCAAGCCCCACGCGCTCCTCGACTTGCGTGAGCAAGCGGTTTCCAGCGACCGCGCCGACTATTTCTCACCGAGCCTCGACCAGCCCTTCCCGTCTCTCAGCGATTGCTACCAACTGCTCGGCGCCGAATCCGCCGCCGTGCCCAAGGACGAACGCCTGGTGAACTGGCAGGCGAGCATCGGTATCACCAACGTCGAGCAGATCTACCTCAACAGCGCCGGTGCTGAACTGCGCCAGGCCCAGCGCTTCGTCTACCCGAGCATGGACGTCACCGCCTACGATGGCAGCGACAGTCAGACCCGCACCCTCGGCCGCGAGAATTTCGGTCAGCAGGGCGGCTTTGATGTGATCAGCCGTTGCGGCCTGATCGGCTCCGGCCCGAAAGTCGCCGACCAGGCGTTGCAATTGCTGCTGGCACCGAACACCCCGCAAGGCCCGCGCGACCTGTTGCTGATGCCCGACCAGATGATGCTGCAGATCCACGAGTCCATCGGTCACCCGCTGGAACTGGACCGCATCCTCGGCGACGAGCGCAATTACGCCGGCACCAGTTTCGTCAAGGCAGAAGACTTCGGCCGCCTGCAATACGGCTCCGAACTGCTCAACGTGACATTCGACCCGGACATCCCCGAACAGCTCGCCAGCTACGGCCATGACGACGAAGGCACCGCCGCCAGCAAGCAATTTCTGATCAAGGAAGGTTTGCTGCTGCGACCATTGGGCGGCGCGCTCTCGCAGTTCCGGGCCAGCCTCGACGGCGTGGCCAACAGCCGCGCCTGCGGCTGGAACCGCCCGCCGATCGACCGCATGGCCAACCTCAACATCGAGCCTGGCGATCAATCGCTTGAGCAACTGATCGGCAACATCGAACACGGCATTTTGATGAGCACCAACCGTTCGTGGTCCATCGACGATGCGCGCAACAAATTCCAGTTCGGTTGCGAATGGGGCCAGCTGATCGAAAACGGCGAACTCAAGGGCGTGGTGAAGAACCCGAATTACCGGGCGATTTCCGCACAATTCTGGAAGAGCCTGCGCGCCGTCGGTGACGTCAGCACCTTCAAGGTGCTGGGCACGCCGAACTGCGGTAAGGGCGAACCGAACCAAGTGATCCGTGTCGGTCATGCGTCGCCGGCCTGTGTATTCAGCAATGTTGATGTGTTTGGGGGAGATGCCTGATGAGTACGTCAAAAAACCAGGCCGACTCGTTCAAGGCCTTGGTCAACTGGCTCCGCGATGCGTTGCGCACGCCTGAGCAGTTCACCCTCAGCTACGCCGCCGAATCGTCGGCCTTCGTGCGCTTCAACCACGCCAAGGTGCGTCAGGCCGGGCAGGTGCAGCAGGCAAGCATCGGCTTCAAACTGATCAACGATGGGCGCCACGCCGACCTCGACATCACCTTGTCGGGCGATACAGAAGTCGATCTTCAGCGTCTGGCCGAGGGGCTGCAGCAGTTGCGCGAGACCCTGCCGTTGCTGCCTCAGGACCCGTACCTGCTGCTCAACCATGACGACTGGCAGAGCAACAACGTGCAGGATCATCCGCTGCCGGACACCGAGCAGGTGGTCGCTGAAATCACTCAGGCCGGCGAGGGGCTGGATCTGGTCGGTTTCTATGCCGCCGGGCCGATCAGTCGCGGTTTCGCCAGTTCTTCGGGCGCGTTCGGCTGGCATCAGGCCAACAGCTTCAACTTCGATTTCAGCCTGTTCCATGAAAACGGTCAGGCGGTGAAAGCCAGCTATGCCGGGCACGACTGGAACAGCGAAGGCTTTGCCAGGCGTTTCCAGCAGGCCCGCGAGCAGTTGGCGTTTCTCGGTCGGCCATTGCGCACGCTGGCGCCGGGTCAGTACCGCGCGTACCTCGCGCCGGCGGCCCTGGAAGAAATCATGGGCATGCTCAGCTGGGGCGGGTTCTCGGCGCAGTCGATTGCCAGCAAGAGCAGTCCGCTGCAGAAACTCTACGGTGGCGACAGTTCATTCAGCCCGTTGGTGTCTCTGGATGAAAAAGTCAGCGGCTCCCTGAGCCCGGCATTTTCGGGTGAAGGTTATCCGCGCAGCGATCTGCGGCTGATTGTTGATGGCAAGGCTGACGAACAACTGGTCGGTTCACGCAGCGCCGCCGAATACGGCCTGACCGCCAACGGTGCCGGCGGCGGTGAAGCGCCAAGTGCATTGAACATGGCGGCCGGCGCTTTGCCTGACGCCGAGATTCTCAAGCAACTGGGCACCGGTCTGTACATCAGCAACCTGTGGTACCTGAACTACTCGGACCAACCGGCAGCACGCCTGACCGGCATGACACGGTTCGCGACCTTCTGGGTCGAAAACGGCGAGATTCAGGCACCGGTCAGCACCATGCGGTTTGATGACAGCGCCTACAGCCTGCTCGGTTCGCAGCTGGAAGCGTTGACCGAGGAGCGCGAGCTGATGTTGTCGGCCAGCACCTACAGTCAGCGGAACACGTCTTCGGCATTGCTGCCAGGAGCGCTCGTCAGCCGATTGACCTTGACCCTGTAAACACAAAAACCTGTGGCGAGGGAGCTTGCTCCCGCTGGGCTGCGAAGCGGCCCCAAACCTGCCAACGCGGTTCAGCAGACAGACCGTATAGCCCGGCTTTACGACTGCTACGCAGCCGAGCGGGAGCAAGCTCCCTCGCCACAGGGTTCAGCGCCAGCCACGAATCTGCATTAATCAACAAGAGGCCCCATGCCCAACCGCCCACCTCTCGACGCTGTCACCGCCCGCTGGTTGCCGTGGGTCGTCGCCATTGCCTTCTTCATGCAGTCCCTCGACGGGACAATCCTCAACACCGCCCTCCCCGCCATGGCCCGGGACCTGGCCGAAGACCCGCTGCGCATGCAGGGTGTGATCATCGCCTACATGCTCACCGTCGCCTTGCTGATCCCCGCCTCCGGCTGGATCGCCGACCGTTTCGGCACCAAGAAGATCTTCTTCGGCGCGATCCTGTTGTTCAGCATCGGCTCATTGCTCTGCGCCTTGTCGAGCACTCTGAGCATGCTGATCGGCGCCAGGGTGATCCAGGGCCTGGGCGGCGCCTTGATGTTGCCGGTCGGACGATTGGTGGTGCTGCGCGCGTATCCGCGCTCGGATCTGGTGCGGATCATGGGGTTCATCACCATTCCCGGCCTGCTCGGCCCGCTGATCGGCCCGACCATGGGCGGCTGGATGGTGCAATACCTGACCTGGCACTGGATCTTCCTGATCAACCTGCCGGTGGGTGCCGTCGGCTGCTACGCCGTGTGGAAATTCATTCCCGACCTGCGCGGCAGTGAACGCACCCGCTTCGATAGCCTGGGCTTTTTGCTGTTCGGCGCGGCGATGGTGCTGATCACCATCGCCATGGAAGGCCTCGGCGAACTGCATCTGCCGCACTTGCGGGTGATGTTGCTGTTGTTTGCCGGCATGGCCTGTCTGGCGGCCTATTGGCTGCGAGCCGGGCACACCGACAATCCACTGTTTGCGCCATCGCTGTTCAAGACCCGGACCTTCGCCGTGGGCATCCTCGGCAACCTGTTCGCCCGCTTGGGCAGCGGCGCATTGCCGTTCCTGGTGCCGTTGCTGTTGCAAGTGGCGCTGGGCTATTCGCCGTCACAGGCCGGGATGAGCATGCTGCCCCTGGCCGCGGCCGCGATGGTCGCCAAATCGGTGGCGCGGCCGTTGATCGAACGTTTTGGCTACCGCATCGTGCTGACCGGCAACACACTGGCGCTGGGGATCATGCTGGCGAGCATGGGCCTGGTCAGCGAGCAGACACCGTACTGGCTGTTGCTGGCCCAGTTGGCGATTCTGGGGGCGATCAACTCTTTGCAGTTCACCGCGATGAACACCGTCACTCTGATCGACCTCGACGACGCCAGCGCCAGCAGCGGCAACAGTTTGCTGTCGGTGGTCGCGCAATTGTCCCTGAGCCTCGGCGTGGCCTGCGCTGGTGCCCTGCTCGGCGGCTTCACGGCGGAGATCGGCAATGAGGGCGTGGACACGGTTCTGGGCGCGTTCCAGCTGACGTTTGTGACGGTCGGAATCATGGCGATGCTGGCTGCAACCATCTTCTCGCAGTTGTCGAGAGAAGACGGACGGCGCGTCAAACGTCCGGAACAACACATAGAGCCTTAGGGCGAATGGCCATGGGACTGATACACTGCGCGACATTTTGTTTTGCAGGCCAGTCCCGTGACCACCATCGCCACCGCTTTTAATACTTTGCCGCTGTCCGCCGCCATGCTGGCTAACCTCGACTCCCTCGGTTATGCCCAGATGACGCCGATCCAGGCGCAAAGCTTGCCGGTGATCCTCAAGGGGATGGACCTGATCGCCCAGGCCAAGACCGGCAGCGGCAAGACCGCAGCCTTCGGTATCGGCCTGTTGAACCCGATCAATCCGCGCTTCTTCGGTTGCCAGGCACTGGTCATCTGCCCGACCCGTGAGCTGGCCGACCAGGTCGCCAAGGAAATCCGTCGCCTGGCCCGTTCCGAAGACAACATCAAGGTCCTGACCCTGTGCGGCGGTGTGTCTTTCGGCCCGCAGATCGGCTCGCTGGAGCACGGCGCGCACATCATCGTCGGCACTCCGGGGCGCATCCAGCAACACCTGCGCAAGGGTTCGCTGGTGCTTCACGGCCTGAACACGCTGATCCTCGACGAAGCCGACCGCATGCTCGACATGGGTTTCTACGATTCCATCGAAGAAATCATCGCCCAGTGCCCGGAACGTCGCCAGACCCTGCTGTTCTCCGCCACCTATCCGGTGGGCATCAAGCAGCTGGCGTCGAAGTTCATGCGTAATCCGCAGCAAGTGAAGGCCGAGGCGTTCCACGACGACACGCAGATCGAGCAGCGTTTCTACGAGATTTCCCCGGAAGAGCGCATGAGCGCTGTGACCAAGGTGCTCGGCCACTTCCGTCCGGCGTCCTGCGTGGCGTTCTGCTTCACCAAGCAGCAGGTTCAGGAAACCGTCGATCACCTGACGTCCAAAGGCATCTCCGCCGTCGGCCTGCACGGCGATCTGGAACAGCGTGACCGCGACCAGGTGTTGGCGATGTTCGCCAACCGCAGTACGTCGGTACTGGTCGCCACCGACGTCGCCGCACGCGGCCTGGACATCGATGCGCTGGACATGGTGATCAACGTCGAACTGGCCCGTGACTCGGAAATCCACATTCACCGTGTCGGCCGTACCGGTCGTGCCGGCGAGAAAGGCATTGCGATCAGTCTGGTTGCACCGTCCGAAGCCCACCGCGCCCAAGCCATCGAGCAACTGCAGAAGTCGCCGTTGAATTGGGATCAGGTGGATAACCTCACGTCCCAGGGCGGCGGTCCGCTGCTGCCGGTGATGAGCACGCTGTGCATTGGTGCGGGCCGTAAAGACAAAGTCCGTCCGGGTGACATTCTCGGCGCACTGACCGGTGAGGCGGGCATTCCCGGCGCCCAGGTCGGCAAGATCGCGATTTTCGACTTCCAGGCGTATGTGGCCGTGGAACGCGGGATCGCCAAGCAAGCCTTGCAGCGCCTGAACGACGGTAAAATCAAAGGCCGTTCGCTGCGCGTGCGCATCCTGTAAGAACACTGTATTTCCCTGTTGCTGATCGTTCCCACGCTCTGCGTGGGAATGCATCCCGTGACGCTCCGCGTCACTTAACGGCGGACGCAGAGCGTCCATGGCGGCATTCCCACGCAGAGCGTGGGAACGATCAATGTGTGAGGACACCGTTTTGCGCTCTACCGAAGTCGTGATCATTGGCGCTGGCGCCGCAGGGTTGATGTGTGCGCTGACCGCCGCCGGGCGCGGGCGCAAGGTGATGTTGCTTGACCACGCGAACAAGGCCGGCAAGAAAATCCTCATGTCAGGCGGTGGCCGCTGCAATTTCACCAACATGTACACCGAACCGAGCAATTTCCTCTCGCAGAACGCGCATTTCTGCAAATCCGCGTTGGCGCGTTACACCCAATGGGACTTCATCGGTCTGGTGGCCAAACACGGCGTGCCGTACCACGAGAAAAAACTCGGCCAGTTGTTCTGCGATAACAAATCCAGCGACATCCTCGACATGCTGCTCGAGGAGTGCAATCAGGTCGGCGTCAGCCTGCACCTGGACACCTCGATCCAGACCATCGAGAAGCTCGAAAGCGGTTATCTGCTGGATACCACGCTGGACCAGATCACCTGCCAATCCCTGGTGATCGCCACCGGCGGCCTGTCGATTCCGACCCTCGGCGCCACCGGTTTCGGCTATCAGGTGGCCAAGCAGTTCGGCCACGACTTGCTGCCAACCCGCGCCGGCCTCGTGCCATTCACCATCACCGATCAGCTCAAGGAGCTTTGCACCGAGCTGTCCGGTACGTCGGTGGATTGCCTGGTGAGCTGCAACGACCAGAGTTTCCGCGAGAACATCCTGTTCACCCACCGCGGTCTCAGCGGCCCGGCGATCTTGCAGATTTCTTCGTTCTGGGAATCCGGCGACACAGTAGAGATCAACCTGATGCCGGATCACGACGTACCGAGTTGGCTGCAACAGCAGCAAGTCGAGCGCCCGAACAGCGAGTTGAAAACCCTGCTCGGCGAGATCTTCACCAAGAAGATGGCCAACCTGCTGGCAGACAACTGGTTCGCCTCCAAACCGATGAAGCAATACACCCACGCGGAAATTGCAGACATCGCCGAAAAACTGGCGAGCTGGAAAGTCGTCCCGGCCGGCACCGAAGGCTACCGCACGGCCGAAGTGACCCTGGGTGGCGTCGACACGCGCGAGGTGTCATCCAAAACCATGGAATCACTGAAAAGCCCTGGCCTGTATTTCGTCGGTGAAGTGCTCGACGTCACCGGGCATCTGGGCGGTTTCAACTTCCAATGGGCCTGGGCCTCCGGCTACGCGGCGGCGCAGTACGTCTGACTACACCGCTCCCCCTGTAGGGTAATGTTGTTCACTTAAGAGCGTCTTGAATCAGAGAAACCTGTGGCGAGGGAGCTTGCTCCCGCTTGAGTGCGTAGCACTCACAAAAATCGGCAATAGTTGTCAGATTTTTGGGGCCGCTACGCAGCCCAGCGCGAGCAAGCTCGCTCGCCACAAAGGTAGCCATGATTGAAGAGTGCGTTTAAGTGAACAGCATTACCCCTGCAGGGGAGCGTGTTTCGCCTAGGAAGGAACAGATTTTGCTGTCTGATGTGATCGGCGCCATTGCGTCGGCGTCATTAGTGGCTCAATTTAGCGTCATCGCCTCGGAAGGCCTTCGCACTTCATGTCATCGACCACATTTCGGCAGTCTCTGCGTCGCCTCTGGGCGCTGGATAAATTCAGTTACAGCGTTCGGGTGTTCATCGCCCTTACCGGCACTATGGCGCTGTGTTGGTATCAGGATGAAATGGGGCTGCTGATCCCGTTGTTCCTGGGGATCATCGCCAGCGCCCTGGCCGAAACCGACGACAGTTGGCAGGGCCGCCTCAACGCGCTGGCCGTGACGCTGGTGTGTTTTATGGTCGCCGCCCTGTCCGTCGAACTGCTTTTCCCCTACCCCGTTCTCTTTATCATCGCCTTTGCCCTGGCCAGCTTTTGTCTGACCATGCTCGGCGCGCTGGGCGAACGTTATGGCGCGATTGCTTCAGCGACGCTGATTCTGTCGGTCTACACCATGATCGGCGTGGACCAGCGCGGCGGCGCGGTCACCGATTTCTGGCACGAGCCGGTGCTGCTGGTGGCCGGTGCGGCGTGGTATGGCTTGCTCTCGGTATTGTGGCAGGCGCTGTTTTCCAACCAGCCGGTGCAACAGAGCCTGGCGCGGTTGTTCCGTGAACTGGGTTATTACCTGAAGCTGAAATCGTCGTTGTTCGAACCGATCCGGCAGATGGATGTGGAAGCGCGCCGCCTGGAACTGGCCCAGCAGAACGGTCGGGTGGTGGCAGCCCTGAACGCCGCCAAGGAAATCATTCTGCACCGGGTTGGCGATGGCCGACCGGGCGCGAAACTCAGCCGTTACCTGAAGCTGTACTTCCTCGCCCAGGACATCCACGAGCGCGCCAGCTCCTCGCACTACCCCTACAACGCGCTGGCCGAGGCGTTCTTCCACAGCGACGTGCTATTCCGCTGTCAGCGCCTGCTGCGCCAGCAAGGCAAGGTGTGCCGCGCGCTGGCCGAATCGATCCAGATGCGCCAGCCGTTCATCTATGACGCCAGCTTCGCCGAAGCCCTGAGCGACCTGCACGCCTCCCTCGAACACCTGCGCATCCAGAGCAATCCGGCCTGGCGTGGTCTGTTGCGTTCGTTGCGGGCATTGGCTGCCAACCTCGGCACCCTCGATCGTTTGCTCAGCGATGCCAGCAACCCCGATGCGCTCGCAGACGCCACCGACAGCAGCCTGCTCGACCGTTCGCCACGCAGCCTCAAGGATGTGTGGACTCGCTTGCGCACACAGCTGACGCCGACGTCCTTGCTGTTTCGCCACGCCCTGCGCCTGCCCCTGGCATTAAGCATCGGCTACGCGATGGTGCATTTGATCCACCCCTCGCAAGGTTACTGGATCATCCTCACCACGCTGTTTGTCTGTCAGCCGAACTACGGCGCCACCCGCCGCAAACTTGGCCAGCGGATCATCGGCACCGCCATCGGCCTGACCGCGGCCTGGGCGTTGTTCGATCTGTTTCCGAGCCCGTTGGTGCAGTCGTGCTTCGCGATCGTGGCCGGGGTGGTGTTCTTTACCAACCGCACGACCCGCTACACCCTGGCGACCGCGGCGATCACCTTGATGGTGCTGTTCTGCTTCAACCAGGTCGGGGATGGTTACGGGCTGTTCCTGCCACGACTGCTCGATACCTTGCTCGGCAGCCTGATCGCCGGGCTGGCGGTGTTCCTGTTCCTGCCGGACTGGCAGGGTCGACGCCTGAACAAAGTGCTGGCCAATACCCTGACCTGCAACAGCATTTACCTGCGCCAGATCATGCAGCAATACGCCGCCGGTAAAAGCGATGACCTGGCTTATCGCCTGGCCCGACGTAACGCGCACAACGCCGACGCGGCATTGTCGACGACGCTGGCCAACATGCTGATGGAGCCGGGGCACTTCCGTAAGGAAGCGGATGTCGGGTTCCGTTTCCTGGTGCTGTCGCACACCTTGCTCAGCTATTTGTCGGGGCTGGGGGCACACCGTGAAACCCAACTACCGTCGGATGTACGCGAGCACTTGATCAACGGTGCTGGCGTGAGCCTGGCCACCAGCCTCGACGCAATCGCCCAGGGCCTGGCGAGCAAACAGCCGATTGCGATTCAGAGTGATGAGGAAGAAGCGCTGGCCAATGAGCTTGAGCAGATGCCGGATGAAATCGATGAGGGGCAGCGGCTGGTGCAGACGCAACTGGCGTTGATCTGCCGGCAACTGGGGCCGTTGCGGACGTTGGCGGCGCATTTGATCAAGGACACTAGCGAAGCCTGAGATGTGTAGTGACTGGGCTTGCCCGCGAAGGCGTCAGCTCAGACAGTGCAGGCCTTCCAGATCACATCCCATGCTGCCTGAGCAACTTGTCATAACTCCCATCAGCCTTCATCGCCGCAATCTCGCGATCGAAACCGGCGACGATCTGTTCATGCTCCGGGTTCTTCAGGCTCACCAGAATATGCAGGCTGTTCTCGCTCAACGGCTTGGGCAGGAACTCCACGGCATTGCGCACTTTGGGTGACTCCCGAGCGAGGTAATACCGGGCGACGAACTCGTCTTCCAGGGTCAGCTTGACCCGATCGGCCGCGACCATGCGCACGGCCATGGCGAAGCTATGCACCGGGACTTTCTGCAACGACACATCGTCATCAAATTCGTGCGAATAGGCATAACCGCGTACCACCGCTATCGGGTAGGTGTGCAGTTGTTGCAGGTTGTTGTATTCGATTGGCGTGTCTTTGCGCTTGAGAAAGCGCACGCGGTTGAGCAGGTACTCGCCGGAAAACTGCCCCAGCTTCGTGCGTTCGTCGTTGTACCAGGCGTTGACCAACACGTCGTAACGTCCCTCGCCCACCCCAAACAAGGCCCGCGCCCACGGCACCTGTTCGAAATCACTGGCGTAACCGGCTCGGGCCAGCGCGGTGCTGACGATGTCCGTGGCCACCCCGCCATTGACCAGCGTGGCGTCGGTAAAGGGGGGCCAGGCATCGGCTACCAGACGCAGCTTTTCCGCGGCCGCGGTCTGTGTCAGCAACAGCAATCCGATCAAAGCAAACGCTCGATGCAACCGCGGCATGCCAGAAATCCTTAGCGGGCGAGCTGCCCGACGTGTTTTTCAGCCAAAACTCCAGGGTCCTTTTACCGGCGAACCCAGGTCCTAACATTAGCTCATTGAGGCCATTGCACAGCGCTTCATCGCAGATTACACAAAGAAGACAATTTCGGGAAAATGAATGATGGCATTTTGGGCTTTATCACAGATTCCTCTGCCATAAAGACATCCCGCCTCAGGGCGCTTAGTATCGGAGCAACGTTGTTCAAGGAATGTGAAGATGACAATCGATTGGGTCTGCAAACACCACAGCGATCTGGGTAAAGAGCAGCTGTATGCCATTCTGCAGCTGCGCGCCGAAGTGTTTGTCGTCGAGCAGAAATGCGTTTATCAAGACATCGATGGCCAGGACCTGGAAGGTGACACTTGCCATTTGATGGGCTGGGACGGGGATCAGCTGGTGGCCTACCTGCGATTGCTCGACCCGCAGCTACAGGGCGGCGACGTGGTGATTGGCCGGGTGATCATCGCACCCGCTGCGCGCGGCACCGGGCTTGGGCATGAATTGATGAGTCAGGCGCTGAAACAGGCCGCCAGGCACTGGCCTGAAGTGCCGATCTACCTTTCGGCCCAGGCACATTTGCAAGGGTATTACGGGCGGTACGGGTTTGTGGCGGTGGGTGAGGAATACCTGGAGGATGAGATTCCGCATATCGGAATGCGTCGCCCGCAATGATCATTCCCACGCTCTGCGTGGGAATGATCGGGGTCGGGAGTTCAGGGATACTCGAGCACCGCTTTGATCTGCCGCAGATTACGCTCGATCCACCCCCGATCAATCGCCCCCCACTCGCGAATCCGATAGCGCCCCGCGTGGTTGCGCGCGCCTTCTTCCTGCTCGAACTCACAAACGATATCCAGATCCGCCAACGCCGCGATGGTGTCCTGGGCCGTGCGTCGGGGCATGCCGGTTACTTCGGTCAATGCAGGGACGTTACTGGCTAGCCCGCTGTCGATCAGGTACGCCACGTACAATCGGCGGTAGAAGCTGCTCTTGGTCTTGCTCACGTCCATCCATGCACTCCTTGTAGAAGATCTTGGTCTGTCAGTGCATATCCCGCCACGTCAGGTACACCCGCAAATCGAACTCCACCTGGTGATACCCCGGCAACATGTGTTCGCACAGCTTGTAGAACGCCTTGTTGTGATCCGACTCTTTGAAGTGCGCCAGCTCATGCACCACGATCATCTTCAAAAACTGCGGCGCCGCGTCCTTGAACAGCGAGGCGATGCGAATTTCTTTCTTGGCCTTGAGCTTGCCACCCTGCACCCGGGAGATCGCGGTATGCAGACCGAGCGCGCGGTGGGTCAGGTCCAGGCGGTTGTCGAACAACACCTTGTCGATGGCCGGGGCGTTACGCAGGTATTCCTGCTTGAGGTCCAGGGCATAGGCGTACAGCGCCTTGTCACTCTGCACCCCGTGTTTTTCCGGATAGCGCTGGCTCAAGTAATCGCCCAGCCGACCTTCGGCGATCAGCTGACGCACCTGGTCCTGCAACGCGGCGGGATAAGCCTGGAGGTATTTCAACACAGTCATTGGAGCGGCAACACGCGTCACGAAAAGGTCGCCAGTGTAGCGAATTCAACTCGTCAGCGCGCCCCAGTCGAACGGCTCGACAAAGTGACCGGTGTCCTCGGCCATCAACGGCCGCGCCACCAGGAAACCCTGCACATACTGGCAACCGTTGGCTTGCAGCCACTCATATTGCGCCACCGTTTCAACCCCTTCGGCGATCACCAGCAGCCCTAACCGGTTGCACAAATCGATGACGCTGCGTGCCAGCGCCGCATCCCGTTCGGACCCCGGCAACCGGGCGATCAAATGCCGGTCGAGCTTTAGCGTGTCCAGTTCCAGGTCGCGCAAATGCGCCAGCGAACAAGCCCCGGAGCCGAAGTCATCCAGCGCCACCCGCACCCCCAGATTTCGCAGCAAACGCAGTTGTTTGCGGGTTTCGTCGGGGTTAAGCATCAGGGCCTCTTCCGTGATCTCGACTTCCAGTTGCCGCGGCTTTAAACCATGACGCTCCAGTACCTGACGCAACTCGGTGACCAGGTTAGGCAAACCGAACTGCGTGCTGCTCAAACTGACGCCCAGCACCAGGTCTTCGGCAAACAAGGTTTCCCAGGCTTTGCGCTGTTTGGCCCCGCGATGGTAAATCCAGCTGCCCAGGCGACTGATCAACCGCGCCTCTTCCAGCAACGGCAAAAACAGCCCCGGCGGCACATCGCCGACACTCGGATGCTGCCAGCGCAACAACGCTTCGAACCCGCGGATCTGCCCATCGGCAATCGCCACCTGAGGCTGATACACCAGGTTGAAATCGCGGTTCTCGATGGCCGTGCGCACGCTTTCTTCAAGCATCAGCCGCGAGCGTGCCCGGCCGTTCATTTCGTGATCGTAGAAGCGATACTGCTGACGCCCGGCGCGCTTGGCTTCATACATGGCAATGTCGGAGGCGCGCATCAGCCCGTCCAGATTAGACCCGCAATCGGGATAAGTGGCGATGCCGATGCTGGCGCCCAAGGCGATGTCCATGCCTTCGATCTGCTGACAGATCGACACCCGCTCGATGAGCTTCTCGGCAATCTTTGCCGCCTGCTCGGGGAGCTCAAGATCCAGCAACGCAGTGAACTCATCGCCCCCCATCCGCGCCAGAATATCGAAGGGCCGCAAGCACGCTTTCAACTGCTCGGACACCCAACGCAGCACCCGGTCGCCGGCATCGTGGCCAAGGGAATCATTGACCCGCTTGAAGCCGTCGAGGTCCAGGTACAACAGCACCCAAGTGCTGTCGGAACGTTCGCCACGCAGCAGCAGGTTTTCAACGGTCTGGTAAAACCCCCGGCGATTGAGCAGCCCGGTCAGCGGGTCGGTCACCGCCTGAAACTCCAACTGCTGATGCAGATGGCGCACCACCGACATGTCCAGCACCGTCACCACCATCGCATGTTGCTCGGCGGGTAACGGCGCGCAAGACAACGCCACCGGCACTTGCTGGCCGGGCGCCGTACGCAGCAGCGCATCGTGCAAGCGCAGGGTCTCACCGCGTTTGTAACCGGCAAACAGCTCGGAATCGGCCCAGACCGGAATGTGCGGTTTTTGCAGGAAATCCAGAAACTCTTTGCCTTGCAGGTCGTCCACCTTGGCATTGAGCAGGCGCGACATCGCCGGGTTGGCAAAGCGAATCAACCCGTCCTCGCCCACCACCAGAATGCCTTCGGCGGCGTTATCCAGCACCGAGGCATTGAAGGCCCGGGCGACTTCCAGATCATGACTCAGCCGCTGCAAGGCACGGCGATTACGCTGGTGTTCCAGCAACGCCTGGACTTTGGGTTTGAGTATTTGCGGGTCGAACGGCTTGAACAGGTAATCCACCGCACCACTGGCGTAGCCCTTGATCACGGCGTCCTGGGATTGTTCGTTGGCGGTAAGAAAAATGATTGGTGTGAGACGGGTTCGCTGGCTGCCACGCATCAGGCGCGCCACTTCAAAACCGTCCATGCCCGGCATATGCACATCCAGCAGCACCAGGTCGACATCGTGTTCGAGTAACAGGCCAAGGGCTTCAAAACCGGAAGCCGCGGTCATGACCTGCCAATCCTGGCGCTGTAACAACGCTCGCATGCTGATCAGGTTTTCAGGGTAATCATCGACAATTAAAAGGATTGAGTTGCCTTCAGCTGGCATAGGTTGTGCGCATTCCATGCTGCATCTCTTCTTCGGGAGCTCAGGCCGGCCTCTTGTTAAAACCGGTCACCTATTGCGACTTCACTCTAGACCCGGATCCCTTAAAGCAGAAGCTGTCAGTGGGCCAGCATTTAGACAAAGCTTTAGAAGCCGACTAACGGTAAGTCCTACAGCCCCCGGAAACCGGGAAAGATGGCATTTCGACAGGTTGTTGACGTCAACCAATTGCCAAACGGGCATTAACAAAGATCTCTTCTACGCTTATAAAGACCCCCCCCGAAGGCGCGGGCTAGAGCTTCTGGCACGCACGTGCAGTAAAAAAAATGTGGAAGCTTGAATTATGATCGATCTCGCAACCTGGAACCTCAGCGTTCCCGTCGGCAGCCCGCCGTATACCGTCGAAACCACAAAGCTGGTGGACGGCTTCAAGGATCAATACTTCCACTCCGACACCGGCACCTTGTTTTTCTGGACCCCGGTCACCGGCACCCGCACTGAAAACGCGGTCTACCCTCGCACCGAACTGCGCGAAACCTACAGCAACGGCACACTGAAAAACTGGTATTACCCCAACGCGGACAACTCCCTGCGTGCAACCCTCGCGATCAATAAGGTGCCCAGCTCGGGCAAGATCGTTATTGGCCAGATCCATGCCTACAACAGCCAGAAACCGATGGTGAAAGTCGAGTATCAATACAAAACCTCCAGCGCGACCGGCAACATCGTCGCCAAAGTCCGCATGCACCCCGACGACGACACCCCCCGGGTCATCACCATCGCCACCGGCGTGAAACTCGATCAGGAATTCTCCTACTTCATCCACCTCAGCCCCGGCGGTGCATTAGGCATCAGCGCGGCGGGCTACCAGTGGGACACCGACATCAGCGCGATGTGGCGTGATAAGCCGCTGTACTTCAAGGCCGGGGCTTATGTGCAGGACAACACCGGGTACACCAGCGAGGGCGGGCAGGTGACGTTCAGCAAGCTGGATATCGATCACGATACGTAAGGCGACTCGATCCTCTGTAGCAGCTGCCGAGCCCGCGAGGCTGCGTTCGGCCGCGAAGCGGTCGCAGTCCGGCGAATACGTTCTACCTGAAAAAACGCGGAGCCTGATTTTACGACTGCTGTTGCGCAGCCGAACGCGATCCCCGTAGCAGCTGCCGAGCCTGCGAGGCAGCGTTCGGCCGCGCAGCGGTCGCAGTCCGGCGAATACGTTTTACCTGAAAAAACGCGGAGCCTGATTTTACGACTGCTACGCAGCCGAACGCAGCCTCGCAAGCTCGACAGCTGCTACGCAACAAGAACGATTCGGGCATCCGAAAACCTCGCAGGAACCTACCCTCGCCACAGGTTCTTTGTTTCCAGCTTCATCTCTCCACTGATCGGCATCAGGCCCCACTTAAACGCCAACGTTTAAAGACACTCTGCGTTACTTCATCGGGCCTACAACGGCTTGCGTCACCGCCTACAGGTACGCCAGAATCCGCCGGCTTGTGCGCTTTGAAGCCCATCGGTAACTTGATTCGTGTCACTGATTCGCAGTGATCGGGTTTAGTAGCCCGGCGTGTCCACCAACGTACAAGCGTCATTTAGTCAGGCATTTGCCTGTACTTGATGGTGGCTGTGCGCATGGCGCCCTCGGGTGCGCCGGGATTTTGGTGGATTCGCCCGGTCTACTAACTTGCGTACAGCCGCCACCCTTTCGTGTAGTAGCGGATTGGTTGCGGCCCAATTGGGAATACACCAAATGTTCAAAGCTACTCCGAATCCGCCGGTCACAGATCCGGCCTCCCCCTACGAATCCCCCGATTCAAAAAAATTCCACGAAGCCGCCGAACGCGCCCTCGACCACTACCTCAACCCGGCCGCCAAAATCATGGCCACCACCAACGAACCCGAGCCCATGTACTTCGCCAACCCGAAGTACAACACCGAAGCCCTGCTGGCCAACGCCAGCGAAACACTCGGCTCGGCCACCCTCATGCTCAACAATTTCGCAGCATTGCTGGAGACCTCACATCGCAAGACCCTGCTAGGCATTGCCCAAGTGGTCATGCTCGGCGAACTGGCGGTGAACCAGGCGCTGGATCACGTCGAACCGAAGGAGTAATCGCGGCCCGGCTGGAGCTAGGCGAGCAAACTTGCTTCCAATCGGCATAGGGGACGGCTCTCACAGGCCGTTCCCCTGCCACACCAACCGGCACCGGGCGGTTCAAGAGATTGAGGTTAGACGATTAAACAAATCTGCCCCTTTAATACTTTAATAAATCTGCCCCTTTAATCGTCTTAGTAAGCGCCGTTCATTTCCACTGCTATCAATTACACCTACAACAAACTAACCAATCCGCGCTAGATCAATACCCGGCACTTAATAGATAATCTCGCATTTTTTCAACTTGCGCTCGTGTATTGCCAGCCTGCATATTAGAGATATACGCGCCAACAACTACAGATCTAGAGTTTTTCGCGATAGAAATACCAGTAGCATCTTTTTTTCCTTGCATCTGGCTATCATCGGATTGTAGGTATAGATATTTCACCCCATTAACAATTATTCCAGACTCGCGTAAAATATTAGGGTCTTTAAACCCTGCCAGTATTGCCGAGATTTCGTCGCCGGAAATGTTGAATCCGGGTGAATTGCCCCATGTTGCTCCGTCAAGTCCGCATATCGCCGCTTGTGCTACTGAGCCTGAGCTTGTCAGAGAAGCCACATAATCTTGCCACATTTTTTCTATCCTTTAGACCAAAAACAAAGGGGACCAAGGACAAAGAGGACGGATTTATTTTTACGACTTCTTCGACCTCTTTGTATTTTTTTGGTACACGATAGAGCATAGCGCTATTCAAACGCACCTACACCTGTAAGAAATAACAGTTTTTAAGTCGTCTTTGCTACAACACAAATAACCAAACAAAGGGCAAACAGAGGGGACACAAAGGGGACAACACAAAGGCAACACAAAGGGGACGGATTTATTTAATCGATTCTCTGCTGCTATGCTGCACCGACCACTACAAGGACGTAGGAAACTATATGCCCAGAATGGGACGCGTTGTTTTACCCAATTATCCGCATCATGTCGTGCAACGAGGCCACAACAGGCAGGTTGTGTTCGCCGAGCCGAATGACTTCCAACGTTACCTCGAAGATCTGCGAGAGCTCAAAGCGCTATACAACGTCAAAGTCTATGCCTTCTGCTTGATGACCAATCATGTCCATCTATTACTCGCACCAGGAGACTCCGTCGCGAGTCTCGGACAATTGATGAAAGGTCTGGCAGGTCGCATGACGCGCTATCGCAACAAGCTGGAGGGGCGCTCCGGTACCTTGTGGGAGAGTCGATACAAATCCAGCGTGGTTCAAACCGACACCTATTTGCTGGCTTGTAGTCGATACATCGAGCTAAATCCGGTGCGAGCGCAAATGGTTCAGCATGCACAGGATTACCCTTGGTCGAGCTTGCACCTGCGCCTCAACGAAACGGCAGAAAATCATTGGCTGGATGAAGACCTTTGCTTCACTGAACTCGGTAAAACTCACACCGAGCGCCTTGCTCGGTACACCTCATTTATGGAGCAGACGATTCCGTCTACAGAGTTGCAGCTGATCAGAGGCGCCCTTCAGCGTGGACAATTGACGGGGAATCATCGATTCACAGATGAGATTGAAAAGATTACTGGATTACGAGTCTCGCATAGAGCGCGAGGCAGGCCTGCGAAGCAACTAGAATAGAGGTACTAGGGGACGATTAAATAAATCCGCCCCCTTTTCTTTTAAGAAGGGACAATTAAATGGATATGCCCCATCTCATCCAAATTTTACTTCAAGCTTGATCCACTAAATCAATCCAAGCGGAAAAGCGTGACTGAATAACTGACCAGTTTCATCAGTGAAATTCCTTGTTCCATTTAAGGATCTGTAGTCGGGAGTCACGAGCGTCCAACTTTCTGTTTTTCCGTCTATCGCACCGTTTAAAAAGATGCTCGTGTAGTTACCACCAATTGTTTGCATTCCAGTAAGAATACCGGACTTACCATTAATAATAGCAGTTGCAACAAGCGCCCCCGTGTAATTATCAGCGGTAGTGAATGTTACATAAAAATGCGCTGAAGCCGATGCACTATGATAGGTTTTATTAAGTAAGCTCATGATACATTCCTTTGCAGCGAGGTTTAGATGGATAAATGACAAGAACCACATACTCTTTTCATTTTGTTTTTATTTCGATGCCTCACTGAAAATCTTAGAATCATTCAGCCACTTAGTAACCTGTAAGAACTAACAGTTTTTTATAACAAAACAGAATAACAATCTAGAAAACCCGACAACCTGACAGATAAAGGGTTTTACTTCCTCTAATTCCAACCACGTCGTTTACCTTGATCAAATTTTGGATACAAAAAAACCCGCATCGCTGCGGGTTTTTTATTAACGCAAAAAACTTAGTTAACCTTAGCGTTCAACTCACCCTTCAAATACCGCTGATACATCCCTTCCAACGAAATCGGCTTGATCTTCGAAGCATTACCGGCAGTACCAAACTGCTCATAACGCGCAATACACACGTCACGCATAGCAGTAACAGTCGCGCCGAAGAACTTACGCGGATCAAACTCGCTTGGGTTGGTGGCCATCAGGCGACGCATCGCGCCAGTGGACGCCAAACGCAGGTCGGTGTCGATGTTGACCTTGCGCACGCCGTGCTTGATGCCTTCGACGATTTCTTCAACCGGTACGCCGTAGGTTTCTTTGATGTCGCCGCCGTACTGGTTGATGATCGCCAGCCACTCTTGCGGAACCGAAGACGAACCATGCATCACCAGGTGGGTGTTCGGGATGCGCTTGTGGATTTCCTTGATGCGGTCGATGGCCAGCACGTCACCGGTAGGCGGCTTGGTGAACTTGTAGGCGCCGTGGCTGGTGCCGATGGCGATGGCCAGGGCGTCGACCTGGGTCTTCTTGACGAAGTCCGCGGCTTCTTCTGGGTCGGTCAGCATTTGGCTGTGATCCAGAACGCCTTCGGCGCCGATGCCGTCTTCTTCACCGGCCATACCGGTTTCCAGCGAACCCAGGCAGCCCAGCTCACCTTCTACCGAAACGCCGCAGGCGTGAGCCATGGCCACGGTTTGTTGGGTAACGCGAACGTTGTAGTCGTAGTCGGTCGGGGTCTTGCCGTCTTCGCCCAGGGAGCCGTCCATCATGACCGAGCTGAAGCCCAGTTGAATGGAGCGCTGGCAGACGTCAGGGCTGGTGCCGTGGTCCTGGTGCATGCACACCGGAATGTGCGGGAATTCTTCGATGGCCGCCAGGATCAGGTGACGCAGGAACGGGGCGCCTGCGTATTTGCGCGCACCGGCCGAAGCCTGGACGATCACCGGGGAGTCAGTCTTGTCAGCGGCTTCCATGATGGCGCGCATCTGCTCAAGGTTGTTGACGTTGAAGGCTGGAACGCCGTAGCCGAACTCGGCTGCGTGGTCCAGCATCTGGCGCATGCTGATAAGTGCCATTGTGTGTGTCTCTCCCGGTTGAGGGTCGTTAATCGTGCCAGCCTGCCGTAGCGGCGGCGGCTATTCAAGTTATTGCAGATCGGGGGTTGGCCCGGGCTGCGAATTCGGTACAACAAAAACCTGTGCGTAACGAAGAACCTGTGGCGAGCGAGCTTGCTCGCGTTCGGCTGCGAAGCAGTCGTAAACCCGTCGACTCGGTCCTTCTGAAACACCAAATCGACTGGCTTTGGGACCGCTTCGCTCTCCAGCGGGAGCAAGCTCCCTCGCCACAACAATAGTCCTGCGATCGGCGTTGTTACTGCGCTTTACAACCGCGGCCGATCAAATCATTGGTGGCGACCCAGTACACCAGGCCTTCCTCACCTTTTACGTGAAACGCCAGCATGTCGTTGCTGTACAGCGAACCTTCGGCGCCCGCTTCAAGCTTCAGGCGGTAGACCTGATCGGCGCCACCCAAACGAACATCGACTGCCTTGCGGCTCACGTCAGTGTAGCGCCAGAGCACTTTGGCCTGGCTGTCGCAGGTCCAGGTGGTCCAGTTGTCCGTTGATTCGGCAGGCTTGAACAGGTCGAAATTCGAACAACCTGCCAGCAATGCCAGCGCCGAAACGGCGATAAAACCTTTCATCCATGTTCCTCGACTGACGGCGCATGCCGCCAGCCCTGAGTAAAGAGTCAGACCCGTCAAGGGCAGCCATGTTCCTTGGCCGGGGTCTGTGTCTCGTATTTGTCCAGGCCATCGGGCCCGGAACGCTTGTTGATCACCGGGTTGGTTTCCGCTTGCCAGTCAGCCTGGTAGCAGCCTTTATCCGACTCGGATGGCGCGGGTTCCGACGTGGCTTTCGGGTTACTCCCGCAAGCCGCCAGCATGCCCGCAGCGATCAACAGCATTAATGTCCGGACCATCTGAACACTCCTTTGCCTGGTCAAATGGGCGACCTCAGGCCTTGGCCCGGCTTTCCAGGACTTCAACGGCCGGCAGCACTTTGCCTTCGACGAATTCGAGGAAAGCACCGCCGCCGGTAGAAATGTAGGAGATTTGCTCGGCAACGCCATATTTATCGATGGCCGCCAAGGTGTCGCCACCGCCGGCAATGGAGAACGCCGAGCTTTCCGCGATGGCCTGGGCCAGCACTTTGGTGCCGTTACCGAACTGGTCGAATTCGAATACGCCCACCGGGCCGTTCCACAGGATGGTCTTGGACGACTTCAGCAGCTCGGCGAAATTCGCCGCGGTCTGTGGGCCGATGTCCAGGATCATGTCGTCTGCAGCCACGTCGGCGATCAATTTGACAGTCGCGGTCGCGCTTTCAGCGAATTCCTTGGCGACTACCACGTCCACTGGCAAAGGCACGCTGACTTTCGCCGCGATTTCACGGGCGGTGTCCAGCAGGTCCGGCTCGTACAGGGACTTGCCAACCGGGTGACCGGCAGCGGCCAGGAAGGTGTTGGCGATGCCGCCACCAACGATCAGCTGGTTGCAGATCTGGCTCAGGCTGTTGAGCACGTCGAGTTTGGTCGACACTTTGGAGCCCGCAACAATGGCAGCCATTGGCTGGGCCGGGGAGCCCAGGGCCTTGCCCAGTGCGTCCAGTTCGGCGGCCAGCAACGGGCCGGCGGCGGCGACTTTGGCGAATTTGGCCACGCCATGGGTCGAACCCTCGGCGCGGTGAGCAGTGCCGAAGGCGTCCATCACGAACACGTCGCACAGAGCGGCGTATTGCTGGGCCAGTTCATCGGCGTTCTTTTTCTCGCCCTTGTTGAAGCGCACGTTTTCGAACAACACGATGTCGCCGGCTTTCACGTCGACGCCGCCCAGGTAATCGGACACCAGCGGCACTTCACGGCCCAGGGCTTTGCTCAGGTAGTCAGCCACTGGCTTGAGGCTGTTCTCGGCCGAGAACTCGCCTTCTGTCGGACGGCCAAGGTGCGAGCAGACCATCACGGCCGCGCCTTTTTCCAGGGCCAGCTTGATGGTCGGCAGCGAAGCCAGGATTCGCGCATCGCTGGTGACAACACCGTCCTTGACTGGGACGTTGAGGTCTTCGCGGATCAGTACGCGCTTACCTTGCAGATCGAGGTCGGTCATCTTCAACACGGTCATGGGTCGCATTTCCTGGATAGCTGTTTTAGAGAGCAGGTTTTTGAGAAACAGAGAGCGAAGTAGCTGTTTGCAGATAGTGTGTAGCAACGTCCAGCATTCGATTGGCAAAACCCCATTCGTTGTCGAACCAGGCCAGGATGTTCACCAGCCGTGGGCCGGAAACGCGGGTCTGACTGGCATCGACGATGGCCGAATGTGGGTCATGGTTGAAATCACAACTGGCGTGAGGCAACTCGGTGTAAGCCAGAAGGCCTTTGAGCGGGCCATGGGTGGCGGCCTCGCGCAGAATCCGGTTGACCTCGGTGGCGTCGGTATCGCTCACGGTCTGCATCGTAATATCGAGGCAGGACACATTAACCGTCGGCACCCGCACGGCTTTGGCCTGAATTCGCCCGGCAAGTTCCGGCAGCAGGCGTTCAATGCCTCGCGCCAGACCAGTGGACACCGGAATCACCGACTGAAACGCCGAACGGGTGCGGCGCAGGTCTTCGTGGTGATAGGCGTCGATCACCGGCTGATCGTTCATCGCCGAGTGGATGGTGGTGATCGATACGTATTCCAGACCAATGGCCTGATCCAGCAGACGCAACAGCGGCACGCCGCAGTTGGTGGTGCAGGACGCGTTGGACACCAGTAGCTCGTCGCCGGTCAGGCAATCCTGGTTCACGCCGTAGACGATGGTGGCGTCGACATCCGCCTCGCTGGCCATCGGCTGGGAAAACAGCACCCGTGGCGCGCCGGCGTCGAGAAAACGCTGGCCATCCTGACGGGTGTGATAAGCGCCGGAGCACTCCAGCACCAGATCGACGCCCAGCGACGCCCAATCGATGCCTTCGGGGGTCGCACTGCGCAGGACTTTCACGCAGTCGCCATTAATATGCAGACAATCGCCCTCGACCCTCACTTCACCGGGAAACCGGCCGTGAGTGGAGTCAAAGCGTGTCAGGTATTCGATGCTGGCCATGTCGGCCAGATCGTTGATCGCGACAATTTCAAACCCGGCCTTCTCGCCTCGCTCAAACAACGCACGCAAGACGCAACGACCAATCCGGCCGTAGCCGTTGAGTGCAACTTTGTAAGGACGCGGTTGAGGCATGGGGTTCTCGATAGTCGCGGCAGACGAATTCTTGCTAACAACACAAATCCCTGCAGGAGCTGGTAGGAGCTGTCGAGTGAAACGAGGCTGATCTTTTAAGATCAAAAGATCGCAGCCTGCGGCAGCTCCTACACAGGGAACGCGGTGGCCATAAAACCACCGCGGCGTGTCTTAGTCTTCCAGCAGCTCTTCAGCCTGACCCAGGATGTTTTCCAGGGTGAAGCCGAACTCTTCGAACAAGGCAGGCGCAGGCGCCGACTCGCCGTAGGTGGTCATGCCGATCACGCGGCCTTCCAGGCCCACGTACTTGTACCAGTAGTCTGCGTGGGCGGCTTCGATGGCGATACGCGCGCTGACCTGCAACGGCAGAACCGATTGCTTGTAGCCGGCGTCCTGGGCTTCGAAGACGCTGGTGCATGGCATCGACACCACACGGACCTTGCGGCCTTGCTCGGTCAGTTTGTCGAAGGCTTGAACCGCCAGGCCGACTTCCGAACCGGTGGCGATCAGGATCAGCTCAGGCTCGCCTGCGCAGTCCTTCAACACGTAACCGCCACGGGCGATCTCTTCGATCTGGATCGCATTGCGGGTTTGGTGCTGCAGGTTCTGACGAGAGAAGATCAGCGCCGAAGGACCGTCGTCACGCTCCAGGGCGAACTTCCAGGCCACCGCCGATTCAACGGCATCGGCCGGACGCCAGGTGTCGAGGTTCGGCGTGCAGCGCAGGCTGGCCAGTTGCTCGATCGGCTGGTGAGTCGGACCGTCTTCACCCAGACCGATGGAGTCGTGGGTGAACACGTAGACGATGCGTTTTTTCATCAGCGCCGACATGCGTACCGCGTTGCGTGCGTATTCCATGAACATCAGGAAGGTCGCGCCGTAAGGCACCAGGCCGCCGTGCAGGGCCACGCCGTTCATGATCGCGCTCATGCCGAACTCGCGAACGCCGTAGTACATGTAGTTGCCGCTGGTATCTTCGGCGGTGACGCCTTTGCAACCTTTCCACAGGGTCAGGTTGGAACCGGCCAGGTCAGCCGAACCGCCAAGCAGTTCCGGCAGCAGCGGGCCGAACGCGTTCAGGGCGTTCTGGCTGGCTTTACGGCTGGCGATGGATTCGCCCTTGGCCGCGACTTCAGCGATGTAGGCTTGGGCCTTTTCGGCGAAATCGGTCGGCAGGTCGCCGCTCAGGCGACGAACCAGTTCGTTGGCCAGCTCAGGGAATTCAGCAGAGTAAGCGGCGAAACGCTGGTCCCACTCGGCTTCGGCGGCGCGACCGGCTTCCTTGGCGTCCCACTCGGCGTAGATGTTGGCCGGGATTTCGAACGGGCCATGATTCCACTTCAGCGCTTCACGGGTCAGGGCGATTTCCGCGTCACCCAACGGGGCGCCGTGGCAATCTTCCTTGCCTTGCTTGTTCGGCGAACCGAAGCCGATGGTGGTCTTGCAGCAGATCAGCGTCGGTTGTGCGCTTTTGCGTGCGGTTTCGATCGCGATCCTGATTTCTTCCGGGTCGTGACCGTCGACGTTGCGGATCACTTGCCAGTTGTAGGATTCGAAACGCTTCGGCGTGTCGTCGGTGAACCAGCCTTCGACTTCGCCGTCGATGGAGATGCCGTTGTCATCGTAGAAGGCGATCAGTTTACCCAGGCCCAGCGTACCGGCCAGGGAACTGACTTCGTGGGAAATGCCTTCCATCATGCAGCCATCACCCAGGAATACGTAGGTGTGGTGATCGACGACGTTATGGCCAGGACGGTTGAACTGCGCCGCCAGGACTTTTTCCGCCAGGGCAAAACCGACTGCGTTGGCCAGGCCTTGGCCCAGTGGACCGGTGGTGGTTTCCACGCCCGGGGTGTAGCCGTATTCCGGGTGACCCGGGGTACGGCTGTGCAGCTGGCGGAAGTTTTTCAGGTCATCGATCGACAGGTCGTAGCCGGTCAGGTGCAGCAGCGAGTAGATCAACATCGAGCCGTGACCGTTGGACAGCACGAAGCGGTCACGGTCGGCGAACGATGGATTGCTCGGGTTGTGCTTGAGGTAGTCACGCCAAAGTACTTCGGCGATATCCGCCATACCCATAGGGGCACCGGGATGGCCGCTGTTGGCTTTTTGCACGGCATCCATGCTGAGGGCACGAATGGCGTTGGCGCGCTCACGACGGCTGGGCATCGCTGATCTCCTGCGGATATTGAATCGAGAGTGAATAAAACGAAACGGAAAAAAGGCGAGCATTTTCCCTCACCGACCCGCCTCGGGGCAATGACAGATAGTCATCCGAAGGCGTTTTTCCAATGGATAACGACGTATTCGGCTGGTGAAACCTTTCCGCTGTTCGTTTGTGGACTGAAACTAACGTTAAGAAGTGCCATCTATCGACCAATATCAAAACTTTTTGATATTGCTCTTGCGGTGTTTTCTGACCGTCACTAGACTGCTGGCCTTATGAATCTGCGCGTGCCTTCCATTCAACATGACGATTGCGATGAGCTGGCGGCCCTGTGCAAGGCCGGCGGCGATCCTCTGCGGCTGAATGTATTGCGCGCGCTGGCCAACGATTCGTTCGGCGTACTGGAGCTGGCGCAGATCTTCGGCATCGGTCAGTCCGGCATGAGTCATCACCTCAAGGTATTGGCCCAGGCCGACCTGGTGGCGACCCGCCGTGAAGGCAATGCGATTTTCTACCGTCGTGCCCTGCCCCACACCGATCTGCTGGGCGGCAAGCTGCATGCCGCGCTGCTCGAAGAAGTGGACAACCTGGCTCTGCCGGCTGACGTTCAGGCGCGGATCGGTCAGGTTCACGGGCAACGGGAGGCGGCCAGCCAGGACTTTTTCTCACGGGTCGCGGAGAAGTTTCGCGCCCAGCAAGACTTGATCGCCGGCCTGCCGCAATACCGCGAAAGCGTGGTGGCCCTGCTCGACAAGCTGAGTTTCGGCCCCGGCGCCACGGCCATCGAAGTAGGTCCCGGCGATGGCGCTTTTCTGCCGGAGCTGGCGCGTCGTTTCACTCAGGTCACGGCGCTGGACAACAGCCCCGCGATGCTCGAACTGGCCCGTCAGGTCTGCGAACGTGAAACGCTGGCTAACGTCAGCCTGCAATTGGCCGATGCATTGAACGGTGTAAGCCTTCAGGCCGACTGCGTTGTACTGAACATGGTGCTGCACCATTTTGCCGCGCCGGCCGAAGCGCTCAAGCACATGGCCGGTTTGCTGCAACCAGGCGGTAGCCTGTTAGTGACAGAGTTATGTAGCCACAACCAGAGTTGGGCCAAGGAGGCCTGCGGTGATCTCTGGTTGGGGTTTGAACAGGACGATCTGGCCCGTTGGGCCACCGCTGCGGGACTCGTTCCCGGGGAAAGCCTCTATGTAGGCTTACGTAATGGTTTCCAGATTCAGGTCCGCCATTTTCAGCGACCGGCTGGCGACACTCACCATCGGTAAATTCAGGAAAAAATCGAGATGAGCGAATACTCCCTCTTCACCTCCGAGTCCGTGTCTGAAGGGCATCCGGACAAAATCGCCGACCAGATTTCCGATGCGGTGCTGGACGCCATCATTGCTGAAGACAAGTTCGCCCGCGTGGCGTGCGAGACTCTGGTGAAAACCGGCGTGGCAATCATCGCAGGTGAAGTCACCACGTCGGCCTGGGTCGATCTGGAAGACATCGTCCGTAACGTGATTCTCGACATCGGCTACAACAGCTCCAATGTCGGCTTCGACGGCGCGACCTGCGGCGTGATGAACATCATCGGCAAGCAGTCCCCCGACATCAACCAGGGCGTTGATCGTGCCAAGCCTGAAGACCAGGGCGCCGGCGACCAGGGCCTGATGTTCGGCTACGCCAGCAACGAAACCGACGTGCTGATGCCAGCACCGATCACCTTCTCGCACCAACTGGTTCAGCGCCAGGCCGAAGCCCGTAAGTCCGGCCTGCTGCCTTGGCTGCGTCCAGACGCCAAGTCGCAAGTGACCTGCCGCTACGAAAACGGCAAGGTTGTCGGTATCGACGCCGTTGTACTGTCGACCCAGCACAACCCGGAAGTGTCCTACAAAGACCTGCGCGAAGGCGTGATGGAGCTGATCGTCAAGCACGTGCTGCCTGCCGAGCTGCTGTCCAAGGACACCCAGTTCCACATCAACCCGACTGGCCAGTTCATCATCGGTGGCCCGGTGGGCGACTGCGGCCTGACCGGTCGCAAGATCATCGTTGATAGCTACGGCGGCATGGCCCGTCACGGCGGCGGCGCGTTCTCCGGTAAAGATCCATCGAAGGTTGACCGTTCGGCTGCCTACGCCGGTCGTTATGTGGCCAAGAACATCGTAGCTGCCGGCCTGGCCGAGCGTTGCGAGATCCAGGTTTCCTACGCAATCGGTGTGGCCCAGCCTACGTCGATCTCGTTGAACACCTTTGGCACCGGCAAGATCAGCGACGACAAGATCGTCAAACTGGTTCGTGAAGTGTTCGACCTGCGTCCATACGCGATCACCACCATGCTCGATCTGCTGCACCCGATGTACCAGGATACCGCTGCGTACGGCCACTTCGGTCGCACCCCGGAAACCAAAACCGTGGGCGACGATACGTTCACCACGTTCACCTGGGAAAAAACCGACCGCGCCGACGCTCTGCGCTCTGCTGCCGGCCTGTAAGACTTCCCCGGCTGCACAAAAAGCCCCGCACGGTTCGCCGTGCGGGGCTTTTTCATGAAGAAGATCCCACCTCGAAACACGCAGAATTACACCCCTGCACTCCACACCCGAAACCTGACTACCCTTGAAAGCACCCCAACGAGCAAGGACGCTCTCGATGCTGCCCAACCTGCGCCTGTTTTTCGGTTTCCTGCTGACCCTCACCTGCCTGACCGCCAATGCCGCCGACTGCCCTGATTGGCCACCGGCCCGCGCTCTGGACGAAATCAACGCACTGCAAAAGCGAATCGACCTCTGGGACGATAGCTATCATCGCGAAGGGCGCTCTTTGGTCGCCGATGAACTCTATGATCAATCCCGCATACGACTAAGCGAATGGCGCGAGTGTTTTGACTCAGACCCTTCAGCCGAACCGTTGCGTACTGCCGGTGGCACGGTTGCTCACCCCATCGCCCACACCGGCCTGGAAAAACTGCGCGACGAGCACGCCGTCGAAGCCTGGCTGAAAAGTCGGGATGAGGTCTGGATTCAACCCAAGGTCGACGGCGTGGCGGTAACGTTGATCTATCGCAACGGCTGGCTGCACAAGGCGATCAGTCGTGGTGACGGGGTAACCGGCCACGACTGGACTGCCTCGGCGCGCCAGATCGCCGCCATCCCTCAAAAACTTGCGCAACCGCTGGACCTGCTGCTGCAAGGCGAACTCTATTGGCGCCTGACCGAACACGTGCAAGCCGAGGCCGGCAGCCTCAATGCCCGCGCCACAGTGGCCGGATTAATGGCGCGCAAGGCCCTGAACCCTGAGCATGCCGCCGGTATCGGCCTGTTTGTCTGGGACTGGCCGCAAGGCCCGAAAAGCCTGCCCGCCCGCGTGGCGGCTCTGGATGAGCTGGGGTTCCCGAGTACCGTGCCCTACAGCCTGCCGATCGAGGCATTTGCCGATGCCAAACGCTGGCGCGATCACTGGTATCGCTCGCCTCTACCCTTCGCCAGCGATGGCGTCGTTTTGCGTCAGAGCCAGCGCCCGGCGGCCGAGCGCTGGCAGGCGAAAACGCCTTACTGGAGCGTCGCCTGGAAGTACCCCTTCGCCCAAGCGTTGGCCGAGGTGCGCAAGGTCCACTTCAAGATTGGACGAACCGGCCGGATCACACCGGTGCTGGATCTGACACCGGTGATGCTCGATGACCGGCAGATCAAGCGCGTCAGCGTCAGTTCCTTGCAGCGCTGGGAAGCGCTGGACATTCGCCCCGGCGATCAGGTCGCCATCAGTCTGGCGGGGCTGACCATCCCCAGGCTCGACGGTGTCGTATTGCGCAGCACCGAACGTCCTGAATTGAACGCACCGCTGGCAGCAGATTTTCATCCGTTAAGTTGCTGGCAGCCGACGCCCGGATGCGAAAGCCAGTTCCTCGCGCGCCTGGCCTGGCTCAGTGGCAAACAGGGGCTGGCCTTGCCTCATGTCGGGCCGGGCACCTGGGAAAAACTGCTCAAGGCCGAACGCCTCGGCAGCCTGCTCGATTGGTTGACCCTCGATGAGCAAGAGCTTGCTAACATTGACGGCTTCGGCGAGCGCAGCAGTGCTCGTCTTTTGAACAGTTTCAACGGTGCCCGGCAACGCCCGTTCGCTCGCTGGCTCAAAGCCCTGGGCTTGCCGCCGACCGGCCAGGCACAGCTCGCCGACTCATGGCAGGTGCTGGCGCAACGAAACACCGAACAATGGCAGGCCGAAGCCGGCATCGGTCCGGGACGCGCGGCGCAATTGAGCGCATTTTTCCGCGACCCGCAGGTCCTGGCCTTGAGCGAGACATTACGTGTTGCCGGGATTGACGGTTTTTAGCAGCCGGCAACGCCCGCCAGCCTGGGAACCCATAGGTGCCGGTGCGCTCAAACAGCCCATCGCCACATCGAATTTTTCACCTGGAGCTTTTATGAAACTTCTTTCACCGCTCGCCTTGTTGACCCTGTGCAGCGTGATGGCCGCTCCATTAATGGCCGCCGAAGACGCCCCGGGCCTGACCGGCTGCGCCGCGAAAAAACAAGGCATCATCAACCAGATCGAACTGGCCAAGTCTCACGGCAACGCCGATCAACAGGCTGGCCTGGAAACCGCCCTGAGCGAAGTCACCGCCCATTGCACCGACGCTTCCTTGAAGAAGGAAAGGGAAAACAAGGTGCTCGACGCCAAGCATGAAGTCAGCAGGCGTCAGGCCGACCTCGACAAGGCGATGAAAAAAGGCGACGCCGAGAAGATCAACAAGCGCAAAGACAAACTGGCTCAATCGCGCAAGGATTTACAGGACGCGCTCGACGAGCTGGATAAGTAATCCGGTTTGAACACGCCGCCTCAATGATCCCGAAACTCTTTATGGCAGGCACTACAGGCGTCTTCGACTTTCTGCACCGCCGGCCCCAGGTTGCTGGCCTTGTAGGGTTGAACCTGGCTGGCGACCACCAGTTCACCGGTGGCGCCTTCAAGGGTGCGGGCCATTTCCTGGAAGCGTGCCTGCTTCTGCCAGACATCGTCCTTGGCGCTGGTGTGGTCTTCTTCGCGCACCTGCGGGAAATGTTTCCACGGCTCACGGGACAACGCATCGAGCTTCACGGCACCGTCGGCGAATTTCGGACCATCGAACGGAATACGCCCACGCAACATGCCGCCCAGGTCTTCGCCGGTCTTGAGCATTTGCTTGAAGATCGCCTTGCGCTGGCCCAGAGGCGAGTTCGGGTCGACACCGCCGCAGGCGGACAAGGTCAGGCAGGCCAGCAATACAACAGAGAGTCTTTTAAGAGTCATGGTGGCTTCAGATCACTGGAAACGGCGGCCAGTATCCTCGCGTCACCGGCAAAGACCAATAGCCCTATTATCAATACGGGTTGTTTGAGCGCATGGAGCACTCAGGCAACCGGCAAAGGAATTACTCCATGAACAGCCGTTTCAAGGCGTGGCGTCACAACCTGGCCTGGACCCTTCCGATGGTGGCCGTGCTTGCGGGCTGCACCGGTGGCGACAGCAGCACACCGAAAACCCACGCACTGGCGACCTACTCCAGCGCTACCTGGGAAGCCCTTCCAGCGGTGTCCGACAACGACCTCGTCGCCGGTTTTGGCTCGTGGCGCAGCGCCTGCACCCGACTCAAGGCCGACCCGGTCTGGGGTGGCACCTGTGCCGCTTCCGCCAACGTGCAGCCAACCGCCAGCGACATCCGCGGCTTCCTCAAGCAGAACCTCGATGTTTACGGCTTGCGCGCCGCCAATGACAACCCCAACGGCCTGATCACCGGTTACTACGAACCGGTGTATCCCGGCAGCCTGACCCAGACCAGGCAAGCGAACATCCCGGTGTACGGCGTGCCCGAGGACATGATCATCGTCTCGCTGGACAGTATCTACCCGGAGCTCAAAGGCAAACGCCTGCGCGGACGGCTCGAAGGTCGCGTGCTCAAGCCTTATGACGATGCGGCAACCATTGAAACCAAAGGCGTGAAGGCGCCGGTGATTGCCTGGCTGACCGACCCGATGAACCTGCAGTTCCTGCAAATCCAGGGTTCGGGGCGCATCCAGCTCGATGATGGCCGTCAATTGCGCATTGGTTATGCCGACCAGAACGGCCACCCCTATCGACCTATCGGCCGCTGGCTGGTGGATCAGGGCGAGCTGAAGAAAGAAGAGGTGACCATGAGCGCCATCGATAACTGGGCCAAGGCCAATCCGACGCGCATTCCCGAATTGCTCGGCAGCAACCCCAGTTACGTGTTCTTCAATCGTAACCCGGACAGCAACGAAGGGCCGCGTGGTTCGCTGAATGTGCCATTGACCGCAGGTTATAGCGCGGCAGTGGATCGCAAGGTGATTCCGCTTGGCAGCCTGTTGTGGTTATCGACCACGCGACCGGACGGCAGCGCACTGGTGCGTCCGGTGGCCGCTCAAGATACCGGCGGTGCGATTGCCGGCGAGGTCCGCGCGGATCTGTTCTGGGGCACGGGCGATGCGGCCGGGCAGTTGGCTGGCGACATGAAACAGCAGGGGCAGATCTGGATGCTCTGGCCTAAAGGGGCGGCGTTGCCTCAAGTACCGCAGGTGGCTGACAAACTTTAAACGCAAAAAGATCGCAGGCTCCGCCAGCTTCTACATTGAGCGCGTTCGTCGCAATATCGCAGATGAACACCGATCCCGTAGGAGCTGCCGCAGGCTGCGATCTTTTGATCTTGCTTTCTCAAACAGACACCACAAAGAAACTGACGATCAACCCCATCCCCACAAACCACACCAGCGACCGCAAAATCGCCCAGTCCGCCAGATAGCAAATGATGTACAGCAGCCGACTGGTGATAAACAGCACCGACAGCACATTGATCGTCACCAGTTCGGCATTGCCAGCCAAATGCGCCACGATCACCGCCGCGGCAAACGCCGGGGTCACTTCGAAGCTGTTCAACTGCGCCGAATGCGCACGCCTGGCCACGCCTTCGAGCGAATCCAGAAACGCCCTCGGGTCGTGATTCTGTTTCAGCCCGAACTTGCCACCGCTGAACCTGGCGACGCCTGCGCACAGATACGGTAAGCAGATCGCAATCAAAATGCACCACAGAGCAACCGTCATAACGCAGTCCCTTCTTCAAGTTATAGAGAATCGAATTCCATCAGCGGCGACTAAAACTTCATCACCAACATGCCGATCAATACCAGTCCACAGGCTAAGAGCCGTGGCCTGCCAAAAGGTTCTTTGAAGTAGCGCATACCGAACAGCACCACCAGGATCACGCTGATCTCGCGCAGCGCCGCTGCTTCGGCAATCGAACCGAGCTGCATGGCCCACAGCACCAGAGCGTAGCTGAACAACACGCAGAACCCGACCGCCAACCCCAACCTCCACTGTTCGCGCCAGAACAGCATGAACGCCGGGCGTTTGCGCACCAGCGCCAGCAATGGGAATGGCCAGGCACTGAGCAATGTGACCCAAACCAGGTAGTCCAGCGGATGGGACCAGCGCCGCAAGGCCTGGCCATCGATGAAGGTGTAGCAACCGATGCACAACCCGATCAGCGCCACCACCGGCAGCATCGACCACGGCAGGCGCACCCCGCCACCGCCCTGCCAGAGCAGGCACAACATACCGAACGGGATCAGCAGAATCCCGAAGATCTGCTGAGCCGTCAGCACTTCACCAGCGAAGATCAGCGTCAGTGCCAGCACCACCAGCGGCGACAGGCCACGCATCAACGGATAGACCAGACCGAGATCGCCGACCCGATAGGCCTGGATCAACAGGTAGCGATAGAGCAATTCGAATGCCGCCGATGCGAGAATCCACGGCCACATCGCCACTGGCGGCTGCGCCACGAAGGGCAGCATCAGCGCGACAAACAGCAACGCCACGCTGTCCATGCAGGCCACCACCAACAGCCGCTCCGCGCTGAACTTGATCAGGGTATTCCACGCCGCGTGCAACAGCGCCGCCACCAACACCAGAATCGTCGCAAGCACGGCACACTCCTTGTATTGCCCCTACATCGCGGGACAGAGAATTGATTCGCCATATGTCCGCAGCTGTTTATACTGCAAGCGACCACGCCGCACTCAGTTGCGCACAGACTAATTCCAATAATTCCTGCCCCTGCCCGCTCTCATCGAGAACGGTCGTCGGCCTGCGTATGCCTGATCAAAGCGTCAAGACTACCGACAGAGACCTTGCGCATGCCACTCGCCTTGCTTGCACTGGCCGTTGCCGCTTTCGGCATCGGCACCACTGAATTCGTCATCATGGGCTTGCTGCCCGATGTCGCCCGCGATCTCGCCGTGAGCATTCCTCACGCCGGCCTGCTCATCACCGGTTACGCCCTGGGCGTGGTGTTCGGTGCGCCGATTCTCGCAGTCGGTACCGCCAACATGCCGCGCAAAGCCACACTGCTGGGCATGACGCTGATGTTCATTCTCGGCAACATCCTCTGCGCCCTGGCGCCGAACTACGCCACATTGATGGCTGCACGAGTGATCACCGCGCTATGCCATGGCGCGTTTTTCGGCATCGGCTCGGTGGTTGCTGCCAGTCTGGTGGCACCGAACAAACGAGCCCAGGCGATTGCCATGATGTTCACCGGACTGACCTTGGCCAACGTGCTGGGCGTGCCCTTAGGCACAGCACTTGGGCAATACGCCGGCTGGCGCTCGACCTTCTGGGCGGTGTCGGTGATCGGTGTGATTGCGGCCATTGCGCAGTGGGTCTGGCTGCCCAAGGAAATCCCCATGGACAAGGCCAACCTGGCCAGCGAATTCAAAGTGCTGGGCAAGGTCAATGTGCTGCTGGCGCTGGGCATGAGCGTGCTGGCGTCCACCAGCCTGTTCAGCGTGTTCACTTACATTGCACCGATCCTGCAGGACATCACCGGCGTCAGTCCGCATGGCGTAACCATCATGTTGCTGTTGTTCGGGGTCGGCTTGACCGGGGGCAGCATGCTCGGCGGTCGATTGGCGGACAGTCGCTTGCTGCCTTCGCTGGTGGGGATGACATTGGCCGTGGCCATCGTGCTGGCCGCCTTCAGCCAAACCAGCCATTCAGTGATACCGGCGGCGATCACGCTGGTGTTGTGGGGCATCTTCGCGTTTGCGCTGTGTCCGATCCTGCAATTGCTGATCATCGATCAGGCTCATGAAGCGCCGAACCTCGGGTCGACCTTGAATCAAAGTGCATTCAATCTCGGCAACGCCGCCGGGGCGTGGATTGGCGGGCTGGTGGTGGCCAGTGGCACGGACCTGGCGGACTTGCCGTGGACCGGCGCACTGGTCAGCGTATTCACGCTGCTGACGACGCTGTTCTTCATCTACCTGCAACGTCGCAGTGCTGCCGCGGTCAGTGCGTCCGGTTAATGCCAGTCAGTGAAAGTACGAAACCTGTGGCGAGGGAGCAAGCTCCCTCGCCACAGAAGCAACAATCACCCGCCGATCACGTCATCCTTGAACTGGTCTTTGACGTACCTGATTTCGGTCCGGCCATGCGCCGCGGGCAGGCCGTCTTCGCCCAGGTTCACGAACACCATCTTCTCTACGGTCAAGATGCTCTTGCGAGTGATCTTGTTGCGCACTTCACAGGTCAGGGTGATCGAGGTGCGACCGAACTCGGTAGCGGTAATGCCTAGCTCGATGATGTCGCCCTGACGTGAGGCGCTGACGAAGTTGATTTCGGAAATGTACTTGGTGACCACGCGCTGATTACCCAGCTGGACGATGGCGTAGATCGCCGCTTCTTCGTCGATCCAGCGCAGCAAGCTGCCGCCGAACAGCGTGCCGTTGGGGTTGAGGTCTTCGGGTTTTACCCATTTGCGGGTGTGGAAATTCATACTCACTCCTGACCGTCTTGCCGATTGATGCCGGCCATCATGGCAGAGCCCGGACTAGAGCTCTATTAAGCATCGACTATGGTCTCGATTACCGTTCGGACATTGACCAACAGAAACGCTTTGGAAGATCAGCATAGCCCGCTATAATCGCCCCCGTTTCAAAACGGTAATGTTCACTTGCTACCGTTTTCCCGCCACCTGTCCGAGGGGCGCTGCAGCAGGTTCAACCTGTCAGGCTCGGATGGGGCGTTGACTGGCCACGGCCAGACACTAAACGCACAACGGCGCCCATTCGCATACATTACGAATGGAGGCTCTTCATGAGCGCTGTTATCACGCCTGTAGATTTTAACGATTACAAAGTCGCCGACATGTCCCTGGCTGCCTGGGGCCGTCGCGAAACCATCATCGCCGAATCCGAAATGCCAGCCCTGATGGGTCTGCGCCGCAAGTACTCCGAAGAGCAACCGCTCAAGGGCGCGAAGATTCTCGGCTGCATCCACATGACTATTCAGACTGCCGTGCTGATCGAAACCCTGGTTGCCCTGGGTGCCGAAGTACGCTGGTCGTCCTGCAACATTTTCTCGACTCAGGATCAGGCCGCCGCTTCCATCGCCGCTGCCGGCATCCCGGTGTTCGCCTGGAAAGGCGAGACTGAAGAAGAGTACGAGTGGTGCCTGGAGCAAACCATCCTCAAGGATGGCCAGCCTTGGGATGCCAACATGATCCTCGACGACGGCGGCGACCTGACCGAGCTGCTGCACAAGAAGTACCCACAAGTACTGGATCGCGTTCACGGCGTCACCGAAGAAACCACCACAGGCGTTCACCGTCTGCTGGACATGCTGGCCAAGGGCGAGCTGAAAATCCCGGCCATCAACGTCAACGACTCGGTGACCAAGAGCAAGAACGACAACAAGTACGGCTGCCGTCACAGCCTGAACGACGCGATCAAGCGCGGCACCGACCACCTGCTGTCCGGCAAGCAAGCGCTGGTCATCGGTTACGGTGACGTGGGCAAGGGCTCGGCCCAGTCCCTGCGTCAGGAAGGCATGATCGTTAAAGTCTCCGAAGTCGACCCGATCTGCGCCATGCAAGCCTGCATGGACGGTTTCGAACTGGTTTCGCCGTTCATCGACGGTATCAACAACGGTACCGAAGCGAGCATCGACAAAGCGCTGCTGGGCAAGATCGACCTGATCGTGACCACCACCGGTAACGTCAATGTTTGCGACGCGAACATGCTCAAAGCCCTGAAGAAGCGCGCTGTTGTCTGCAACATCGGTCACTTCGACAACGAAATCGACACCGCTTTCATGCGCAAGAACTGGGCATGGGAAGAAGTGAAGCCGCAGGTTCACAAGGTTCACCGCACCGGTGCAGGCGCTTTCGACGCCCAGAACGACGACTACCTGATCCTGCTGGCTGAAGGCCGTCTGGTTAACCTGGGCAACGCCACTGGTCACCCAAGCCGCATCATGGACGGTTCGTTCGCCAACCAGGTTCTGGCTCAGATCTTCCTGTTCGGCCAGAAGTACGCCGACCTGTCGCCAGCCCAGAAAGCCGAGCGCCTGACCGTTGAAGTACTGCCGAAGAAACTCGACGAAGAAGTGGCCCTGGAAATGGTCCGCGGTTTCGGCGGCGTGGTCACTCAACTGACCAAGCAACAGGCTGAATACATCGGCGTCACCGTCGAAGGCCCGTTCAAGCCGCACGCTTACCGCTACTGATACGCTGATTGACCGCTCTGCGCAGGAGCTGGCGAAGCCTGCGATCTTTTGATCTTAAAAGATCGCAGCCTGCGGCAGCTCCTACGGGGGGCCAGCGTCCGGCTTACGTGTTTCCAAGGATATGACCATGTCCCAAGAACGTCGCTACAGCTTCGAATTCTTCCCGACGAAGACCGATGCTGGGCATGAAAAACTGATCGCCACTGCCCGTCAGCTGGCGACCTACAATCCCGACTTTTTCTCCTGCACCTACGGCGCTGGCGGTTCGACCCGTGATCGCACGCTCAACACCGTGTTGCAGCTGGAAAGTGAAGTCAAAGTCCCTGCCGCACCGCATCTGTCTTGCGTGGGTGACAGCAAGGACGACCTGCGCGGCCTGCTGAGCCAGTACAAGGCAGCCGGCATCCAGCGAATCGTTGCGCTTCGCGGTGACCTGCCCTCGGGCATGGGCATGGCCAGCGGCGAGTTGCGTCACGCCAATGACCTGGTTGAATTCATTCGTGAAGAGACTGGCGATCATTTCCACATCGAAGTTGCCGCTTACCCGGAAATGCATCCGCAAGCGCGCAATTTCGAAGACGATCTCAACAACTTCGTGCGCAAGGCCAACGCCGGTGCCAACAGTGCGATCACCCAGTACTTCTTCAATGCCGACAGTTATTTCTACTTCGTCGAGCGTGTACAGGCGAAGGGTGTGAGCATCCCGATCGTGCCGGGGATCATGCCGATCACCAACTACAGCAAGCTGGCGCGCTTCTCCGACGCTTGCGGTGCGGAAATCCCGCGCTGGATCCGCAAGCAACTGGAAGCCTATGGCGACGACACCCAGAGCATTCAAAGCTTTGGTGAGCAAGTCATCACCGAGATGTGCGAACGCCTGTTGCAAGGTGGGGCACCGGGGCTGCACTTCTACACGCTGAACCAGGCTGAACCGAGTCTGGCGGTGTGGAATAACCTGAAGTTGCCGCGCTAATCGTCGCCAAAGCAACATCAAGAGATCGCAGCCTTCGGCAGCTCCTACTGGGGAATACATACCTCTGTAGAAGCCACCGAAGGCTACGATCTTTTGCTTTTCGGTGCCCCTTTATTGTGCAGTCATATCCTGAGATAGAGCTTCTGGATCCGGTTTCTGGCTCTTTATGATTTCTCGTCGCAATCTCAAGCCATGCCCCTGATCGCTCAGTTACTGACCGTGCTTCTGTTCACTTGCCTGAGCTTCACCGCTCGGGGCGAGAAGCTACGTATTGTCACCGAACCCTGGGCGCCTTACGTGTATGAAGAAAACGGCACGTCGCTGGGTCTCGACTACGAAACCACGGCCATCGTCTTCAAACGTCTCGGGATCGACGTGGAATGGCAGTTCCTGCCGTGGAAGCGCTGCCTGTCGATGCTTGAGCAAGGCCAGGCAGACGGTGTGCTGGACATTTTCCACAGCGATGAACGCGAAGTGAGCCTGCTCTACCCCAGCGAACCGCTCTCGCAAGTCGAATTCGTGATGTTCTACGCCAATGAACGGCCGTTTCCATTTCGCACCCTGGACGACCTGAAAGGCCTGACCATCGGCACCTCGCCGGGCTACCTGTACAGCAAGGACTTCAGCGAATCGACACTGTTTACCCGGGAACCGGCGCCCACCCATGAAGCCAACTTCGGCAAACTGGTACGCGGGCGGATCGACCTGCTGATCACCGATCGCCGGGTCGGCCAGCACTTGCTCGATCAACTGGACATCCGCGACAAGATCACCGAGAACCCGACCGTCATCAGCCAGCAGAGCCAGTATCTGGCGGTACGCCGCAATGCCGGGATGGATTTGTTGGTGCAGCGTTTCGGCGCCGAGCTCAAGCGCTTCAAGCGCGAACCGGCCTATGCCGAACTGAGCGCCCGCTATGGTGCCGGCCCGGCCACTGAAGCCCGGGCCGCCAGCACCACCGCAACCGGCGGAAAAACCGTTGAGCAGCAGGAAAGCGGCGCACAGTGATTGCTCTGTTATACTCCGGCCTTCCCGCCAGGCTCACGCCCGGACGCTCGGACTTGTTCAAGGCATCTCGATCCCGCTACAGCGCAGCTTTTCAGCCCGCGCGAGCGCTCTAGACGAGCCTTCGAGGCCCAGCAGGACCGGACGGGATTGCGTCCTCTTAAACGCCATTCGCGCCAGGCAAGACTCCCATTGGGCCAAGCCCTAACTAAAACAGGATTACTCATGTCCTTTGCTTCCCTCGGTCTCTCCGAGGCTTTAGTCCGCGCCATCGAGGCAGCGGGCTATACCGAGCCTACTCCGGTGCAACAGCGGGCCATTCCCGCCGTGTTGCAAGGTCGCGACCTGATGGTTGCGGCTCAGACAGGTACTGGTAAAACCGGCGGTTTCGCCCTTCCGATTCTGGAGCGGTTATTTCCCAACGGTCACCCGGACAAATCCCAGCGTCACGGCCCGCGCCAACCACGCGTACTGGTCCTGACCCCAACCCGCGAACTCGCGGCTCAGGTGCACGAGAGCTTCAAGGTCTATGCCCGTGACCTGAAGTTCGTCAGCGCCTGCATCTTCGGTGGCGTCGGCATGAACCCGCAGGTTCAAGCCATGTCCCGTGGTGTCGACGTGCTGGTGGCCTGCCCCGGTCGCCTGCTTGACCTCGCCGGCCAAGGCAGTGTCGATTTGTCCCACGTGGAAATCCTCGTGCTGGACGAAGCTGACCGCATGCTCGACATGGGCTTTGTCCATGACGTGAAAAAGGTCCTCGCCCGCCTCCCGGCCAAACGGCAGAACCTGTTGTTCTCGGCGACGTTCTCCAAAGACATCACCGACCTCGCCGGCAAGCTGCTGCACAACCCGGAACGCATCGAAGTCACGCCACCGAACACCACGGTCGAGCGGATCGAACAACGCGTATTCCGTCTGGCCGCCAGCCACAAGCGTTCGTTGCTGGCGCACCTGATCACTGCCGGCGCCTGGGAACAGGTGCTGGTGTTCACGCGCACCAAGCACGGCGCCAACCGCCTGGCCGAGTACCTGGACAAACACGGCCTCACCGCCGTCGCGATCCACGGCAACAAGAGCCAGAACGCCCGCACCAAAGCCCTGGCCGACTTCAAGGCCGGTGAAGTGCGCATCCTGGTCGCCACCGACATCGCCGCACGCGGCCTGGATATCGACCAGTTGCCCCATGTGGTCAACTTCGAACTGCCGAACGTCGACGAAGACTACGTGCACCGTATCGGTCGTACCGGCCGTGCCGGTCGTTCGGGCGAGGCGATCTCGCTGGTCGCTCCGGACGAAGAAAAGCTGCTGAAAAGCATCGAGCGCATGACCAAGCAGAAAATCGCCGACGGCGACCTGATGGGCTTCGACTCCAGCGCTGTGGAAGCCGAGAAACCGGAAGTTCGCGAGCGTCCGGATGTACGTAACCCACGCGCCCCACGTGGCCCACGCGGCGACGGCCCGAACGGCAGCGGTGGCGGCGGCGGTCGTAAAGACAAAGGCAAGGACAAGGGCGGCAAGGAAAAACCTGCTGCCGGCCGTGGCGAGCGCCCGGCCCGTGAACACAAACCACGCGAAGGCACCCCGGCCCGCGAACAACAGCGCCCGGCTCCTCGCGCTGCCGCCGACCGTGCTCCGGACGAGTTCCTGGACGACGATATCGATAACTTCGGTAACCGCGTCGACTACGTGCCTCAAGCCAAACCGGCTCAGGGCCGTGGCCGTCGTCCGGGCGCACCGGCACAAGGCGCTGGTGCTGGTGCTCCGCGCACCGGTCAGCCACAAGGTCGCCAGAACGGCCCGCGCAACAGCAGCGGCGCAACCACCGGCACCCCACCGGCCAAGCGCAGTGGCCCACGCAACGGCGCTCCACGTGACGGCCAGGCCCGTCGCGAAGAGTCCCGCAACCGCCGTCCGGCCCGTGACGACCAGTCTCGCTCGGAACCGGCCGTGCAGAACCCGCGGGGCCCGGCACCGAAGATCATTCACAAGGAGTCGAAAAGCGATCGCTTCCCGACCCCTGAGCAACTGGATCAACTGCCAGGCCGTCCGCGCGGCGAAAAACCAGCATTGCTGACCCGCAACCGCTGAGTTTTTCAAAGTCATGAAAAATGCCCCGGATCGCAAAATCCGGGGCATTTTTTATGCTTCATCAAAAACCTGTAGGAGCCAGGCTTGCCGGCGAAGGCGTCATCAGCTACGCCGCAGAGACCGAGTCGCCCCCTTCGCCGGCAAGCCTGGCTCCTACAGGATTATGTGGCGGACGGTTAGACCGAATATAAGGTATAAAAAAACGCCCCGGACCATGAGATCAGGGGCGTTTTTATGTCAGGCGCGAAGATTATTTCGCTTTGACACCTTCAAACGTCACGTACAGATCGACCGCATCGGACGCTGGGCCCAGGTCTTTCTGCTTGCCGAAATCGGAACGCTTGATGCTGGTGGTGCCTTCGAAGCCGGCACGGTAGCCGCCCCATGGATCCTTGCCTTCACCCAGGAAGGTGGCTTTGACCACGATTGGCTTGGTCACGCCCAGCAGAGTCAGGTTGCCGGTCACGTCGGCAGTGTCTTTGCCTGCGGCGTTTTTGCCGGTAGGTTTGACGCTGGTGGAGACGAACTTGGCGTCGGCGAATTTGCCCACGTTCAGGAAGTCACCGCTGGCGATGTGCTTGTCGCGTTCGGCGTGGTTGGTGAACACGCTGGCGGTGCGCACATTGAACTCGATCTTGCTGTCTTCAGGCTTGGCAGCGTCAAAGCTGAACTTGCCGTCGATATCCTTGAAGGTACCGATGATGTAGCTGTAGCCCAGGTGGCTGATCTTGAAGTCAACGAAGGCGTGCTGGCCTTCTTTGTCGACCACATAGTCGGCCGCCATCACGTTTGCGGACAGCAGAGCAGAACCGATTGCCAGTGCGGCGAGCGTCTTTTTCAACATGCTTTCTATTCCTTGGGAGTCGAGGTTAAACATCAGGCTTTGCGCCCCAGCATTCGCGTCAGGGTCGCATCACGATCGATAAAGTGGTGTTTCAATGCTGCCAACGCATGGAAACCGGAAAAAATTACCAGCAGCCAGGCCAGGTACAAATGAATCACACCCGCGGTGTCTGCCTGGTCCGGTAGTCCGGAAACCAGTGCAGGAATTTCAAACAGGCCAAACACCGGAATCCCGACACCGTCTGCGGTGGAAATCAGGTAACCGGCAATCATCACAGCGAACAGACTGAGATAAAGGAAGGAATGGCCGAACTTGGCGCCCAGACGAGTCATGCGGCTATAGCTCGGCAGGAGCGGCGGCGGTGGGCTGATGAAGCGCCACACTACTCGCAGCAACATGACGGCAAATAACACCAGTCCAATGCTCTTGTGCAGATCCGGCGCGTCTTTACGCCAGGTGCTGTAGTAGTCGAGACCGACCATCCACAGCCCCAACGCAAACAGGCCGAAGACGGCCAACGCCACACCCCAGTGCATAAAGATGCTGACCCAACCGTAGCGGGAAGAAGAGTTACGTAGCTGCATTGCCCAAATCCTGTAAGAACTGCGCCCAAGACTATCGAGTTATCTATCGATTTAAAGCGGAAAATTTCGCTATGAAATATCGAGAAATACGATCAAGACCTTGGGGCCGAGAGGTTAAGAGAGTGTTAACCGGAAGAAAAAACCTTCACACACCCTCCTTATATTCATTTGAGAGCCGATACCACTCGTCAGAACTGTCATATTTAACAGTAGCTTTCCTTACAGGTCATTGATGAACTTGAACTTGGACGTGAGTCCAAGCGTCTGAACAGGAGTTCTACCATGAGTCACAATTCGAGTTCATCCCCCGTGATAACACGCAATCAATCCAATTCGATACCCGTAGGGGAAGGACCGCGAGGGATGGCCATCAGCAACGATGGATCGCGCGTATTTGTTTGCAATTACATGTCGGACAATGTGTCCGTCATCGACACCCGGATCAAAAAGGTAATCCACACCATCGCCGTGGAGCAGTATCCCCGGAACATCGCCCTTGGCCATGAGGGAAAAAGAGCTTACGTGACCAACTACGGTTCAAGTTCGGTTTCGGTTATTGATACCGAAACATACGCGGTGGGTAACATCACGGTAGGTAGACACCCTAACGGAGTCGTCGTGAGTCGAGACGGGAAACATGTTTACGTCACCGTTCGACAGAATAAAGAGTGGTTGGCAATTATTGATACCCGCCTGTATGCGGTGAGCAGAGTACAAGGCTTACCCTCACCGTCCATAAGTGTGGATATCAGCCCGGACGATTCGCGCCTTTACATTTCCAGTACCAACGCCCCAGCCGGCCCTTATGAGGACGCGCTCACGGTCATCAGCAGCACGACGTTCGAAGTCATCAACATCATCAAAACCGAAAAATATCCGTCAGCCGTTACTGTCAGTCCCGACGGTAGAGAAGTGTATATCGTGGGTCTGGACGCTCGAAAACTGACCGTGTTGGATACCCGGTCACTGACCACCCGGCATTTCGATTTTGTGGCTTGCGAAGGGAAAATAGTGTTCGGCGAAAAGAACGCTTATGCCGTTGATCAAACCGAAAAAGAGGTCGTGGAAGTTAATACTCATACCCATGAGATTGTGCGCAGGGTTCCCATCCCTGGTGCTTTCGAACCGTATGACATGGTTCTTGATCAGCACAATTGCGCCTATATCAGCGACTACCAAAGCGATGAAGTCCATATCGTCGATCTAATTTAGCCCCAACAAAATCAACCTCCTTCACCGGGGGGACAAAGACATAAAAAAAGCGCGGCATCACTGCCGCGCTTTTTTTTATCCCAAGACTTACTGTGTCTTGGCTTCAGTCGCCACCGGGGCCTTCGCAGCGGTACTCGCCACTGGTTTCTTCACTGGCTCAGTCTTTTTCGCCGTTGCCTTGGCCGGTGCCTTTTTGGCCTCGGTTTTGGCAGCAGGCTTTTTCACTGGCGCTTTGGCCGGTGCTTTCTTGGCAGGCTCGGCCTGCACTGGCACCACTGGCTTCGGTGCCTCAACCGGTGCAGGTGCCGGGGCCGGCGCAGCTACTGGAGCGGGTGCCGGAGCAACGGGGGCAACGGGTTCTGCCGCCTTGGCCGGAGCCTTGTCGGAACCGCCACCGAACATCCGAGAGAAGAAGCCAGGCTTGGTCTCTTCAGCTTTCGCTTCAACCTTCGCAGGTTCTGCTTTATCGGACGAACCACCGAACATGTTGCTGAAGAAATTGCCTTTCTTCGCCACTACCGCGCCTGCCGCCGCAGCGGTCGCCGCCGGCACAACTTTCGCCGGCTCAAACGATTTGCCCGCCGCCAGGTCTTCCAGCTGACTGGCTGCACGCTGACCGGTGCGCAAGGCGCCTTCCAGGGTGCCTGGGTACAAGGTGTCAGTGTGTTCGCCGGCAAACGCTACGCGTTGCAACGGACGTTCCCACAGCCGCCAGTATTTGCTGATCTGCCCCGGACCGAAGGCCAGGTAAGCGCCGCCCATCGATGGGTCGGTGCTGTAGCGGCGGATTTCATAACCGGTGAACGAACCGCGTGCCTGTGGATAAAAGGCGTGCAGACGAATCAGCACCTGATCGGCCATCTGCTTGTCGCCAAAGGCCTGCATCACCCGTGCGTTGTCGCCGGAAATGTTGATCACCACATTGGCGCCGCCCTTCAAGGCCGGCTCGATCCACAACATGCCCAGACCGGCGTTGCTGTAGATCTCGCCAGACATGCGCGCCTTGCTTTCCCACACTGGCGTCTTGAACTTCAGCATGATCTGGTCACGCCAGCCGTAGTTGGTGCCCTTGATGGCGCCCATGTGCTGGGCGTCCAGCGCCGGAGTCATCTGGATTTTGTTCAGTGCGCGCAATGGCACGGCCAGTACGACGTAGTCCGCCTGATAGCCAACGCTGCCGACCTTGACGCTCACGCCGTCCTTGTCCTGGGTAATGGACGAAACCGGGGAACTGGTCTTGATGGTTTTCAGTTGCTTGACGAAGGCCTGGGCCAACACCGGACTGCCGCCAGGCAGACGCGAGGCGCGCAGGTCGCGGTCAGCAATGCCACGGTAGACGCGGCTTTGTTGTGCGAAATACAGCAGCGACAGGCGCGAAGGTTCGTCGTAACGGGTACGAATCTGCTGATTCACCAACTGACGCGCAGTGGCCGGCAGATTCAGGCGATCGAGCCAGTTGGCCACGTTGATCTGGTCCAGGGCGAACAGCGTGCTGTTGGCGGCCGGGTTTTGCGGGTCTTCGATCGAGCGCGCCAGGTCATCCAGAGTCTTTTCGTAGCGTTTCAGCGCGTCGGCGGTGGCCGGCTGCTTAGTCGCCAGATCGGCAGCGCTGAAGTATTCACCGTCGATCAGGTAACCCGGGGTCCGCACGAATTCAGGGGCCGGCGTGGTGCTCAGCTTGAACGTCGAGATGTACTTGTTCAAAACCGGTTGGGTTTTGTCGTTGCCGATCCACTCACTGGTGGCCATGCCGGAGCGACCGCCCAGGGCCGGTTTGGCTTCCAGCAGGGTCACCTGCCAGCCTTTGTTCTGCAGTTCGTACGCCGCGGTGAGGCCCGAAAGCCCGCCGCCGACCACGATCGCCGTTTTATCCTTGGCCAGCGCCGAAACGCTGAACAGCCCCAACATCACCAGCGCACAGGCGCGCAGCCAACCAGCAGACATTCAGCGAACTCCGGAAATACACGAGGAAATAGCGGTTTTACGAGTCAGACGACTCAAAGAGCCGCGAAGAATACGTCAGCCATCAAAACGCCGCCAGCGACGTCTATCGTCCTATACAAAGTAGCTCAATCGACACAATGGGTTGTCCCCGTGACGCTCATTGCATAGGCTTGCGCGATTGTTTACCCGCCTACGTCACGGGTAGCCTCGAGGAGACAGAAAATGGGCCTGAATAAACAGTGGATGGAACGCGATCTCGCCGTGTTATGGCATCCCTGCACCCAGATGAAAGACCACGAACAGCTGCCGCTGATCCCGATCAAGCGCGGTGAAGGCGTGTGGCTGGAAGACTTCGAAGGCAAACGCTACCTCGACGCCGTCAGCTCCTGGTGGGTCAACGTGTTCGGCCACGCCAACCCGCGGATCAACCAGCGCATCAAGGATCAGGTCGATCAGCTGGAACACGTGATCCTCGCCGGTTTCAGCCATCAGCCGGTGATTGAGCTGTCCGAGCGTCTGGTGAAGATGACGCCCGAAGGCCTGACCCGGTGCTTCTATGCCGATAACGGTTCGTCGTGCATCGAAGTCGCGCTGAAAATGAGCTTTCACTACTGGCTCAACCGCGGCCAGCCGAACAAGAAGCGCTTCGTCACCCTTACCAACGGCTACCACGGCGAAACCATGGCGGCGATGGCGGTGGGCGACGTGCCGCTGTTCACCGAAACCTACAAAGCCCTGCTGATGGACACCATCAAGGTGCCCAGCCCCGATTGCTACCTGCGCCCCGAGGGCATGAGCTGGGAAGAACACTCGCGCAACATGTTCGCCGCCATGGAGCAGACGCTGGCCGACAACCACGACACCGTGGCCGCCGTGATTCTGGAGCCGCTGATTCAGGGCGCCGGCGGCATGCGCATGTACCACCCGGTGTACCTCAAGCTGCTGCGCGAAGCCTGCGATCGCTATGGCGTGCACCTGATCCACGATGAAATCGCCGTCGGCTTCGGTCGCACCGGCACGATGTTCGCCTGCGAACAGGCCGGCATCCGCCCGGACTTCCTCTGCCTGTCCAAGGCCCTGACCGGCGGTTACCTGCCATTGGCGGCCTGCCTGACTACCGATGAGGTCTACAGCGCGTTCTACGACGACTACCCGACCCTGCGCGCCTTCCTGCACTCCCACAGCTACACCGGCAATCCGCTGGCCTGCGCGGCGGCATTGGCGACGCTGGATATCTTCGAAGAAGACAACGTCATCGAGAACAACAAGGCCCTGGCCCAGCGCATGGCCTCCTCCACCGCGCACCTGGCCGATCACCCGAACGTCTCCGAAGTGCGCCAGACCGGTATGGTGCTGGCGATCGAGATGGTCAAGGACAAGGCCAGCAAGACCGCTTACCCGTGGCAGGAACGTCGCGGTTTGACCGTGTTCCAGCATGCGCTGCAACGAGGTGCTTTACTCAGGCCGTTGGGCAGCGTGGTGTATTTCCTGCCGCCTTACGTGATTACCCCGGAGCAGATCGATTTTCTGGCCGAAGTGGCCAGCGAAGGCATCGACATCGCCACCCGTGACAGCGTCAGCGTGGCGGTGCCGAAGGACTTTCATCCGGGCTATCGCGATCCGGGCTAGGTTTTTCTCGTTCCCACGCTCTGCGTGGGAACGCAGCCGGGGACGCTCTGCGTCCCAAAAGCGGACGCGGAGCGTCCGGTGAGGCATTCCCACGCAGAGCGTGGGAACGATCAGTTCAGACGAATTACAGAGACCCAAGATGAGACTGTCCCGCTTCTTTATCGACGCCCCTTTGAGCACCGGCGAACACGAGCTGCCCGAAGCCCAGGCGCATTACATCAGCCGTGTGCTGCGCATGGCCGAGGGTGATGCGGTGCAATTGTTCGACGGCTCGGGCCATGAGTTTCGCGGCACGCTGGTGGAAGTCGGCAAGAAGCGCGTGGTGGTGCAAATCGACGAAAGCTTCACCGGGCAAGTCGAGTCGTCGCTGGCGGTCCATCTCGGCCAGGGCTTGTCCCGTGGTGAACGGATGGACTGGGCGATTCAGAAAGCCACCGAACTGGGCGTCACCGAAATCACCCCGATTTTCACCGACCGCTGCGAAGTCCGCCTCAAGGACGAACGCGCCGACAAACGCCTGATGCATTGGCGTCAGGTGGCGATCAGCGCCTGCGAGCAGTGTGGGCGTTCACGGGTGCCGGTGATTCATCCGCCATTGCTGCTGGCTGACTGGTTGAAGCAGACCGCGGCCGAATTGAAACTGGTGCTGCACCCGGTGGCCGAGCCACTGGTGAGCCACGCCAAACCTGCAAGCCTGGCGTTCCTGATCGGCCCGGAAGGCGGCTTGTCTGACGCGGAAGTCGAACAGGCCAAGACTGGCGGTTTCCACGCCGCCCGCCTCGGCCCGCGCGTGCTGCGCACCGAAACCGCACCGGTGGTGGCGTTGGCGGTGGCCCAGCAACTTTGGGGTGATTTCTAGGACCTTGTGGCGAGGGGGCTTGCCCCCGTTCGGCTGCGAAGCAGTCGTAAATCCGGTTTATGCGTTGTATCTGAGAAGACGCGTTGCAAGACTGGGGCCGCTTCGCAGCCCAACGGGGGCAAGCCCCCTCGCCACAAAAGCAGTCACAAGACGTAAAACCAAATCGCTACAAAGTGCAGCAAACTCCCGGCGATCACGAACAAGTGCCAGATCCCATGGGCATGGCGCAGACGATGGTCGAGGGCGAAAAAGATAATTCCTACGGTATAGAGCACCCCGCCCGACGCCAGCAAGGAAAAGCCGACAGGGCCCAATGCCGCCAGTAACGGCTTGACCGCCACCAGCACGATCCAGCCCATCACCGCATAAATCACAATCGACAGAATCCGCGCTTCCGAGCGTGGTTTGATTTCTTGCAGGATGCCGATCAGCGCCAGCCCCCAGACAATCCCGAACAGCGTCCAGCCCCACGGCCCGCGCAGGGTCACCAGGCAGAACGGTGTGTAACTGCCGGCGATCAGCAAGTAGATCGAAAAGTGATCGACCTTCTGCATGATCGCTTTCTTGCGCCCACGCACGCTGTGGTACACGGTCGAGGCGCTGTAGAGCACCAGCAAGGTAAACGCGTAAATCGCCACACTGACGATCTTCCACGGACTGCCATCCATACTGGCGATCACCAGCAGCCACACGCCCCCGACAAATGCCGCCACTGCCCCAACCAAATGCGTCCAGGCGTTAAATCTTTCCCCGTGATACATGTGTTGCTCACCTCTACGTTCATTACCGCCGCGCGCAAGGCTCAGGCCTCAAGGTTAAAAGCGCAATGTTTCAAAACACAATGCCCCCTACGAAAGCCATCGAGCCAAACGTTAGCCAATTGGGCACAATCAGGTCATTCCAAAAAGAGTTTGGCCCATGCTGATCGATGAAGAGTTGACCCTGAAAAAACTCGAGGTGTTCCTGGCCTTCATGCGCACCGGCAACCTGGCCCGCGCCGCCGTCGAGTTGCAGACCAGCAACGTTAGCGTGCATCGCGCCATCCACTCCCTGGAAAGCGCCTTGCGTTGCCCGCTATTCAAGCACGAAGGGCGCAACCTGACCCCGTTGGAAAGCGCTTATGTGCTGGAAGAGCGGGCGCAGAAGCTGATTCAGGACGTGCTCGAAACCGTGCGCCTGACCCGCGAAGCCGCTGGGTTCTCCGCCGAACGCTTCAAACTCGGCTCGCTGTATTCGCTGACGGTGAAGACCGTGCCGCAGCTGATCATGGGCCTGAAAATCCGCCGCAGCGAACTCAATATCGACCTGATCCTGGGCTCGAACATCGACCTGCTGTACAAGCTCAAGAACATGGAAGTCGATGCAATCCTGGTGTCGCTGGACGACAGCGTCAACGACCCGGACTGCGAGCAGATCCCGCTGTTTTCCGATGACATCTTCCTCGCCACCCCGGCTGATTCGCCCTTTGCCCAGCGGACCGAAGTCGATCTGGCCGAGGTTCGCGACGAAACGTTCATCACCTTGACCCAAGGCTTCGCCACGCACCAGGACGGTATTCGGGTGTTCAAGCAGGCGGGATTCGAGCCGAAGGTGGCGATGCAGGTCAACGACATCTTCACCCTGCTGAGCATGGTCAGCTCGGGGGTGGGTTATGCATTGCTGCCAGGACGGATTGCGGCGGTGTATGAGAACCGGGTGAAGCTGATTCCATTGCAGGAAAAGTACCGGTTGCAGCAGCACATTGGCGTGGTGTTTCTCAAGGCCAAGGAGCGTGATCCGAATTTGCTGGCGCTGTTGGCAGAGTGCCGGATGTACGCCAATCGCCAGGCCACCCAATGATCGTTCCCACGCTCTGCGTCACTAGTGTCCGGTAAAAACTAAAGGGGGAGCTTGCTCCCCCTTGCTGTGCCTGCTTCGTAAGCAATAATCAG